>DASQCO010000106.1:0-9618 GCA_035634635.1 Polyangiaceae bacterium
CGCGCTGCCAGCCTGCGCAGCATCGACGCTATCGGGTCCGCTCGCGGGACTCTCGCGAATACTGTCGACCAAGTCGCTGATTCTTGGACGCAGCCCGGCGCGAACGCAGCCCGCAAAGGCACGAAAATCGCCGACGAAGCGCCTCGCTGCTTCAAAAAAGAACCAGACGGCAGCTCCCAGCGCGAGCTAAGCCACCGCAATGGCCGACACGAACAACGCATCGTGAATGAAGCAGCCCCAGCTCAGCTAGCCCGCTCGGAGCGCGAACAGCTGACCATAGCGCGCAATGATACTGAGCAGATACACGGCCTCCATGGACGCAAAGGCGAGGACGAATAAGAAGGAGCGAATCGCCGCGTAGAGGCGCCATTTGGCGCGACCAATCGCCAGGTCCAAACTCTGATCGTCTTGCTGGTTACCCTTCAAGCTCAGCGGGAATTGGGTGGTCGAGAAGTGCCGCGACCGGCGATTCTGCAGCGCGCGATCGAGGCCGAACACGAAGATGAGCGCGGCAAAAAGGAAGTCCCAAGCGTAGGGCAGCTTGCCCGAGTGAGGCAGGTGCAGCAGGGCGGCATGGTCGACGCTGAACGCCTCCCAGGTCGCTCTTCGCTCCTTGGTCCGTTTTCCCTCCACGGCGCGACAGTGCTGGTCCAGAGTGAAGTCTGCTGCTCGCTCGGTGCCGAACAGCACGTCGTCGCAATCGGCAGAGGGCGATACCCTCAACGGGACCATCGCTTTGCGGCCGATGCCGGCGATCCAGGTCGGCAACGGAGACTCGGTCCCCATCATGTAGCCGCTCAGCCGCTTCGAGTCGAAAGGCTCGCCGAGCTGGGCGGCAACCGCGTTGAACACCCCCTGCGCGTGGCTGCTCACGAAACCATCGAGTGAAACCGACTCCTCCCCGTCGCGCGATACCAGATCGGTCAGTCCGTGGAACGGGTAGGGCGTAACCACGAGCGAGCCGAGCAATTGCCTCCGAAACGTCGGATGGAGCAGGAGCACGTCCGAGTCGAAGAACGCCAGCCGAACGTCGGGCGCTACGTCACGGACGCGTCGTGCCAGAAAGATCGCGTCCCCGACGTCCGTGGCTCGGATTGCCAAGTGGCGTACGTGTCGCGCCGAGATCAGCTCCAGCACCTCACCGAGCGACAGATCCTCCGCCGTGCTCGCTTTCTGCGACGGGTTGCCGTCGACGTCCACACCGACACGAGCCTCGCGCAGCGAAGCGTCCAGCGACAGCGCGTGCGAAACGACGGAGTCCTTGGGCGACGCTGACTTGTCCAGCTGCTCGTAAGCGTCGCGCAATGCAGAGACATGAAAGGGGAAGTGAAAATTCGATGCGGCACGCCATGGGCAGTTGCCGCCTTCGTTGGCCGTCCCGCCGAACTCGGTGCCCGATTCGCTCAACGTAGCCACTCCATCGAGCGCCTGGGAACCCGGCGCGCCGCTCGAATCGAGGGTCGGCGCGACATCGAGCTGATTCTGCAAGAAGTACAGGTACGAGCACTCGAGCATGGCGGCCGGAACGGCGGTGGCACGATATTCAATCGTGCTCGTATCGCCGAGGCGCGATCCGGTCGCGCCGAGCCAGGTTCGCACGGCCGCGCCGGTCGCCGTGCCGCTCTTCACGTCGAAGGCAACCTGCAGGCCGTGGTGCTCATCGGCCCACGAGAGCAGGGCGTTGCGCAGCGACTGCGCGCTCGCCGAGAAGGTTGGACCGATCACGCGAATTCTCGTGTCCTGAGTGGCTCCGTCCGCAGGCACGACGAACTGTGCGCGCACGTCGAGCGCGCGCTTCATTGCTAGCTGACGTAAGCCCGTATTCGGCGACTCACCCACCAATAGCAGCATCAGCAAGCGAGCGTCGGACACGGAACCGCCGCGAAACAGCATCACTCCTGGCAATACCGCGCGGCAGCCTTCGACATCGCGCTGCTTCGCGGCCTCGATTTCCCTGTCGTCCCAGGGCAACCAGCTCCGATCCCGATAGTAGGCGACCTTCCTGGCTTGCTCGACGCCGCGTCGCACGGCCTGCACACTCGTCTCGAAGGCGTAGCTGAGGCCAGAATCGATCGGATCGGGAATGGTAGCGATCAGCGCCTCGACCTGGCCTGCCTGGGCTGCGTGAAACGTTTGCCTCAGCTGCGAGCTGGCTTCTGCCACGCGCGCCTGCCAATCCAATACGTCGCCCTTCTCGGGCAACGGCCGCATTTGAGTGCCGGCCATGGCGTGGAGCGGGGCTAGGAAACGCCCGAGACAGAGCGCGGATGGCGCCAACGCAGCCGACTCCGACGCCAAAGTCTGGGGCGGGAGACCGGGCGCCGATGTGGACGACGCTGGCGCTGAGGCTGTCGCGACGATTGGTGTGGCCGGAGGAACTGCCGGGGCCGCCGCCAAACGCGTCACCGCAAACCAGAGCGCAAGCGGAACGCCTGCCAACCATGCCAAGAAGCCCGTCGATTGTCGCGACTCATCCGACATCGCTCGCTCCCTCGCTCGCTAGTTCGGAACCTGCATCCTTCTGTCGAAATTCACCAGCGCGGCCGCGCGCCGATCGCAGCGCGCCTCGCGACCCGCGCAGGAGCAAACCTAGTTATGTTGCCAGTCGCGCACGAATTGCGAAATGGTCATTTCATTCGTCCCTCGGCCAAGCCCACCGGATTCCTTTCCGGGCCCTCGTTGTCGACGGGTGTGCTGAACAACATGCCCGGCGTTCGTCACGGCAAGGTGCACGTCTTCAACTACTTCAGCGCGAGCGGCGACACCTACTGCGTCGCGGCGATTGCGAATCTGACTCCTGTGCCGCCGAAGGCTACGTGCCCCACGACGCTTCTCGTGACCATCAACCCCAATGAACATCGAAGAGTCAGGGCACGCCCTGATCACGATGCGCCTGCCGTTCGTGCACGTTCGACGGACGCGGTACGCGGCTCAATCTCGAGCACGATGCCGCCGACGTCACATTTCGCGGCGTTAGCAGCACCGAGTGTCAGATCGTGTGGCTAGGTGCGCGAGCGTTTGGGGTGTTGTGAGTGGAATCGTCGGACGCCTACGAGCTGCCGAACGGTCGAAACCGCGTTGGCGAAGTACGTCAGTGTAGGAAAACGGAATATCGATTTTGGCCGCTCTCAATTGGGCCGCGCATTTGCGTGGTACGCTTTTGATTTAGCCGACGACGGGTGGTTTAGCCGACGACGGGCTGGAACGGAGAAGACGGTGCAACGCAAGTTGAGGCACGCAGCTTGGGTCTTGTTAGCGAACAGCAGCTTGGTGATGGCCTGCGCGACCGCGGTCCAGCCTGACGTGGGTGGCCCGAACGCCGAGGGCTACCACCCGATCGGTGACAGCGGAGGCGCGACAGGTGGGAGCGGCGGTGAAGTCGCGAGCGCCAGCGCAGGAAGCAACGCGAGCGGTGGCAAGGCAGCGGCAAGTGATGGCGGCACCGCTAGCGGCGGCGCGGGTGGAAAGGGAGCCTCGGGCGGCAACGCGGGTACCGGCGCGAAAGGCGGGACCGGCGGCAGCGGAAGCAGTGCTGGCGGTAAGGGCGGGACTAGTGCAGCCGGCGGTAAGGGCGGGACTAGTGCCGGCGGGAGCGATGCCGGCGGTAAGGGCGGGAGCGGTGCCAGCGGCGGCACTGGTAGCGGCGCAGCAGGTGGAAACGGCGGAGACGGGACGGGTGGGGCGGGAGTGAACCTGATCACCAACTCGGGCTTCGAGACGAACACGACCGGTTGGTCGGTGTTCGGCGGCTCGGCCACGATCGCGAGCAGTTCGGCGGAGGCGCACTCAGGCACCCAGAGCTTGCTGATCACCGGGCGAACGCAAACTTACCAGGGGCCGCAATACAGCGTTCTGAGTCTTGCCACGCCCGGCACCAGCTACACCCTGAGCCTCTGGGGCAAGCTGCCGTCCAGCAACGCAACGGGTTCATTGATCGTCACCTTGCACTACACGTGCAGCGGTGGCTCGAGCGCAGCCGAGAACTACTTTACTTGGGTTGCCTCCTCAGCCGCATCCGCGTCCAGCTGGACGCAATTCAGCGGCGCCCAAACGTTTCCGGCCTGCGCTGGCGGCGGCACGATGAGCGCGGCATCGTTCTACGTTGAATCACCGACCGCGACTTTGTCTTACTACATCGACGACGTCGTTTTCACGACGCCGTGAGCGGTAGCGTGCGCGAGCGCAGGTAGCGTTCGCGCCATGGCAGCTCGAAACGGGCACACGGCCCCGTCACTCCCTGAGCTCTACGGAGAGCATGCGCCCGGCGTCGTTCATCCCGAGTCGCCGGGCGCGTAGACGGATCGCTGATCGACTGCGGCTCGAAGGGAGCCCGCGCGCACTCGTTCATTGGTTCGGCGCCGCAACCCGCGTTCGGTTGCCACCGCACGCATTGGCTTCTCGAGATGCCTGCTGAGCGCGCAGGAGAAGAGCCTCCGCGGACTCAGCATGTTCCGTGTCGCCAACACTCGCCAATCCAACACTTGCAGTCAATGCCAGACCGCGCACGCTCGGCTCGAGCGAAATAGCCGAAACGCGGTGGCAGACGCGCTCGCCCAGAATCAACGCATTCCGGGCCGACGTTGCGTGCAGGACAACGGCGAACTTCCCGCCATCGAGGCGGGCTACCACATCTTCGGGGCGCATGAGCTTGAGTAGAGTGCTCGCAATCAACTTCAACACCGCATCCCCCACGTTATGGCCAAAGCGCGCGTTCACGGTGTTGAAGTGGTCGATATCAACCACGAGCACAGACGATGTCTCGCCTTGACGCTTTGCCAACGCAAGTTCTCCGCGGAGGCGCTCTTCGAAATGACGGTGATTGAACAGGTGCGTCAGCGAATCGCGCAAGGTGAGCGCGAACAGGTTGCGCAGCACACTCTCTTCGAACTCCCCCATCATCGAGAACTTGAACACGGTATTGCTGCCGCCGAGCCGTAGTTGGTCGCCATCCGCCAGCAGGACCGGGCGTTCTACTCGCGCCTCGTTGAGAAAAGTTCCATTTAGGCTGCGCAGGTCCTCGACGTAGAAGCCGTCGTGTCGGTTGGTCAAAGCGGCGTGCTCCCAGGACACGCCGCCGTCCTTCACGACGATAGTGGATGCCGAAGCTCTGCCAATGACGACGCCGGAGTGATGCACCGAAAAGACAGCTCCCGGGTTCAATCCGCTCAACTCGAACAAGATTGCTCGGTTACGCAGCGCGGGCGTACGAAGAGCGGGAACGGGTGCTGCGAGCGCGGGCAGCAGCAGTGCTGACTCTGCCATCGCTGGATCGGTCTCTGCCTCGGCATGCGGTCGTACCGCCGCCGCTTGCTCACTGACGTCGATGCGCGCCACAAGCGTCAATTGTGCCTCACGCCGTACGACCGGGTGGCTGCGGAGCGCCGCGAGCAAGCCTGTTTCATGGACTGGGACCTTGCATGCACCGTGCCGCCAAGCGCGCCAAAAAACGCTGCATACCGGCACCGGCGGAGTAGGGGCGGTTACTGTCCGTTCGCGGAAGCTCCCGCTACGACGATTTCGACGCGGCGATTGTTGGCGCGGCCGTCCGCCGTGTCATTGCTGGCTACTGGGCTTGATGTGCCTTTGCCGACTGCCGTGACCTTGTCCGAACGCAGTCCTTTGCTCAGGAGAAAGCTGCGCACGGCTTCAGCGCGATCTCGCGACAACTTCATGTTGTTCGACTGCGAGCCGACCGAGTCGGTGTAGCCTTCGACCACAATCGGCCTGAGCTCGCCTTGATCTTGCAAGGCCTTGGCAACCGCCGAGAGTTGATCTTGTGCCGACGGCAGCAGTTCTGACTTGCCCGTCACGAACAGCACTTGGCCGGAGAGGGTGATGACCATGCCTCGAGCTTCTTCTTTGACCTGGGCGATCTTCGCTAGGCTCTCCATGGCACGTGCTGTTCGAGCATTGGCTTCCGCCAGGCCAGTCTGGCTCTGGGCCAGCTGCGTGCCAAGTTGATTGGTCGCGTTGCGCTCGACGCCCAACTGGGCGACGGCTGAAGTGCGCAACGAGTCTTGTAGCTGCCCGTACCGCGCGGTGGAGGCGATTTGGTCCTGCTTCGCTTTTGCGTTGGCTCCCAAGGCTAGCGATTGCTCCGCTCGCCGCTGCGCAACGTACGTGAAGCTGCGGTCTTCGTCGGATTGTGGACTCTTTTCGTGCACCGACTCAGCCTTGTCCAAAGCCTGCTTGGCGCTGAGCACACTGTCCGGTACGAGCTTCGCGTTCGGATCCGTGCGCGCTTGGTCGTAAGATTGACGGGCGCCAACGAGCTCGGGGCTGGGAGTGGTCGCTGCGCAGGCGGTGACCGACAAGAAGCTGGTGACGAGAGCAATAATGGAGATCTTCATGGGCATTTTCCTAAGGTTTGCGTGCGGACGGTGCTACTGGGCTTGCTTCGACAACTCGACGATCTTTGCTTGCGCTGCTTGAGCGGCTCGCTGATCAGCGCTGCCGCGGGCGAGTATGAGAGAGAGATCGGCGTCCGCTTGTGCTTGATTCAAGAGTAGGCGAGCGCGGTCTCCGTCATTGTCGTCGATCGCTTTCTGCGCGGAGGCCAGCTCATCATTTGCCATCTTCAGGTGGAGCTGGGCCTGCGGAGTGCCTTGTGCGCCCGCTTCTTGTGCGGCGCGTACCGTGGACTTCGCCTCGCTCAATTTATCTATTGGTAGGGCGGCGCTGCCGCACGCAGCGACGAACATCGCGGCAATGCTCGTCAAGGACACAATCATCTTGGAGTAGGTCATATTGGTTTTCTCGGTCCGGTGTGAGGAGCCAGAGCCGAACGGCGCGCATGCGCCTCGGATTAGCCTCAGACGAGGTCGACGACGGGGACGTCACGGACTAAGTAAGACTCGGCGCGTGACCTGACCGAAAGGCCTTCGTTCTGACGCCAACCACCTGCACTCGTCGTGCCACGCATGTGCCAGAGAAAACCTTGCCACAACAGCCCTTACATCGGTGCGGTGAGTTGGTTGCAGCCTGTGACTATGCGCCTCGCTTGGGGCGTAAGCGTGTTGTCGGCTGACTAGCAATCGAATGAGGGTGACTAGCAAATCGAATGTGATGTCCCTCATTCGGGGAAAGCAACGCGAGATCGCCACGCGCCACCCGGCACGTGCATCAAGAACACTCTACTGAGGTTTCTCGACCGCTCGGCTTGCGCGCGGGCGAGATGATGTGAACGTTGCCCATTCGCCGAATCGGTGAGCCCGACGGCATGCCGAGGACGTGGTCACTCGCGCGCTCAATCTTAAGAGTAGCTGCAATCAAAGGAAAAAGCCGATGACAACCCAGCGCACCCCCCAAGCACAAACACCTCGACCGGATTCTCAAGCGGCCGCGAAGCTGCGACGCATCCTCTCCGTTGCAGACCCGAAGCCCCTTGCCGAAAAGGCCACACCGAGTGCAGTCAATGCCAAAGGCGAGCGTTCTCACGGTCAGACCAAATAGATCGCGTAGAAAGACACGATGTCGGGCTCGCAGATAGTCGCGTATCGCTAGAGACGCGCCAGAGCCCAGGCGCTGCTTTGCAAGCAACTGGCACGTGCGGTGCACGCTCCGTAGCTGGAGGCACCCATGTCAATTCCTGCACAGAGAAATTGGTCACCGAACAAAACCTGTATCGCGCTGAATCGGCTCGTCGTCGCGGACTTGGACGAGGGCTTGGTGCTCAGTGCCGCAGCTGTCGTGGTACAAGGTTCCGACGCGCGGCGTCGTCTGTTGCACCAGGTGCTTCGTCGCGGCGTATTTGAGGGTGACCTCAGCACGGCAATCATCGCGCTCGGTGGGAGGCCGATCAGGAAAGGCTCGTACCGCGCGAAGGTGATGGCCGTGGCGCGGCGGATTCGCCAACTCCTGGTGGGCGGGCACGAGGGGGACGCGTACGCGGCTTGTGCTCGAGCCACACAGAAGACGAGCGCTGCGTACATCCGGGCGCTGCGCTTGGAGTTGCCGGCCGACGTCCGGTTCGGGGTCGAACAGGAGCTTTTCGAAATACAGCGGGACCGCGTGGAGCTGGGGCGCCTCCGTTTCGGAGCGCGCCCTGCATCTCCTGTCGGACGCGCGCGTCCGGAGAATGGGGAAGCGTTCGACGCGCCCCAGCATTGCGCACGCAACGACGAGGGCGCCCTCGGAGTGTGGAGCAATGAAGGAGGAGCAGGGTGAGTCTGACGCTCAGTTTCGACGAGGATTCGCGCTGGCTAACTGCTGCGACACACTTGCGCCACGCACTGCGGCGTTCCGGCGTGCGCTTCAGCCCACCACGAACAAGTTGACGTCTTGTACGAGTCGAGGCGGGCGAACGATCTACAGAAGCGCGGGCTGGCGCGGCAGATCGATGGTGAACACGCAGCCATGGCCGGGCACGTCCTGCAGCTTGAGCTCGCCGCTCATCGTTTGCATAGCTTTCACGCAGATCGACAAGCCGAGGCCAAGTCCTGAGCGATCGGCGCTGCGTTGGGTGAACGGGCGCAGCAAGGTTTCGCGTCGCCCAGGCGGTAACCCTCCGCACTCGTCAGCAATGCTGATCGTGACTCGCGTTGGAGTACAACCGACAGTGAGCAAGACTCGGCTACCTGCGCGCGTGAACTTGAACGCGTTCTGCAGCAGATTGGTGATCGCGGCGGCGAGGATCTGCCGATCCGCTTCGACCACCAGCTGATCGTTGTCGGAACGCACGGAAAGCGTCAGGCGGCGCGAAGCGGCGAACATCGAAGAGGCAATCTCCACCTCTTCGATCACTTCTCGCAACAGGAGCCGCTGGTTGGCCTGCAGTCCGACATCGAGGCGAACATTAGCGAACGAGCTATCGATCAGTGCCTGCAGCCCAATGAGACTGCGCTCGAGAATGGCGCCGGTGCTGCCGCCTACGGCGACGATGCCCTTGCGGAGGCTCGAAAACGCCAGCATGGCCGTGTTGAGGTGGTTCCGCAGCTCGTGCGCCAGCGTACCGAGCCGCTCCGTGCTCTCGACGCTGAGCTTGTTCTCGCGCTGACGCGCAAATTCAGTCACGGCACCGGCGATGGCGTCGTCCAAGCACAGGTTGAGTGTCTGAAACTCTGCGGCGGGGATCGGTGTATTATTCTCGACGGCGAGCCCAGTAATCACCTGGCACAGGTCGCCGTAGTCGTGCACCACTTGGGCGACGCTCACGCCCTTTTGAAAGAGATCGTGGCCATGGTGGCTGGCCGTGCGCTCGAGCTCCGAGTGGTCGACCCCTTGCTCGGACTCCGCGCGGCCCAACGCGCTGCGGAGTTGATCGAAAAACGCGGGGAGCCCGTGGGTCAACTCGTACTCGCTGGCGGCCGGCGCGTTCCTCGCAGCCACCCGAGCGCGCGCCCGAGCCAACAGCTCTTCGCGATTCGCTGCCAAAAAGCTCCCGAGCATGGCGGCACCCTACGCCCTGTTTGGCTGCGTGCAATGTGCGAGCGTCTTGATTCGTCATGCGCGCGTAGGAAGATATAGTCCAACTGTGCAACTATTACTCTCGCTGATGGCAGGTATGCATGAGAGCAATCGAGAGAGAGGCATGCTTGGCATGCGATCAATCGATTCGACCGCAACCAACTCGCAAGCCAACCTTCTGTCGTGCTTGGCCCCCCGTCATCCACGACCTGC
>DASQCO010000107.1:0-44188 GCA_035634635.1 Polyangiaceae bacterium
GTCGGGAGGAACATCCGAAACGAGCGGCAAATCCTGCTGTTCGTGCATGAGCGGGTGCCGCGCCAACTCGGCATTCAGCTCTGCCCCGTAGACCACGATCAGCGCCGAAACGTACAGCCAGAATTCCAGCACGATCACGCCGGTGAGCGCACCGTACGTCGAATCGAAGCTGGTAAAGTACTCGACATAAGCCGAATACACCGCACACAGGCCGACCCAAAGCAACGCGGCGACCGTGGCACCCGGCAAGACGGCTCGCAATTTCGGCAAGGGGCTCTTCTGCACCGCGTATCGATAGAGCAGGACGAAGGTGAGCCACGCAATCGCGAGCATCACCGGCCAGCGCAGCAGCACGAGCCCACTCTCGACGTGAAAAAACGTGAGTAGCTTGGGTAATACAGCAATCAGTGGAATGAGCACCAGCAGCCCGACCATACCGGCCAGGGTAAACAGCACCGCCATTCGTCGGCGTTTGAAAAAACTGCGCCGCTCCGGCAAGTCGTAGGCCACGTTGATCGCGCGCACCAACACGCTCATCGCCGACGAAGCGCTCCACAGCACGGCCAAGAACCCCAAGACCATGCCCACGCTCAGCTGGCGCGAGTCGCGAGCGATGAAGTTCGCGAGTTCTCCGATCACCAGATCGCGCGCCGCAGCAGGTAGCGAGCGCGCAACCTCGTAGATGACCTGCCGAATGGCGACTGGGTCGGCGATCAGGCCATACAGCGAGACCATCGCCAACAGCGCCGGAAATAGGCCCAAAGTACCGTAAAATGCCAAACCCGCCGCGACGATATCGGCATCGTCGGCGTCGGCTTGGTCGGAGACGCGCTTAATCAGGTCCCAGTAGTGCTTGATGCGATGCGCTTTGGACGAGCTCACGCGGCCAATGGAGAGCACGAACCGTGCCCCGCCGCGACGAGACGCCACACTCTGAGACCTTTTGTACCTGGCCTCGCCCACCGTCCCAGGCCAGGACACGCAGCGAGCGGTGAATCGTTCGGGAATGAAGCCTTGGCACACCCACTGCAATGGCGCCGACATGATGCTCAGACCATTCGCTTTTGTCTGTCTATGCTTGTCCTTGACCGGCGTCGCCTGCAGCGCGGCAGATCCCATCACCAACAAATGGGACTGTCACGACATCTGTCAGCGCTATGCCGACTGCTTCGACTCCGGCTACAACGTCGATGCCTGCAAAGCTCGCTGTGAAAGCGCTGCAAGCAACAGCGACGACAAACAGCGCAAGCTGGACGACTGCCACGATTGCATCGGCGATCACGACTCCTGCGTGGACGACATTTCTCACTGTTCGTCCTCGTGCGGCACCTTCATTACCCCTTGAACCCGCCTCGGGCGCGACCGGTAGAGCCATGAAAATTTTCACCTGCTCAGCTTGTAAACACGTCCTTTTCTTCGAAAACTCGCAATGCACGCGCTGCGGTCACACGCTCGCGTACCTGCCCGATCGCGGCGTTCTCAGCGCGATGGAACAGTCAATCGATGGCCCCGCCGGCATCCAGGTGGCTCTCGATCCCGTAGCCGCGAGCGCGCGCTATCGACTGTGCAAAAACTACACGGCCTACGCGGTTTGCAACTGGGCCGTCCCCGAACACGAGCCGCACGAATACTGCTTGGCTTGCCGACTCAACGATACCATTCCGGATCTGAGCGCACCCCTGGCGCTCGGTTCCTGGCACGTACTCGAGATTGCGAAGCGTCGCTTGGTCTACACGCTGCTGCAGCTCGGCTTGCCGATCGAAGCCAAGCAGGAAGACCAATTGCGTGGACTCGCCTTCGCGTTCAAGAGCGACAACGCCAATGGCGAGAAGGTCCTGACCGGGCACTGTGACGGGCTAGTCACCATCAACGTGAAAGAGGCTAACTCGCCCGTTCGCGAGCAAACGCGCGTCGAGTTGGGTGAGCGCTATCGCACGCTGCTCGGACACTTCCGTCACGAGTCCGGACACTATTACTGGGACCGCTTGCTGAAGGACAGCGCGCGCCTGGCCGACTTTCGCGCGCTATTCGGCGACGAGCAGAGCGACTACGAAGAGGCGGTCAAACGCCATTACGAGAGTCCGAAGCAAAACTGGAGTGACGAATACGTCAGCGCCTACGCGACCATGCATCCTTGGGAGGATTGGGCGGAGACCTGGGCGCACTACCTGCACATGGTCGACACGCTGGAAACCGCACAGAGCTATGGCCTCGCAATCCGCCCACAGGCCGTCGGCGGCGCGCCCGCCGAAGCGGTGGCAGTGAGACGGATCCATTTCGACAAGTTCGAACAGCTGATCAGCGCGTGGGTTCCGCTAACGGTCGCCCTGAACAGCCTCAATCGCTCGATGGGTCTCGCGGACGCTTACCCGTTCGTGCTCGGCGAGCGAGTGGTTGCCAAGCTCGAGTTCGTCCACGACACCATCGAGCGTGCCGGGCAATGCGCCGCCGAAATCGCGTCCGCGCCGAGCACGAACGAAGCTCAACGGGCGCCCAATGAGCGCCCGTTGAGCCCGGTCGAGACACGGGCGAGCGTCAGCCCCGCATGAAGTGACAGGTGTAGCCGCCGGGGTGCTTTTCCAGATACTTCTGGTGATAGTCCTCGGCGGGCGTGAAGGGGCCAGCCTCCACAATCTCGGTCACGATCGGCTTCTTCCAGCGCCCACTCGTTTGTGCCTGCTGCTTTGCCTGCTCGGCAAGTTCACGCTGCTTGGCGGAAGTGACGAAGATCGCCGAACGATATTGGCTGCCTCGGTCATTGCCCTGCTGATCTTTGGTAGTCGGGTCGTGCATCTTGAAGAACCATTCGTCGAGCAACTGCTCGTACGAGATGCGCTTGGGGTCGAAGAGCACGCGAATCGCCTCGGCGTGCCCGGTGCGCCCAGTCTTGACCTGCTCGTACTTTGGACTCGAACCCACCCCGCCGGTGTAGCCGACGGTCGTCTCAATCACTCCCGGAACGCGGCGCAGAATTTCTTCCATGCCCCAAAAGCAACCACCGGCCAGAACGGCTTCCTCGACGGTCGCTTCGCAACTCGCTGCTTCGCCCGGTCCAGGCACTGCACAGGCGTTGTCATGATCGACGAGGGGGGCCTGAGCCGTCGCGTGAGCGTCGCCAAACAACGCGCGGTACTCACCGTAGCCTTGCGCCTCGAGTTGAGACACGGGGATGAAGCGCAGCGAGGCCGAGTTGATGCAATAGCGCAGCCGAGTGGGTCGCGGCCCATCGTCGAAGACGTGGCCCAAGTGCGAGTTGGCGTGCTTGGAACGCACTTCGACCCGCCGCATGCCATGGCTAATGTCGGTCTTCTCGAGCACGTTTTCAGCCTCCACCGGCTTGGTGAAGCTCGGCCAGCCAGTCCCCGAGTCGAACTTGTCGACCGAGCTGAACAGCGGTTCCCCGCTCACGATGTCCACGTACAAACCGACGTCGTGATTGTCCCAAAAGCGATTGCGAAAGGGCGGCTCCGTCGCGTCGTGCTGCGTCACTTCGAACTCGAGCGCACCCAGGCGAGAGCGGAGCTCCTCCTGCGAGGGTTTTGCGTAAGAGCGTGGTGCCATGGATGATTCCTTTCTGGTGCGTGCGTCGCCCCGAAAGCGGAGCCGCTCGCGACGCCAAAGAGTACGCTCCAGCCTTCACGGTGGTTACGGCAAAGCGCGGTCTACCCGCTACAGCGCGGCGACAATCCGCGTGCGCGCAAGCCCAAACGCTCGCCGTTTTGTGGCGCCTCGGGCCAACATTCTGACCAGCGTTTTGCGCTGCAACGGCAGCGGAATGACCGGCCTGCCGGCACGCGCACGAAAATGTCCGAGCTCGGACAGCCGGAGACTTGGCAGCGAGGCGTGAATCACATAGTCCATCAGTGTGTCGTCCGAATCGCATCCCGAGGCTTGGCGTTGCGTCCACGGCGCGCGTTGGCGCTTGCTGGAGAGCTATGCCTTGGCGCGCCAAGAGGGGCTCGCCAGCCCGGTCGGGCTAGTCGCCGATCTGCGGCATCCACGAGCCGTGCAGGTGCTTCGTCAACTCATGCTTTCGCCCAGCACCAGCGCGGCCGACCCCATTTACGCGGGCTGCGTGGAGCGCGGTGCGCTGTGCTCGGCGCTCATGCCCATCGCCCCGAAGCTCGCCGAATCGCTATTCGCGCGCGGGGATGAAGCAGGGTCTTGGACGGCACTAGTGCTTCAGGATGAAGAAGCCGTACTCAGCGCCACCTGGCAGGAGCTGATCTCGGGCAGCACTCCACGGGCGCGGCGTGAGCCAGGTGAGCCGCGCGAGCCGCGCGAGCCGCGCGATAGCCAGCGCAGCAGCCGGCGCCGCTAGAGCCTAGCTGCGAGCTCAATCGCGATCTTTAGCCATGGACACGCCGTGAAAGTCGGCGCAGAAATGGTCAGGTGAGCGAGCCGCCTCCGATGTCCATCTCGCCCCACACCATCAGTGGGCGCTACATCGATTCAGACGTACAACGCGGAGTTCGCTACGTGCTCGAGCAGCAAGTCGGCGAAGGAGGAATGGGCGCGGCCTACCTCGCCCGTCGTGAAGCACCCGAGGGTGCCTCGCCGGTCGTGGTCAAGGTCGTGCGGCGCGCGTTCGGTTCAACGGACATTTCACCCGAGTTGGTCGCCCAGAAAGAAGCAATCGCGCTCGGACGGCTGAACGAGCGCGTTCCCCCGTGCCCGTTCGTGGTGCGCTTCGTCGACACCGGCATCACCAGCTACTTCGGGTATCCGCCCACTCCCTGGATCGCCATCGAATACGTCCACGGCGGTGTCGAAGGCACGACGCTCGAAGATCGCGTCACCTACTCGATTGCCAAAACTGGTTATGCCTTCGATTCCGTACGCGCGACGCATGCCCTGCGCTGCTTGGCGAGCGGCATCGCGGAAATCCACAGCGTCGGGGTGATTCATCGCGATCTGACGCCAGGCAATGTCCTGTGCTGCGGCTTCGGCGAGACGGAGATCTTCAAGATCTCCGACTTCGGCTTGGCGCGACCCGAGGGCTTGGGCCACACCTTCGCCGGCGTGGGTTTCGGCACCGTGGGCTACGCCGCGCCGGAACAAGCGCTCGACGCCGGCGTTGGCCCGGAAACGGACGTGTTTGCGCTCGCCTGCATCGCCTTCTACCTGTTTACCGGCACGCACTATTTCGACGCCAACACGCCGTATGAGGCATACGAGCAAATGCGCGCAAAAACGCGCAAAAGCGTGCTCGACTGCAAGGTGCTTGCACCCGAGCTTCGCGAGCGCGCCGACGCTTGCCGCGCGATTGACGCGGCGTTGGCTTGGGGTACCGCGTCGTCGGTCGAGCATCGCCCGCAAACCGCCGAAGCGCTGGTCAACGCGCTCATCCCCTGGCTGGGCGATCGCCCCGCGCCGCCCACCTCCAGCCGCCGACTGTTGCGCACCATTCAAAGCACCTCCATGCCGTCCGACGTGGCCGGTTGGAGTTGGATCGTCAAACATCGCCCGCACGATGACTTGGTCATCCAGAGCGCCGCATGGGATACCGACGGCCGTTGCTTTGCCCTGACCCCACGCGGGCCGCTGTTCTGGAACGGTGATTCGTGGCTGGGCGCGAAAAGTATTTTGGCTCGCATCCCGCGCGGTATGGCCTTCGCGCGTCGACACGAAGCGGGCGGCTTCCTGATTGGCGGTTCGAACGGCGCCTTGGCCTTGTTTGGTTCGGACGGCTTACGCGAGCTGGTCAATGCTCCCGATCAAAGCATCGAACTCCAGGACGCGAGCGGCATTTTCGATGATCTGATCGTCGCCGTGGGACGTCGCCCAGGGTTGCCCCCCTCGTTGCTCGCCATGTCGGGGCGCCGCTGGCTCAAGCCGTTTCCGCTGGACCGCGTGCAAAACGTGGCATCCGTGCTGCGTTTCGACGACACACGCTGGCTGATCTGCGGACGGTTGGTTCAAGGGGGCGCTTTCGCCGCGCTTTATTCACCGCTGGATTGGGAGCTGAAGCTCCTACCAACGCCCGCAACGCGCGCATTCGTCAATGGCGCGAGCAGCGTCGAGCGTAGCTTGGGTCTAGTCGTCGGTAGTGACGGGAATGCGCTGCGCGTCGAGGGGGATCTCACCACCGTGTCCATCGTCCCCGGCGCTCCGGATCTTTCGGCGAGCGCGCTCGACGTACTGGACCGTGAATGGGTTGCGAGTCTTGGTGCGCTTTGGACGCGCGATCCGCGCATGGCCGAGGCATGGCGCCCCGCTTGGTCCGACCGCAGTTGGGACGCGCCATTCATCAGCATGATCGCCGATTCGGGCCGTTTGATGGCAATGACCGCCAACGCCGCGATCGTCGAAGGCCGTTTGGGCAACCGCTGAATCTACCGCGGCGAGCGGTATCGATTTTGCAAACCTGAGAGCACCGAACACGACGCTCGCCCCGAGCGCGTCGAAAGGTAGCTCGATGAGACACTTAACACGTCAGCGATGCGCGCAGCTGGCGCTGTATGCCACGCTCGCGCGCTGCGCCTTGGCTTGCGGCGCCGACACCGACCGCGGCCCACCCATTGGATCGCCTCCAGGCCCGGACGGGCCCGTGATTCACGAAGCAGGCTCGACTGGCGTCGCAGGCGGCCAAACGAGCAGCAATCCAAACACAGGCGGGAGCACCGCGGTGGAGCTGGGCGGAGCTTCCAGCGTCGACACTGGCGGGAGCGCGTTTGGCGCTGGCGGTAGCCCCAGCGCGGGCAGAGATCCATTCGGCGTCGGCGGCTCGAGCACCGGGCCCTCCCCATTCGGCGGTTCGTTCTGAAGACAGCGAGGCGATGGTGACGACAAGCAATGTCGCCACGGTTCGAGCACACAACCTAGCAGAGGCACGTCAGTGAGCGAGAAACCGGGTAACCCGTATCCACTCGGGGCAACGTGGGACGGACAGGGTGTCAATTTTTCGATCTTCTCGGAGCGCGCAACGGGCGTCGATCTGTGCCTGATTGACGAGGCGGGGGGTGAGACGCGCATTGCTCTCAAGCGCCGCACGGGTTTCGTTTGGCACTGCTATTTGACGGGGCTCGGCCCTGGTCAACGCTACGCCTATCGTGTGCATGGGCCGTACGAACCGGAGCGGGGCCTCCGCTTCAACTCCAACGTGCGCCTGATCGACCCGTACGCGAAGGCGCTTTCGGGCCTGCAGGCATGGAATGACGGCTCCTTCGCGTACGATAGCCAAAAGGGCCAGGAAGACTTGGCGATCAGCAACGACGATGCGACCGGGGCGCCGCTCTCCTTGGTCATCGATCCGCGGTTCGACTGGGCGAACGATCAACATCCGAATCTGCCCTTCCACGAGCTGATCGTCTACGAGGCTCATGTGCGCGGGCTGACGCTTCAGCACCCGGACGTGCCCAAGGAGCTACGCGGCACGTACCTCGGCATGTGTCAGCCCGCGATCATCGACCACCTGAAGCAGCTCGGGATCACCGCCATCGAACTGATGCCAATCCACGCGTTCGTCGACGATCAGTTCTTGCTCGACAAAGGCCTACGCAACTACTGGGGCTACAACACAATCGGCTTTTTTGCGCCAGATCCGCGCTTTCGAGCCGGAGACGAGCTCGGCAGTGAGGTCGTTCAATTCAAAGAACTGGTGCGTGCTCTGCACGCGGCTGGCATCGAAGTGATCCTCGACGTGGTGTACAACCATACGGCGGAGGGCAATCATTTGGGGCCGACGATGTCCTTCCGCGGCATCGACAATCCGAGCTACTACCGCCTCGTCGAGGACGAAGCTCGCTACTACATGGACTACACGGGGACGGGCAACACGCTCAACGTGCGACATCCCCAAACGCTCCAGCTGATGATGGACTCGCTCCGCTACTGGGTGCACGACATGCACGTCGATGGCTTTCGCTTCGACTTGGCGGCGGCTCTCGCTCGCTCACTGCACGAGGTCGATCAGCTCTCGAGCTTCTTCATGTTGATTCATCAAGATCCCACCCTCAGTCAGATAAAAATGATCGCGGAGCCCTGGGACGTCGGCCCGGGCGGCTATCAGGTTGGCAACTTTCCGATCCGCTGGGCCGAATGGAATGGGCGCTACCGTGACTCGATGCGCGCGTTTTGGCGCGGAGACGGCGGACTCGCATCGGAGCTGGCCTATCGCCTGACGGGCAGCAGCGACATCTACGAAAACGACGGGCGAAAGCCGTATTTGAGCATCAATTTCGTGACCTGCCACGATGGCTTCACCCTCGCCGACCTCGTCTCCTATTCGAGCAAGCACAACGAGGACAACGGCGAGGACAACCGGGACGGCAACGACAATAATCTATCGTTCAACTGCGGCACCGAGGGGCCGACGCGCGATCCCGGGATTCGCGCGTTGCGAGCCAAGCAACAACGCAACCTATTGGCCACGCTGCTGCTCTCGCAAGGCACCCCAATGATCTCGCACGGTGACGAGCTCGGGCGCACTCAGCAAGGCAACAACAATGGCTATTGCCAGGACAACGCGCTCAGTTGGGTGGATTGGCAGCTCGACGACGAACGTCGCTCCCTGCTCACTTTCACTCAGAAGTTGAGCGCCCTGCGACGCGCTCATCCCGTTCTACGCCGAGCCACCTTCTTCAAGGGCCGACCGCTGCGCGGTTCGCAAGTCAGCGACCTCGTGTGGTTACGTCACGACGGAGCCGACATGTCGGACGAAGATTGGAACAACCCCGAGACGCGCTCACTCGGTCTATTCCTCGCAGGTGAAGGCATCGACGAACCCGACAGTGAGGGCAACCCAATCCGGGACGATGACTTTTTGCTCTTGGTCAATTCGCACGGCGAGCCGATCGACTTTTCATTACCGTTCGAAGACGACGATCGGCCATGGGAGCTGCTCGTCGACACCGCCAACGATCGAGCTGAAGAGCAGCGTTTTGGTGGTGACAAGACCAGCCTTGCGGGAGCATCGCTGAGGTTGCTGTTCAGGAGACGCCGACCGTGAACGCTGGGCCTGCACTCGGCGCGTGCGTAGAGTCCGGTGGCGTGCGCTTTACCGCTTGGTCCGATCGCGCGCGTTCGATTTCAGTCGTAATCTACGCCGAACCGAAGCGGATCAGCGCCGAGTTCCCACTCGCAAAACATAGCGAGCCCGGCTTCTTCAGCGTGTTCGCGGCGGAACTCGAGCCGGGCGCCTTGTATGACTTCCGAGTCGACGGGCAGCTCGCGGTGGACCCCTATGCACGCATTCTCCCGTATGGCGTCCACGGTCCTGCACGCGTGTCGGCCCCACTTCCTCATCGCAAGCATCCCAAGCGCGCCATTGATTTCGACCACAACCAGGTGTTCTACGAGCTTCACATCGGCACCTTCACGCCGCAGGGCACCTTCAACGCGGCGCTCACTCGCCTACCCTATCTGCGCGACCTTGGGATCACGGTCGTCGAACTGATGCCGATCGCCGCGTTCGCAGGTCGCTTCGGTTGGGGTTACGACGGCGTAGCACTGTTCGCTCCATTTGCCGGTTATGGCAGTCCGGAGGAGCTCAGTGCCTTCATCGACGCGGCTCACGGCCTGGGTTTGAGCGTCGTACTCGACGTCGTGTACAACCACCTTGGCCCAGCCGGCAACGCACTACCTGCGTTTTCCGACTCGTACTTCGACGCCGAACGCACCAATGCTTGGGGTCAGGCGCCCGCGCTGGGGAAAGCGCCATTTCGGCGGCTGGTACTGAGCAACGCCGACTACTGGCTGAACCGTTTCGGCTTCGACGGACTGCGACTCGATGCGACGCACGAACTCGAACCCGGCGGCGACCCACACATTCTGCGCGCGCTCGCGGACCTCGCGCGCGCCTGCGAACCGAGGGCCGCGCTGATCGCCGAGGACAACCGCAACGCCCCTCGCGCGCTCTTGGCACACGGAGTCGACGCAGTGTGGAGCGACGACTTTCATCACGTGCTTCACGTACTACTGACGGGCGAGCAAGACGGCTATTACCAGGCATTCGCGGGCGACCTGGCGGAACTTGTGCGAGTGATTGAACGCGGGCAGCTGTTCGAAGGACAGGTCGCGGCGGACAGCGCGAAGCCTCGCGGCAAGTCCGCTCAAGGGGTGCCCGCAAGTCGCTTTCTGTTTGCATTGCAGAACCACGACCAGATCGGCAACCGCGCGCAGGGTGAACGCCTTCACCATTTGTGCGATCCCGGCGTCTGTCGAGCGCTGACCCTGCTGCTCGCTTTCCTGCCCGCAACACCCTTGCTGTTCATGGGGCAAGAGTGGGCCACACCATCGCCGTTCCTGTACTTCAGCGATCACGAAGGAGAACTCGGTCGCGCCGTCAGCGAAGGCCGGCGCAAAGAGTTCAGCCAATTCAGCTCGTTTCGAGGCGCGCAGGGAACGATTCCCGATCCGCAAGTCGAATCGACGTTCCTCGGCAGCAAGCTCGACTGGTCCGCGCAAGCGCTGAGCGAGCAACAGGTCACGCTTCATCTGACGCGCCGCGCACTCGAGCTCCGGCGAACCGATCCGGTTCTGAGTCTGCCCTCGCAACTCCGTGCGGGGGTCGAAAAGGAATGCTTGTGGGTTCTGCGGAGCGGGCAAGCGGGCGCTCGGTTGCTGCTCTTCAACCCGGGTGCTGCTCGTTCGCTCGCAGAGGTGATCGGTCGCACCCCGGCGGACACTCGGTTGCTGCTCGCAAGCCACACTCTTCCGCAAGAGAGCCATCAATTCGAGCTTCCGACGGGTAGCGCACTGCTTTTCGCGCTCGTCGATCGCTCAGAACAGGAGGCTTCATGAGCGCGCGCACCCCCAGCGCCACGTATCGCGTACAGCTACATGCCGGTTTCGGCTTCTTGGATGCGGCGCGAATCGTGCCTTACCTGAAGCAGCTCGGCATTTCGGACCTATACGTCTCACCGATCTTCGAGGCAGCGCCGGGAAGCAGTCACGGCTACGACGTGTTGAACCATGACCGCCTGAATCCCGAACTCGGCGGTGACGCCGGATTCCGAACCCTATGCGACGCCCTCGAAGCCCATCACCTGGGGCTGATCGTCGACTTCGTGCCGAACCACATGGGCGTGGGCTGCGATGGAAACCGCCTTTGGGAGGATGTCCTCGAACACGGTCAGGCCTCGGAGCGCGCGGGCT
Source organism: Polyangiaceae bacterium (assembly GCA_035634635.1). Classification (GTDB taxonomy): domain Bacteria; phylum Myxococcota_A; class Polyangia; order Polyangiales; family Polyangiaceae; genus PMG-095. The sequence continues at coordinate 11,098 of DASQCO010000107.1, forward strand.
TCTTCGACATCGATTGGCTGCCCCCCAAAGAGACGCTCGCACATAAGCTGCTCTTGCCAATCTTGCCCGATCAATACGGCCTCAGCCTGGAGCGGGGCCACTTCGCGCTGCAGCTCGATGGCGAACGGCTGTGCCTGAAGGTCGGAAATCGTCGCCTGCCCCTGCGCCCGAAGTCCCTCGGGCCGCTGCTCGGGCGGCTCGCCGATCTGTTGGAAGACGGAGTTTCTCCATCGCAACTGGCCGAGTTACGCGAACTCGGACGCGCCTTCGGCGAACTCGATGACGGGTTTCGTGAGCCGACGAGTGAGCTCGAAAATTACCGCACTGAGGCGCGGAGTTTGCAGCATCGACTGCGCGAGCACCTCGCGAGCAGTGACGAGCTGCGCTCCGCGATCGAGCAGGCGCTGAGCAAGCTCGACGGCAGCCCAACGCAGCCCGATAGCTTCGACTTCCTGGACGAGCTGCTGCGCGCCCAGCACTATCGAACCAGCGCCTGGCAACTCGCGCTCGAAGCCGTGAACTATCGCCGTTTCTTCGACGTCACGGAGCTGGCGTCACTCCGAGTCGAGTCGCCGGCGGTCTTCGACGCGAGCCACAGCCTACTGCTCTCGCTGCTCCGACAGGGCAAGATCAGCGGCATTCGCTTGGATCACGTCGACGGCTTGCTCGATCCAATCGGTTACCTACGAACACTCGCGGATCGACTGCAGCTTGCGCTTCCGGGCTCGGACCCAGCCGAGCTCCCCGCTTACGTGATCGTCGAAAAGATCTTAGCGCCAGGTGAAGCCCTACCGGCAACCTTTCGCGCACACGGCACGACCGGCTACGAATTCGCGCGCGCGGTCACCGGAGTGCTGATCGACGGCCGCGCCGATCTCGGCCTGACCAACACCTATCGCCGCTTCACCGGTGACACCCGCAATTTCGACGACCACCTACTCCAGGCAAAACGCGACGTGCTTGCTTCGCTGCTCGCGAGCGAAGCAACGCTGCTGTCTCGCACCTTGGAACGCTTGGCCGAGCGCGACCGCCGTTGGCGCGACTTGACCTGGCATAGCTTGCACGGCGCGCTGATCGAGGTGATGGGTGCGTTCGGTGCCTATCGAAGCTACGTGCAACCGGACGGCACTCGAACTTCGGAAGACGAAGCGCTGATCAACAGCGCCGTCGCGAGCGCGATGCGTCGCAATCCCACCGCCGGACGCGGCGCATACCAGTTCATTCGTTCCTTGCTGCTGATGGAAAGCCGGGTCGCTGGAGCGGCGGAGTTTGCGTTGAGATTTCAACAAACGAGCGGGCCCGTCACGGCAAAGGCGTTAGAAGACACGGTCTTCTATCGGTTCAGCCGCAATCTGGCCGAAAACGAAGTCGGCAGCAGGCCCAACGGTGCGGGCGTGGGGCTTTCAGACTTTCACGCGCACAATCTCTCGAGCCAGAGCGAACGTCGTCTTTCACTGACGAGCACCTCGACCCACGACACGAAGCGCGGTGAAGACGCCCGCGCTCGGATCAGCATGCTGTCTGAGCTGCCCAACACCTGGCGACAGACCGTCTTCGCGCTGACCCGAATCGCGAGCCGCTATCGCGCTGCCTACGAGGGCAGTGAAGCGCCCGCGCGTGCAGACCAGTACACCTATTATCAAACCCTGCTGGGTGCAGTACCGTTCGGCGCCGCGTCGGAAACTGTCGCCGAACTCGAGCCGCGGCTGCAAGCGTATATGCTGAAAGCGTGCCGCGAGGCCAAGCAACAGACTTCGTGGCTACACCCGGATCCGGGCTACGAAGCTGCGGTCCGTGACTATGTCGCTGGCACGCTGCGCGACGTCGAATTCCGGGACCGTTTGCTGCGATTTTGCCGGCGAATCGACCCCTATGCCGCGTGCAAAGCGCTCGCACAACTCACGCTCAAGCTGTGCGCGCCCGGCATTCCCGACACTTATCAAGGATCGGAGCTCTGGCACCAAGTACTGGTCGATCCAGACAATCGGCAACCGGTGGACTACGACGTACTCCGCGCAACGCTCAGCGCGCTCGACGAAGCTGTCGCGGATCCGCGACAGCTCCTGCAAGAGCTTTCCGCGAACTACGCGGATGGCCGGCTGAAGCTATTCGTGTTGAGCCGTTTGCTGCGGTTGCGAGCGTCGGAGCCGACACTATTCCAAAGCAAGTACACTGCGCTCGATGCGGGCGAGCACTGCATTGCCTTTGGCCGTGGGGCAAGCGGTTGTGACTTGATTTGCGCCGTCGCCCGCTTTCCATTTCGTATCACGCGCGGACGCAATCCTTGGCCACTCGGCGAGCAATGGGGCCAGCAAGCAATCTCGGGCGAAGGCCTCCAGGGTCGCTATCGCAACGTCTTCACCGGACACCGGCTCGAAGCACGCGAACAGCTCCAGCTGTGCGATGTGTTCACGGACTTGCCGATTGCGGTGCTCGTGCGCTGACTCAGGGACCGCGAATGGGGCTCTTCAGAGCTGCGCGATGCGCTTGAGGCCTGCCAGAGGCACTGCCAACCAGTTGGGTCGATTGTTCAGCTCGTAGTTGACCTCGTACACGACCTTTTCGAGCTCGTAAAAGTCGAGCAACAGCCGAGCTGTCGCCGGATTCTTGGGGCAGTAAGCTTCGCCGGCGATCGCCTCCAAGTACGTGCGCACGAAGGCCACGCACACCCACGATCGGAAGGCCTCCGCCCACGGCACGAGCCGCACCCGATCCTCGGCACGCACGCGCTCTGAACGGAGCGCCGTCTCGGCAGCATAGGCGAACGACCTCAACATCCCGGCAACATCGCGTAGCGGGCTGCGCTTGTAACGGCGATCGGAGACGGGGCGCCCAGGTTCGCCTTCGAAGTCGATGATGATGAAGTCATCACCACTGAAGAGCACCTGCCCCAGGTGGTAGTCGCCGTGACTACGAATACGCGTCACCGCAATTTTCCCTTGAGTAATGCGATGCAAGCGCTCGTCGATGGCCGCCTGTGCCGGCAGGATTTGGGCGGCCAACTGCGCGGCGTCGGGAGGGAAATTGCGTTGGCGTTCGCGCAGCTTCTTGAAACAGCGCGCGAGCTCGGCGTGTGCGCTTTGATACAAGGAGTGCTGGTGAAGTTGAGTGAACGCTTCCTGACCGAAGCCAGGTTCCCGCGTCTTGCTGCCGAGCGCACGGTGTAGTTCCGCGGTGCGCTCGGCCAATAATCGCGCCAACGTGAAGTACGGACTCGCTAAGTGCAGCAAGGCGTCGGGAACGGCGTCAGTGCACTCGGCCGCGGAGGCGCTAGGCAGCGCCACCTCGGGCAGGGACGCCTGCGCCGACAGAACGCGCTCGAAGAACGTGAACAAAGACTCCAAAGTGACGGACCAGGCGCTGCCGCGATTTTCGACGTATTCACTGATCACGGCCAAGGTGCGCGGCCCGGCGTCGGTACTCAACTGCAGTACACCCACGGGCTCCGGCACCTTCGGCCGCGGTGTCGCGTGGGCCAAAAAGCGTCCGACTTCGAGCTCGACGTTCGGCCCGCCCTCGACTTTGCGCAGCAACTTGAGCAGCCACGACGAGCCGTACAAGATCGTGGAATTGCTCTGTTCGAGCGGCAAAAAGCGCGGTTCGAGGGAGCCTGGCAGCGCACGTGCCTTGTCGAATAGTTCGCCACTGATGGTCGCGGCTTCTCCAGTCAGCGCTCGACCTTCGCGAAGCGGGGCGAGCAGCGTCTCGGCGAAGGTGCGCGAAGCGCTGGCGTCGAGCAACGACCCGCGAATCGGTTGCGTCTCACCGGACACGTAGATCTCGACGTCGGTCACGAGTGACGATGGCGTCTCGGCCCCGGACGCCCCCAGCGCAGCGAACCGCAGCGGCATGACGTAGCTCTCACGCACACCGCTTTCCAACTCGACGGTCAGCACGACGAGGCAATGATCGCCGGTCCGCGCGTCACCGAAGAAGAATACGTCTTCCAGCTCCGCGTGCTTGCTCGGAATCGCTTTGCTTCGGTACCAACGCTGCTCGCGTGCATAGCGGCTCAAGCTCTCGGCCAGAGCACTACGCGCGGGCTCGTTCACGAAGTCGTGCCAATCACCCGTCAGCTTGACTGGCCCGAACTGAGTGCTGGCGCGACTGGCCTGGTTCGTCTCCAGGCTGAACCAATACACCTGGTGACCGCCGAGCGTCAGCGGGTACGGCCGCTCGGTGATTTCCGGAAAACGGCTCAAGCCGAACATCTCTCGCGGAAACGTGCCCAGGTGCTCTCCAAGCTCGAGCTCGGTGTACTGAGCGTTGCGCGAAAGATTGGCGACGACCAAGATTCGCTCGTCCCCGTCCTCGCGCAGGAATGCGAGTACCTTCGGGTTGCTCGGGTTCAAGAAGCGCAACTTGCCGCGGCTCAGCACGCGGTGCCGCTTGCGCATGGCGATCAGCTGCTTCGTGGACCACAAAAGCGACGCCGGGTTCGCTTCTTGGGCAGCTACATTCACGGCCTCATAGTGAAACTCCGGTTCGACGATCACCGGCAAATAGAGCTTTTGCGGATTCGCGCGCGAAAATCCCGCATTCCGGTCGGAGTCCCACTGCATCGGGGTTCGCACCCCGTCGCGATCCCCGAGGTAGATGTTGTCGCCCATGCCGATCTCGTCGCCGTAGTAGAGGACGGGCGTGCCGGGCAGCGAAAAGAGCAGCGCTGTCAGTAGCTCCACGCGACGCCGATCACGCAGCAACGGGAACAAGCGCCTGCGGATCCCCAGGTTGATGCGCGCGCGGTCTTCGGTCGCGTACACGCGATACATCAGATCCCGATCTTCGTCGGTTACCATCTCCAGGGTGAGTTCATCGTGATTGCGTAAGAACGTGGCCCACTGACACGAGTCGGGGATGGTCGGCGTCTGGGTGAGAATGTCGACGATGGGGAAGGCATCCTCGCTGTGCAGCGCCATGAACAGGCGCGGCATGAGCGGGAAGTGAAAGTTCATGTGGCACTCGTCGCCGTTGCCAAAGTACGCCGCAGCGTCAATCGGCCACTGATTGGCCTCCGCGAGCAGCATGCGGCTCTTGAACTTGGCGTCGACGTGCGCGCGTAGCTTGCGCAAAAAAGCGTGAGTCTCGGGCAAGTTCTCGCAATTCGTGCCCTCTCGCTCGTACAGATAGGGAATCGCGTCCAAGCGCACGCCGTCGACGCCCAGCCCGAGCCAATAATCCAAGACCTCGAACAGGGCCTCGTGCACGGCCGGGTTGTCGAAATTCAGATCCGGCTGATGGCTGTAGAAGCGGTGCCAATAGTAGGCCTTGGCCAGCGGGTCCCAAGTCCAATTCGAGACCTCGAAGTCCTGAAAGATCACGCGCGCGTCTGCGTATCTTTCGGCGGAGTCACTCCACACGTAGAAGTCGCGAGCTGGCGATCCGGGAGGGCTCGTGCGCGCGCGCTGAAACCACACGTGATCGCTCGAGGTGTGATTGATCACGAGTTCGGTGATCACGCGCATGCCACGAGCGTGGGCCGCATCGAGGAAACGCTTGAAGTCTTCGAGCGTGCCGTAGCTCGGGTGGATGCCCCAATAGTCCGAGATGTCGTAGCCACCATCGCGCAAAGGCGAGGGATAGAACGGCAACAGCCAGAGCGCCGTGACACCCAGGTCAGCGAGGTAGTCGAGCTTTTCGACCAGGCCCGCGAAATCACCAATACCGTCACCGTTCGAGTCAGCGAAGGCGCGCACGTGCAGCTCGTAGATCAGCGCATCTTTGTACCACTCCGGATCATCGCTGGAGACCGAAGACGAACGGCGTTTCGGTTTGCGTTCGACTCCCATGTATCTAGTTTCTCACGTCCGGGTAAGGAGGATCGGGCCGAAGCCAAAAGAATAAGTCAGAAGGAAGCTGCGCTGGGAATTCTTCAACTCGCGTCGTCACCATCACTCAACACACTCAGGTGATTGGTGACATCTGCAACGCCGGGAACGGCTCTCGCTCGCGCCTCGATTTGCGCTCTCTCGAGTGAATTGCGCACCGAGCCGAGCAGCGTCACGTGCCCCCCGTGCACGGCCACGCGTAGATCGGCGGCGTCGACGTGTGCGCGACCGAGGGTCTTCCGTACCTCGCGACCAAGCGGCGCATCCTCGGCTGCTTCTTCGGCGCCATCGGGGAGATTTGGCTCGGAGCCGTGGGCCACCTGCGCCGCATAGCTCTCTCCAAAACCGCCGACGGCGTCGGATTTCGTCCCCCATACGCCATGTTCACGCGTACTCGGCACGAGGTCGGCATCGCGGCCACGGGGTTTTGCTTCGCTGGTCATTTACTTCAACCCCGCCCGCATCGCATCGCGCAGCATTTTCACGTCGATGCTGGGTTCAGTGTCACGCTCCTGGATCGGCTGTTCCGAAGCGGCCGGCTCGTCGCTAGGAGCAGGCTGGCGCTGTGCGACACGTGCCAGCGCGGGCGAGGCCAACAACGCCTCCAGCTGGTCATTCATGAAATCCGCTGCAGATTTGTCGAACATTTTCGTCGCTCCTCTGGTTCGTCGTCGCTTCGTCATCTGGTGGGTTCACGCGCTCAAGCTCAAACGTAAGCAAGCGGGGTGCCATCGCGCCTCGATGGATTTCAGTGCCCCGAACTCCAGTCCATGGGCAAACGATGCGATTCGGGCTAAGAGTGGATTGTCGCGCTGTGGCAGTTAGTCACGGCACAAGTTCGCATCGAAGCCGCGGATGTGATTCGGTCGCCAGTCGGTTGGCACCGGGTGTGCAGCAACTTGGGGACGGCAAGCCAAACGCAGGAGTTCCGCATGACCCAGCTCGAGCAACGAACGCAAACCAGACGCGAAAGTGCTGCCAGGGACACCGGCACGGCCGAGACGGACGAAAACTACGATTTGGTGAGCGTGCTCTATCACTGCCTCAAAGCCGCCGACGCGTGCACCCAGTACGTCGCAGACGCCGAAGACGCCGGGGACGACGAGCTGGTGGAGTTCTTCGACCGAGCTCGACAATTGCAGAATCGCTTGGCCAGCCAGGCCCGTGAATTGCTCGCCCAACGCCTCGCTGACGCCGCCGACAACAGCGATGAGGAGAGCTAAGCCGGCGAACTCGGGGGGCGCGTGCGGTCTTTGACGGTGCGCCGCACCATCGCGACCACATCGTCGAGGTCGACTGGTTTGACCAGGAAGCGGTCCGCACCGAGCGATGAGAGCAGCTTCCACTCTTTGGGCCCGCCCGACGCGGTCAAGACCAAAATCGGAACGAGCGCGGAGGCTGGCCGAGAGCGCAGTAAGACGGTTACTGCGACCCCGTCCATCACAGGCATCTGCAAGTCCAGAATGACGACCGATGCCGGCTTTCGGTCGAACGCTTCCAAGGCGGCCTGCCCGTTCGCGACAGCCTCCACTTCGGCATCGGGAAACTCCGCGCGCAGCTTCAACTCCAAGAGCAGGCGGAAGTCCTCCTCGTCTTCTGCGATCAGGATGCGCGTTGGCTCGGTGCTGCGAGCGCGCGCCGCCTGCAATTCGCGGCGCAGTTGCTCTACGCTCTGCGTGCGCTCGGCCGGTTCCTTACTCAACGCCTTGAGCAACACCGCGTCGAGCGCGGGCGGCAGATCGCCCCGAACATAGCTCGGCCGGATCACCTTCGCCGTCGCGTGCAGCATGATCAGCGTGTCGTCGCTCCTGGATTCGAAGGGAGGCTGACCCGTGAGCAGCTCGTAAGCGATACAACCGAGTGAGTACAAGTCGCTTTGCGGACTGGCCGCCACGCGTACCCCGGCGTCGACGGTAAGCTCAGGAGCGATGTAACCGAGCGTGCCGACGAGCTCCTTGATCGCCTTGGCAGTGACGTACTTTTGCGCCAAGCCCAGATCTGCCACCTTCACGCGGAATTGCCCATCCAGCAGGATGTTCGCGGGCTTCAAATCTCGGTGAACGATGCCGGCGGCGTGGAGCGCGGCGACGCCTGCGCAAATCTCATCCATGATTCGCAGCGCCAAGTCGACTTCGACTCCGCGACGACACTCGGCGATCACGCGATCGAGCGTAGTTCCGGCAACGAACTCGGTAACGAAGTACGGGACTCGATGATGCTCTCCGAAGGCATGAATCACCAGTACATTGGGATGATTCACTTCAGCCATCGCCCTCGCCTCTTGGAGGAAGCGGTCCTGAAAGTGTTTGGCGAACAGCGAGGATTGAATCAACTTGATCGCTACTTTGCGATTCAGTTGCTGATCGACAGCCAACAGCACCACACCCATGGCACCGCTACCGAGTTCACCTTCGACGAGGTACGTGCCACCGATCACATCCCCCGTGGCCGGCACGGGGCGCTTTTGTTGCTCCTGTTCTGTCCCATTCTCTGCGGGTGGCGAATCCGGCACCGGTGCTTCGGCCTGTTTTCTAGGTTTGAGGTCCTCCAGTAGGTCCTCCAAATTCAATAGAGATGGCTGAACGTGCTGCGTGGGAGACAACACGCCCCCCGCATCGGTGTCGAAATCAAGCGAAGGGGAACGCCGAGCAGGTCGAACTGGGAGGTTGGGGGGTGGCATCGACGGCTCGAAAAAAAGAACAAATACGCGCCAGCTGAATGCACCTTGTGTGCCGGCCGCGCTGAATGTTGCGAAGCGTGCATTTGCGCCAAATGCCCCGTTCGCCGGTCTCCGTCGCAACCCGAGGGGTTGCGGTCGGTGTGGCAAACTGACGCGCGCGGGGCAGCTTCGCTCGGTCGGCGTTAGTGCGCCCGAGTTACATCCAGCCGCGCCACTTGAACCAGACCAGCGGCAGGAGCCCAGTGAGCAGCATCAGCCCCAAGGCGAAGGGGTACCCGAATACCCAGTGCAACTCTGGCATGTGAACGAAGTTCATGCCGTACACTCCAGCAACCAACACCGGTGGCACGCCCACCACGGAAACGATCGTCAGCGCCTTGACCACGTCGTTCTGCTCGATGCTGATGAAGCCGAGGGTTGCGTCGAGCAAAAATTGCACCTTGCCCGAGAGATGCTGCTGGTAATCGTTGAGAGAGCCGATGTCGGCGCGAATCGCCAAGAGCCGCGGACGCTCATCCGCGCCAACCAGAGCGCCGCCGGTTTCGCAAACGAAAGCGGCAATGCGACCGAAGCCGAGCAGCGTGTCCCGAATTTGCGAGATGTGATCACCGATTTGCCCCAGCTTGCGCAAGGTCGCGCGGAGCTTCTCCGAAACCGTCTTGACCGCGTGACGGCGCACGCGCTCGGCATGAAACGCGCGTTGCGACAAACCGTCGAGCTCGGCGCTGCAATGCTCCAAGGTATCCGCAGCGCGATCCACGAGCGCCTCCAGGATGCGCAAGAACACGTCGCACGGCGAATGAGCCGGCGCGCCTTGGCAACTCTGAAACAAGCCATCGAACACCGGATTGTCCGCAAAGCGCACGCTGATCAGCACCCGGCGCGAAAGCACGAAGCCCACTGCGCTCAGCGACTGCGAAGCGTTGGGCGACGCTGGGATCGGTGTGGACAGGTAAAGCGCGTCTTTTTCGGTGTAAACGCGGCTACTAGTCTCGATCTCGCTTACAGCTGACTGATCGGGAACGCGTAGCCCCATCGCGCGCTCGACCGCCGCGCGCTCGTCGTCACTCGCGTTGCATAGGTCGAGCCACGTGGCGTCCGTCCACGGTTCTCGGGCATCAGGAAGGCTGCGCAGCATCAGGGCTTCGATTCGCTTGTCACGACTAGGCGCGATCCACGTGCTCTACCTTGCCGTCAGCATGCTTCGCGAAGCGACCCGCTTCGCGCGGATGCACCGGGTCGTCGCTCGGCCAAGGCCAACCGCCGAAGCGCGTCCGCTGATAGTCCGTGATCGCTTGTTGGATCTCTGCGCGCGTATTCATCACGAACGGCCCATGCTGCGCGATCGGTTCACCGATCGGACGTCCCTGAAGCATCAGGATCTCGGACTCACTCGTGCCATTTTCGAGTACGATTTGCTCGTCGGCTTTCACTTGCACTGCGGCATGCGAAGTGAGTCGCTCGCCTGCAATCACGAGCGACGTGCCGCGGAAGAAATACAGCGTGCGCACCGTGCTCGAAAGCGTCGGTGGCAGGGTAAAAGCCGCCTGCGGAGCGAGTCGCAGGCTCCAAATGGCCACGTCCGCCTCGACGCTCGAAGCCCACGAATGCGGCGGCGGTGGCGGCGCTTGCGCATCGCCCAAACGCCCCGCGATCACCGACACCTGAGTCTCGCGCCCCTGCTCATCCAGGAACGAGCAGCGCGGGATGTGCTTGTCCCAAAGCATCGCAAAATGGGGCTCGACGAGTTTGTCCTTGCTCGGCAAGTTGAGCCAAATCTGGAACAGCTCGAGTGGATTCGGTTGTTCTTGCTGCAAGAGCGGGAACATCTCGCAATGCACGATGCCGCCACCCGCAGTGAGCCACTGCACGTCGCCACTGCCGAAGCGCGCCGTTGCGCCGAGCGAGTCCGAGTGATCGATGAAGCCGCGACGCACGATCGTCACCGTTTCGAAGCCGCGGTGCGGGTGTTGGGGGAAGCCCGGCACGACCCGCCCGTGATACATACTGAAGCCGTCTTTGCGGCCGAAGTCTTGGCCGAGATCGCGACCCGCGAGCGACACCGCCGGCCCCATCCGCTCGTTGCCGGCAGGGTAAGCGTCGTCGTGATGCACGCAAAACAGGAACGGGTCCGCGGTCACCCACGGAAACCCGAGGGGCACGATTTCGAGCACGCTTCCAGCCATTCGGCGAGTGTAGCGCGAGCCGGTCGAGTCGCACTATCCGTCACCAAAAACCTCGCAGACGACCCGCCCGTCAAGTTCGGTGTTTTGGCGAGGCTTTCGCGAGGACCGAAGCGGAGCGTACGTGGGTACGTGAGCATCGGACCGGAGCGAAAACGAAGCCAAAACCCGAAATCGGCGGGCGTGGCCTCGGCTTGAGATACAGCCATCAGTCGCACTATGCTCGTCGGCTTCGAGTTGATAAGGCGCAGAAAGGCGCGAGGAGCAGTGATGCACAAGAAGATCGCGGTGTTTTGGCCGGGCGATGCGCGTGATGTACCGAACCAGCTGGCGTTGCCCAACATGCAAGAAGCGACTGCCCAGCTCGAGCGCGCGCTGAAGAAGCTCGGGCGCACGCCGTACTTGGTGCCCGGCTTCTTGTCGAAGCCACATCACGCGATCGAAAAGCTCGGCCCGATCGACGATCCGATGATCGGCATGTGCGTGCACTGGTTTTACGGTCCACACACCACCGACGGCGTGGTCGGTAAAGACAACCCGTTGCTGCTCGCCAGCAATTTCTCCGGTCGCTGGCCGGGCCTCGTGGGATTGCTCAATACCGGAGCCTGCTTGGAGAGCTTGAACCGACCGTTTTCACGGGCCTGGACGGACGCGCCGGACTTCTCCAGCGACGAGACATTCATGGCGCAGCTCGACGAGTGGTGTACGAGCGGCGCAATTCGTTATGGCAGCGAGGAAATTCGCTCCCATGCGCCCATCTCGCCCAGCGCATCGGCCTTGGCCTTGGAGGTCGCGCGCGAAATCCGCGAGCGGCGCGTGTTGATCTTGATGCTCGGCGATACCTCCATGGGCATGATCAACGGCTATTTTGGGCCACGCCTGCTCAATCGCCACGGCTTCACCGAGCACAAGGTCGATCAAGCTTGGATCATCGATCGCGGCCGCCGCATCGAGCAAAAACGGATCGATGATGCGTACGGCTTCGTGAAGGACAAGGGGCTCACGTTTCACCATGGCGAAGCGGACGCCAAAGACTTCGACGAGCACGCCAGCAAGGAGCAGCTACGAGACTACTTGGTGGCGTTGGATCTGCTCGCTGAGTTCAAAGCGGACTGTCTGGGCTGGCAGTATCAACTCGGCCTGATTCCGCTACGCCCGCCTTCCGACTTGGCCGAAGGGTTGCTCAACTCCACCTGCCGCCCGGAATCCAATGGAGACACGGTAGCCACCGCCACCGAAGCCGATCAAGGCAACGTCATGCCCATGGAAATGATGAAGCGGCTGCTCAAAAAGAAGCAACTTCACCAAGCCGTGATGTTTCACGACGTACGTTGGGGCGCTGAGCACGATGGGCGATTTTTGTGGGTGTTGCTCAACTCCGGCTCGTGCGGCGCGTATGCGTTCAATCACGATCCGGACAGCCTGCGCGGCGCACACTCCTATCGTCAGCCCGCGCTCTACTTCCCTACCCCCGGTGGTACCCTCGCGGGTGAGAGCTTGCCCGGAAAGATGACCTGGGCCCGCGCCTACATTCGCGCCGGCGAGCTGTGGATGGACATCGGACGCGGTGAAGTCGTCCAATTGCCGCCAAACGTGCGCGATCAATGGTGGGAGGGCACCACGCGACAGTGGCCGTTCATGGCCGCTGACATGGGCATTTCGCGCGACACGCTGATGGCGCACTACCTGTCGAACCACGTGGCGGTAGCGTACGGCGACATATTCGAGGAAATGGTGGCGCTGTCGCAGGAGCTCGGCTTCAAAATTCGCATCCTCGGGAAGTCTTGAACGTGACTTCCGCGCTGTATTTCCTGGGCGTGGATGTCGGCACCGGCAGCACCCGAGCGGGCGTGTTCGACGCCTCGGGGGTGATGCTTGGCACTCACTCCGAGAGCATCGCTTGCTTTCGCCCAGCGGAGGATTTCGTCGAGCAATCGTCGGAAGACATCTGGCGAGCGTGCGGCGTGGCCATTCGTGGCGCGCTGAACGCGGCCGGCTTGCGCGGCGAGCAAATCGGCGGGTTGTGCTTCGATGCGACGTGCTCGCTCGTCGCCCTGGCCGCCGACGATTCGCCAGTCACCGTCAGCCCCAGCGGGCGTGACCAGCAGAACGTGATCGTCTGGATGGACCACCGTGCCATCGAGCAGGCCGCGACAATCAACCGAACCAATCACGAAGTGCTGCGCTACGTGGGCGGCACCATCTCCCCGGAGATGGAAACACCGAAGCTCCTGTGGCTGAAACAACACCTACCAAAGTCGTTCGCCGCCAGCGCGCGCTTCCTGGATTTGCCTGATTTTCTCAGCTATCGCGCGACTGGCAATGACTCGCGGTCGCACTGCACGACCGTCTGCAAGTGGACCTACCTTGGGCACGAAAACGACGGCCGCGGCGCCTGGTCGCGTTCGTATTTCGAACAGATAGGGCTCAGCGAGTTGCTCGCGGACAATGCGCGTCGCATCGGCAGCGAGGTGCGTCCGTTGGGCGAATGCGTCGGCCTCCTCACTGAACGGTCGGCGCACGAGCTGGGGCTCGCGCCCGGCATCCCCGTGGGTGTTTCGGTGATCGACGCACACGCCGGCGGCATTGGCTTGCTCGGTGGCGCGCTTCCTGGTGAGTCGCTCGACGCAAGCAGCTTCGAGCGGCGTTTGGCACTGATCGGAGGCACTTCGAGTTGCCACATGGCGGTCTCCAAAGAGGCGCGCTGGGTGAACGGCGTGTGGGGCCCCTACTTTTCCGCGATGGTCCCAGGCATGTGGCTAACGGAAGGCGGACAATCCGCGACCGGTGCGCTGATTGATCACGTGCTGCAATCGCACGCTCGCTATGCGGATCTCGAAAAGACCGCCGCGACTCGCTCGGTCAGCGTGTACGCGATATTGAACGAGCGTCTCGACGAACTCGCGGGCGCGAGCAAGACCCCGGGCACGCTGACGCGCGATCTGCACGTGCTCCCCGACCATCACGGCAATCGCTCGCCGCGCGCGGATCCGTCACTGCGCGGCATGATCTCAGGCCTCAAATTGAGCGCGACCGTGGACGCTTTGGCGCTCGAGTATTTGGCGACCATTCAAGCCATTGCCCACGGCACGCGCCACATCATCGACACGATGAACGCAAACGGCTACCGCATCGATACCGTGATCGCGACCGGCGGCGACAGCAAGAATCCGGTTTTCCTGCGCGAACACGCGGACGCGACGGGAGCGCGCATCCTCCTGCCCAAGGAACCCGAAGCCGTCTTGCTTGGTTCAGCCATGCTCGCCGCGCGCGCCGCCGGCCATTTCCCGAGCGTGCTCGAGGCAATGACGAAAATGTCCGCCGTCTCGCGCGTGATCGAACCAAACCCGGAGGTCCGTGCCTTTCACGACAAGAAGCAGCGCGTCTTCCTGCGCATGCACGATGACCAGCTCGCGTACCGGCGAGCGATGGAGTGAGGCCAGTTCAGCGCGCCGGCGGCTCGCTCAGCAACGGGTCGAGCGCCCCGCGTCGATCGAGCCGCGCAATATCGTCATAGCCACCAACGGAGGCGCCGTTGATGAAGATCTGCGGCACTGTGCGCTGGCCTGTCTCGCGCAGTAGCCGCTCGCGCGCCTCGGGGTCATCCGACACGTCCACTTCCCGAAACGCGACGCCCTTGCCCTTGAGCAACATCGCCGCTCGGACGCAGTAAGGGCAATAAGGAGTGCGGTAGATCACGACGTCGGCGGACATGGTTAACGCCAGCATGGCCACTCGGCGGCACTTTTCAAGTGCCGCCGTTCCGAGCCCTCGCCGCGCGAGCGCCTACCTGCCCTTACTGTGCGGCGTGTGCGCCTTCAGCGCCGATCAGCTCCGGCTCTTCCAGCTCGGCGCTAGCCGATGCTCGCGCGCCTTCCCCGCGGTGGTCCTTGGCAATCAGCACATATACCGAGGGGATGACGAACAAGGTGAATAGGGTGCCGATGCTCATGCCACCGACCAGCACGATGCCGATCGAGTTACGAGCCACAGCGCCCGCGCCGGTGACCAAAGTGAGCGGAAAGTGACCTGCCACCGTTGCCACGGTCGTCATCAAGATCGGCCGCAAGCGTGTGATGGCTGCCTCATGCACTGCATCCACTTTGCTCATGCCCAAGGCTTGCTGCTGATTGGCGAATTCGACGATCAGGATGCCGTTCTTCGCCACCAAGCCAACGAGCGTGACCAGGCCGACTTGCGAATAGATGTTGAGGGTCGTGGTCCAGCCCTCGGTCAACTTGAAGTGCATTCCGGGTGGACCCGAGAACTTCAAGAAGGTGAAGATCATTGCGCCGAACATGGCGAGCGGCACAGAGCCCGCCAAGATCACCAACGGGTCGCGGAAGGAGTTGAACTGCGCGGCCAGCACCAAGAAAATCAAGAG
This sequence comes from Polyangiaceae bacterium, assembly GCA_035634635.1. Lineage (GTDB taxonomy): Bacteria > Myxococcota_A > Polyangia > Polyangiales > Polyangiaceae > PMG-095. Next base: position 26,173 of record DASQCO010000107.1, read on the forward strand.
CAGCGCCAGACCCATGGCTGGCAAGAACTTGCCGCCTTCTTGGCGCAGCTGGCGTGATTCACCGGTGTAGTCGAAGCGGTAACCCGCGGGCAGGATCTTCTTTGATTCCTCCTCCAGCACCTTCAGGCCGGCGTCCAAGCCGCGGATGGCCACGCCGGAGAGCTTGACCGAGTTGAGCTGCTGAAAGCGGTTCAACGTGCGCGGTTCGACACCGGTCTGCAGCGACGCGACCGCGCTCAACGGCATCAATTGATTGTCGGCGCCGCGGATGTAGATGTCGTTCAGCTGGTCTGCGTTGAGGCGCCCGGCGCGTTCGATCTGCGGAATGACCTTGTACGCGCGGCCATCGATATTGAAGCGGTTCACGAAGTTACCGCCAACCGCCGCCGCCAGGTCAGCGCCGACCTGCTGCATGCTGAGGCCCATCGACGAGACCTTGTCTCGATCGATCACGATCGCCGCGTTTTGCTGATCGATGCGCACATCGACCACAGGCGGGAACGCGAACATGCCGCTCTTGGCAGCGGTCTGCTGCAGCTGGTCCGCAAAGCGCAGGATTTCTTCGTGCGGCGCGGTAGATGCGATCAGAAACTCGACCGGGAAGAAGCCGGCGCTGGGCAACGCCGACGGCAAGAATGCCGGTGCGCGCACCCCCGTAATCGCACCCAACTTCCCGCTCAGCTCCTCCTGGATCGGGAAAATGCTGCGTTTCCGCTCTTCCCAAGACTTCGTCAGCATCCCGCCGAAACCGGCGGTGGCGAACGTAATTTGGAAGCTGTTCGCGAACTCGGGCGTGGTTTGGAAAATGCGATTGACCTCCGCCGAGTACGTACTCACCTGCTCCACGGTGGCATTCGCGGGCACGTCGAGCGCGCCGAACACGACGCCCTGGTCCTCATTGGGCGCGAGCTCGGCCGGTGAGAACATGTACATGGGCACTAGGACGAGCGCGAGCGTGCCCCACACCGCGTACACCAGGCCGCGATTCTCGAGCGTGACGGAGAGCATACGTCCGTACGCGTTCTTGATCGCGTTGAAGCCGGCGTCGATCTTGTGCACGAGCCAACCGTGGTTGTGCTCGGACTTGAGCAAACGCGACGCCATCATCGGCGATAGAGTGAGTGCGACCACGCCGGAGATGAACACCGCGCCGGCCAGCGTGAACGCGAACTCACGAAACAGTGCGCCTGTCAGGCCGCCCTGAAAGCCGATCGGTGCGTACACCGCGGCCAACGTGATCGTCATCGAGATGATCGGTCCGACCAGTTCGCGCGCGCCAATGATCGAGGCGTCCATGGGCGACTTGCCCTCACGAATGTGACGCTCGACGTTCTCGACCACGACGATCGCGTCATCGACCACCAAGCCGACCGCGAGCACAATCGCCAGCAGCGTGAGCAGGTTCAGCGTGAAGCCGAAGACCTGCATCAGGAAGATGGCGCCGATCAGCGAAACCGGGATCGAAACCAGCGGTACGAGCACCGTCCGGAGCGAGCCCAAGAACAAGAAGATCACGATGATCACGATGCCGATGGTCTCGAGCAGCGTGTGTTGAACGTCCGTGATCGCGCTGTTGATGTACTTGGTCGAGTCGAAAGCGATGCTCGCTTGCATGCCCGTCGGCAGCTCGGCCTTGAGCGTCGCCATCTCCTTCTTCACGGCGGCGATCACGTCCAACGAGTTCGCGTTCGGCAGCACCCAGATGCCCATGAACACGGACTTCTTGCCGGACATGCGCACGTCCTGTTCGTACGTGTCGGCACCGAGCTCTACGTCCGCGACGTCCGACAGGCGAACCAACGAGCCGTTCTGCGCGCGGATGACGAGCTTCTTGAACTCATCCACCGACTTCAGGTCGGTCGCGGCGGTGATGTTGACCTGAACCAGTGCGCCCTTGGTCTGCCCCACGGCCGCGAGGTAGTTGTTGTTGCCCAAAGCCTGGCTGACCTGCGCTGGGCTAACGTTGAGCGCCGCCATGCGCTCCGGCTTCAACCAGGCGCGGATCGCAAACGTACGGCCGCCCAAGATGTCCGCGCGCTGCACGCCCGCGATCGCCGAGAGCCGCGGCTGCACGATACGCATCAAGTAATCAGTCACCTGATTTTCGGCCAAAATCGTGGAGCCGAAGGCCATGTACATGGATGCGATCTGCGAGTCCGACGGCTGGATGCTGATCGCAGGCACTTGCGCCTCGGGCGGCAAATCCGCGCGGACCTGGTCGACGCGCGCGCTGATGTCGGCGAGGGCACTCGACGCGTTGAAGTTCAACTTCAAGCGCACGTTGATCGTCGACAAACCCTGGACGCTTTGCGACTCGATGTAGTCGATGCCGTCGGCTGCCGCGATCACACGTTCGAGCGGCGTGGTGATGAAGCCGCGCACGAGCTCGGCGTTCGCGCCGACATACACGGTCGTGACGCTGATCGACGCGCTCTCGAGCTTTGGGTACTGGCGCACGTTCAACGTGCGAACGGCCTGTACGCCCGCGATGATGATGATCAGATTGACGACGATCGCCAGAACCGGCCGGCGTAGAAATAGATCGGTGAACCGCATATCAGTGGTTTTCCGGCTTGGGGTTCAACTGAGGATCGGTCTTGACGCTGTTGTCGACGACGATCGGAGAATTGTTCCGCAACTTGAAGGCTCCGGCAGTCACCAATTCCTGGCCATCGGCCACGCCATCGAGCACGGCCACGAAGTCACCGCGCGCCTGCCCCAAGCGCACGAACTGCTGCCGCGCAACCTGGATCTTCTTGCCGGCGGGTGACGTTCGCGCGCCCGGGGCATCGGCCTTCTTGTCTTCGACCACGAACACCGAATCGCCGAAGGAAGCGTGAACGACCGCCGTGAGCGGGATGGTCACCACCTCTCCTTGACTGGGCAGCAGCACGGCCACGTTGGCGAACATGCCTGGGCTCAGCTTGTCGCCGGGGTTCGGCACCGTGGCGCGCAGCTTGATCATGCGTGTGGCACTGTCGATGGTCGGATCGACCGCGGCAATCACACCGTCATGCGCCGGTCCCGAAGATCCTTCGATTTGAATCTTGACCGGCATTCCGACCACGATCGTCCCGAGCTGTTGCTGAGGTAGCGAAAAATCCACATACACCGCTCCGATGGCCTGCAGCACGGTGAGCGTGGTGCCCGGATTGAGGTACTGACCGACGTTGACCGCGCGGATACCAAGCCGGCCGCTGAACGGCGCACGCACGATTTTACGCGCAATTTGCGCCTGAATCGTCTGCGCCTCGGTCTCGGAGCTCTTCACCTGCGCTTCATCCGAGTCGAGCTGAATCTGCGTGGTGAGTTGGTCCTTCATCAACGCGCGCGAGCGGTTCACGTTCACGACGGCGAGGTTGCGGCGCACGGTGGTCGAGGCGAGCTGTGCGCGTTCCACGCTGGTGTCGAGCTCGACCAACACCTGGCCCTGCTTGACCATCGCGCCGGACTCGAAGTTGATCTTCGAAACAACGCCTGGGGCGTCATTGCTCAGCGCCACACCCTTGACCGGAGCGAGCGTACCGACCGCAGTCACCTGCCCTTGCCAGCTCTCCTTCTTCGATATTCCGGAGCCCACTGACTCCGGCGGCGGTCCAGACTCCTCGAACTTCTTGCCCATAGCCATGAGCGAGGAGATTTGTGAAAACTTGATGAAGCCGAGCGTGCCCACGAGAGCGAGCAGGCCGACGATCACGAACAGAACTTTGAGCGCCTTGCGAGGCTTGCGAGGAACTTTGGTGGTTACGGTGGTCACGATGAGTACTCGCGGCTGTGCATGAGGTGAAAACCCCTGGACCGCAATTGGCTGCCGCCCGCAGCCAGTGCGATTTGCGGTGGATTTCTTGCGAAGCGCCGCGCTCACGGCGCCATTGAGTTGCCATTACTCGTGACGCCGTCCATCGGAAACTCGAGCGGAAAACCAACCGTCCCGCTTACGCCGCATTTCTGACGCACTTGGGCTCACCGCCCCCAGTCGGCGCGCGGCTCTACTCACCTCGAGGGTGAGAACCGTTTCAAGCGGCGCGGCCGATTTCAGTGGCTTCGGGGATTTCGACCAGCCTACCGGTCTCCACTTGATACACGTAGCCGTAGACCGGAATCCCGCGGATTTTGCTCAATCACTTCACTCTTCTCGGGCCTGCCGGCCATTGGTCTTTATTACGAGACCAATGTATACCCCACTCATCGAGCGCGATACGGCTCAGAAAGGCGGACGATGAATCACTGGCGAGCGCTGCGGCTTCTCTTGGCGCTATGCGCGCTGCTTCCGAGGACCGCACACGCAGAAGATGCACCACCTTCGGGCCTGTGGGATGCAGGCGTGGTCGTGAACGGCACGTTGATCCCTTTTCGCTTCGAGCTCACCGTCACGGGCGGCGACGCGAATGGCGCTTTTTTCAATGGTGATGAGCGAGTTCGTTCGACGTCCGGTTCGTATCGAGCTGGATCGCTCGGGCTTCGCTTCGCGCACTACGCAAGCTCACTCCAGGCGCAATGGCTCGGTGGTAACTTGACCGGCGCTTACAGTCGACCTGGGCAGCCCGCATATGCCTTCCAGGCTCATCCGCACTCGGTGGCTCCACCGCCGAACGGGAAAGTGCCGTCGATCGCCGGCCAATGGGAGATCGCGGTCAAGAGCCCCAAGGGTGAGGCGGCATGGCGCTTTTTCGTCCGGCAATCTGGCGCGGAGGTTACAGCCAGCATTCTGCGCGTCGATGGAGACACGGGCGCGCTCTCGGGCAGCTACCAAAACGGAACGTTCGTGCTGAGCCACTTCTCGGGCGCGCGTCCTCTGCTGCTCGAGATCACGCCCAACGCTGATGGAAGTTTGGCGCTCGTTCAGCCCGGCAAGGCAGAATACACCGCATTCAAGAGCAGCCAAGCACGCGCCAAGAAATTGCCGCTGCCTGCCGATCCTTCGCGCTGGACCAGCGTCAAGGACCCAAGTCAACCGCTGCGCTTCAGCGCCCCCGATCTGAGCGGCAAACTGGTCACGGAGTCCGACCCACGCTTCAAAGGCAAAGTAGTCTTGGTCGACGTGATGGGCAGCTGGTGCCCGAACTGCCACGACGAAGCGCCGTTTTTGCAGGAGCTCTACCGAGCCTATCGCAAACGTGGCTTGGAAATCGTGGCGCTGTCGTTCGAAGACGCGGAGCAACTCCGAGATCCGCTGCGGCTGCGGGCGTTCATCGCGACGTACGGCATCGAGTACACCGTGTTGCTCGGCGGCGAGCCGAGCGAGGTGCATGAAAAGCTGCCTCAAGCGTTGAATCTGTCGACCTGGCCCGCCACGTTCTTCGTTGGGCGATCAGGGTTGGTACAAGGCGCCCACGCCGGTTTTGCCGGCAAAGCGACTGGCGCGGCTCACGAAGAACTGAAGGCAGAGCTCCGCGCGACGATCGAGAAATTGCTCGCGCAAAAGCCCTGAGTTGCGCCGCGCTCAGCCGCCGAGCGTGCGACGAGCGAACTCGACCAATGCCACGGCAGCCTCGATGTCTACACGGCGAATCGAGACGCTCTCTACGTTGACTCCGAGCGGAACCGGGCCACGTTGACGAGCCGCGATCTCGACGACCAACTGCTCACAAATCGCGATTGACTCAGCCAGCATGTCGCTCGCCTGGCGCAAGCGCCGCTCGATCACCGGATCGAATGAAATGCCGAGCCACTTCATGAACTGCAGCGCCTTTTCGCTCCCGCATGGGGTGAGCGTGAGCAGGACGGGTGCCGGCAACAGTGCACGCGCGTCGGCCTCGCGCGCGAGATCGGCGAGCAGCCTGCCGCTCGCGTTCAGGTCGTAGACAGCCTGAGACACGAAAAACGAGCAACCCTGCGCTTGTTTGTCCAGCATCCGCAGGTGCTCGTCCCCTTTGTGCAGATGACGTTCAGCGATGCCGATACCCCCGAGCAGCAGCCGCTTGCAACGCTCGGCGTAGAGCTGATAGGCCCGCCTCAGATTGAGCCGGTCGCGCGGTTGTTGTGCGTGTGCGGGGCTGCCGACGAAAGTGACAGCGGCTGGTTCGGACGCCGCCTCCGCAGCCGAGAGCCAGGCCGCGAACTCGCCTTCTGCGTGATTGGCAACCGCTCGATAAACGACCAGATCACGCCCGGCATCCGCCAGGTGGTCGCGAGCATAGGCAAAGGGGTCGAGCGTTGGCAAGAACGCAAACGGTCGCGGTGAAGGGTCACGACTCGATTCGTCTTGCAGGTCGTAGAGCACGAGGGCATCGACTGGCAGCGATCGAAGTTGCGTCCGTTGTCGCTCCGCGATCGCGGAAAGTTTGTCGAGATCGTGCGCGGCGCGTGGTGGCGTCAGGCCGTAGCTCAGGATCCCCGAGCTCCGCGCGAGCACCTTTTCTCGGAAGCCAGCCATTGCTACCCGCAGAACTAGCATCGCTGGCCTCGGATTGCGCCGCCAGACTTAGCGCTTGGGTCGGGCGGGAACCTTTGCCGACGACGAAGCGGGGCTCGCCGACTCGCTCTTGACGAAGCGCAGCGTGAAGCGATCGCTCTCGCCAATCGCCGCGTATTTCTCGCGGTCTTTGGCGCCCAGGCGGTAGGTGGGCGGCAAGGTCCACACCCCGTCTGGGTAGTCTTTCGTGTCTTTTGGATTGGCGTTGATCTCGGATTTTTCGCTGAGCCTGAACCCCGCCGCTTCGATCTTTTCTATCGCCCAGGCTTCCGGAAGGTAGCCGAGCTTCGCACTCGTGAGCGGATCCGCACCGGCCAGCGCGCGGTGATCGACGATGCCCAACACCCCTTTGGGTTTGAGTGCGTGCCGGAACTCGGCGAGCCATTGGTCGATCGAGCCATCGTTTACCAAATTGTGCAGCTCGCGAATCACCAACACCACGTCGAGCTTAGCGTCGAGCGGGATTTTCGGATTCTTCGCGTCGAGCGGAACTGGTTCGACTTTCGCGAACAGCTCCGGCGACGTTTCGAGCAAGAGTTTCAGGCGGTAGCCCGCAACTGATCGTTCACCCGCGTTGCCGTTCGGGTCATCACTCGTCACGAATAGCTTGCCGCGTTTCGCCAGGGCGGGCGCCAAGAGTTCCGTGTACCAGCCGCCACCAGGTCCGTACTCGAGCACCGCTGAGTTTGGCTGCAGCCCGAAGAACTCCAGCGTTTCGCGAGGATGCCGGAATTTGTCGCGTTCGGCGTTGCCAGGTTGTCGATGTGGACTTGCAAGAACCGCTTTGAGTGCCACGTCCGCGGAGGCATACGAGGTCTCGGCAAGGCGTTTGGCGGAGGCTCGCAATTCAGGCGTCCAACGAGACAACTCCGTTTGATGATCCGCGTCTGCCTTCGCTCTTCCTTTTTGTGCGCGCTCCGCGTCACTCGGGGGCGCGGCGGACGTCGCAGGCGCTGCTGAAGCAAGCGGCGCGGCCGTCGCGGACGCGGCCGCAGAATCGCTGGCAGGGGCCACGCTCACCGCGGGCGGCTCCGACGCCGCCTTGGAGGCGCAACCGAGCAGTAGCAACGAACCGACCAGGACTGACTTTCGGACTTTCATGAACCAACGTCTACCATACCAGACCACCATCCCAAAGCACCCGTTCGCTCGATGCTAATGAGGGCCACCGGTCTTGCTTTCTGTCATAGGTCTCCTATACAAGACACACAATGTCAACGCGCGCCCAGACCCCTCCTCTCTTGTCCAGTCGTCGCGGCTTGTTGATCGCCGGGGCCGTGGCCACCGTCGGCGGCGCGTTTGCCGTGCGCGGCGCGCTCAGCCGCACGAATACCAAAACTGACCACGCACCGTCCGGCGGCGCTGCAACTCGAACTGGGGGCGAGCTGTTGGTCGCCTTCGACGGCGCTGCGGTCGCAACCTTCGCGCTCGATCCACAGAACTCTGGCTTTGCTCCGCACAACCGCGTGATGCGTTCGATTTTCGACAATCTGACGCTCTTGCTGCCAGACCAAAGTGTCGGCCCGTGGCTTGCCGAGTCATGGACCGTTTCAGCTGACCTCAAGACGTACGAATTCAAGTTGCGGCGCGGCGTGAGGTTTCACGACGGAACTCCGTTCGATGCTGGCGCACTGAAAGCAAACTTCGAACGGCTGGCGCTGCCGAGCAACGCGCTGACCTCTCGCACCAGCCTCGGTCCGTATCAGAGTTCCGAAGTGCTCGCCGAAGATCGCTTACGCGTGACGCTAACCGAGCCCTTCGCGCCATTCCTACGCAATCTGTCGATGACCAAGCTGGCGATTGTTTCGCCCACCGCGGCCGCCAAGTACGGCCAGGTTTTCGCGCAAAACCCGGTGGGCACCGGGCCGTTCCGCTTTGCGGGTTTGTTACCCGGGACGGAAATCCGACTCGAACGAAACCCTGATTACCAGTGGGGACCGTCGACCGCTGCGCACACCGGGCCTGCGCACCTCGAGAAACTGACGTTCAAGAACGTGCCCGAGGAGTCCACGCGGGTGGCTGTCTTGCAAAGCGGTCAAGTGCACGCTTCCGACCTGATCCCAGCGCAGAACTTGGCGGCTCTGAAGCGCGACGATCGGTTTACGGTGCTCGAGAAGGAGCTGCTCAACACCAACTATTCCCTGGCCTTGAATGTGGGAAAAGCTCCCTGGGACGACGAAGAGATTCGACTCGCCGTCAAGCTGTCGCTCGACATCGACGCCATCGTGCGCGTGATCTATCTCGGAACATTCCCGCGAGCGTGGTCACCGCTCTCGCCTTCCATGTTCGGCTCGGCGGAGAAAGATCTGGCCAATTCTTGGCGTTTCGATGCCGCGCGCGCGAGCGCAATCCTGGAACGAAAAGGGTGGAAACCTGGGGCCGACGGGGTGCGTGAGAAAGACGGCAAACGCTTGACGATCAAGTTCGTCGACTCTCAAGGCAACCGCGAGAAAAGGTTGGATGTCGTGCAGCTGGTACGGCGGCAATTGGCCGCCACGGGCATTGCGCTGACGATCGATAGCCAGCCTTCGGGCGTCATCTCGAGCAAGCTGGCAACCAACGAATTCGATCTGTACGGTGGCGCCAGCTTTCACGGCGATCCCGACATCCTGCGACAGAGCTATGTGCCGGCCGCCCGCACTGTGAACTCGGGTAACAAGGTAGTCGACGAGGAGCTCACTGATTGGCTCACTCGAGCCGCGCGTGAGAACGACGACCGAAAGCGAAGCGAGCTCTATCGTCTGGCGCAGCGCAAGATCGTCGAAAAGAGCTATGCCATTCCGATTTACGTGTTGTTGTACAATCTGGGCGTGTCGAGGCGCGCTCATGGCGTCGGCATCGACGCTCACGGATTTCCCGAATTCTACGACGCCTGGCTCGACGCTTGAGACGGTGATTGACGTGGCTCGGGAGCACGAAAAAGGCTCCCGACGGAGGCCTTTGGCACGCCCTTACAGAGTCCCTCATAAAAGACATACACAAACCTCTCAACACCGAAAATCTCAGGCTAATCGCTTCAAACCCGCTCCCGGAGATCCACGAATAAAGACAAAACTCTACCGTAATCTTGATTCAACTCCGCGGACCGGGCATATCAGGAACACGTTGCGACTACGCGCAGCCTGATGCCTGCGAGCCCCCGCAACGAGGAGCTTTCACGATGCGAATCATTCTTAACGGCGCGGCCCTGACATTGGCTGCGCTCCTGCCGCTCAACGCCCAGGCCGACGTAGTGACCGACTGGAATCAGACCACAGTCGATGAGATCCGTAAGCTTGGTCTCGGACCGAACCCTGCGTCCCGAACGCTCGCCATTGCGCACATTGCTGCCTACGAGGCAGTCAATTCGCTGAGCAAAACCCACGAACCCTACCGAGCAACGTTGCGCGTGAACCAACCTGCGTCGCCCGAGGCAGCAGCGGCGAGCGCGTTCCACCTAGCGCTGGTGCTGCTTTTGCCTGCCGAAAAGCCGACCTTGGACGCAGCGTACGCGCAGAGCCTAGCCGACATTCCCGACGACCCTGCACGCTCGAACGGGATTGCTCTTGGTGAATCGTCCGCAGTGGCGATCTTCACCGAGCGCATTGGCGACGGCTCCGCGGTCAGCGCTAGCTACCCAGGCAGTACCGACCCCGGCCAATGGCGGCCGACTCCTTCGCTACTCCAGGCGGCACTCGAACCAGGTTGGCGGTCCGTCAAGCCATTCGCGTTGCCCACGCCGCAACACTTTCGCCCTGCCGCTCCGCCCGCGATTACCAGCCCCGAATTTGCGACTGCGTATCTCGAGACCCAGAGCCTGGGCAAGAGTGACAGCGCCACACGTAGCGTGGAGCAGACCAACATCGCGAACTTTTGGAAGCAGGCGACGCACGTGCCTTTGAATGCCGTCGCGCGCTCGGTGGCCAAGGTCAGAGGGCTCAGTTTGGCGGAAAATGCACGGCTCTTCGCGCTGTTGAACATCACCGTCGCAGACACTCGCATCGCGGTCTGGGACGCCAAGTACGAGTACGGCTTTTGGCGACCGATCACCGCCATCAACACCACGACTGACTACGGTAACGCAGCCGCGGTCCCCGATGCCGCGTGGGCACCGCTGATTGAAACCCCCAATCATCCCGAGTACCCAAGCGGGCACAGCACCACCGGTGGAGGCGGCTTCCGGGCACTGGCCACGTTCTTCGGCGGTGATGCGCAAAGCTTTGCCGTCGGTTCCGACACTGCAAGCGGCGTAACTCGCGGTTTCGAGACATTCAGCAGCGCCGAGCAAGAAAACGCCGACAGCCGCATCTACGGCGGTATTCATTATCGATTCAGCAACGAGATCGGGCTCGCACTCGGACACCAGATCGCCGACTACGTGTCGGCGAACTACTTGAAGGAACTTCCGCCGCCAGATGACACGGGGCAGGGCGGAGAAGGGGGCGAGGCGGGTGCGGGCAACGCCAGCACGGGCGGTCACCCCACTGGTGGCAGCAGCAGCACAGGCGGCGACCGTGGCGACGACCTCGGTGGCGCAGCCGGCGCGACGGGCGGAGCCAGCGCAGCTGGCGGCGGAAGCAAAGGCGGCGCTAGTGCTGCTGGCAGTGGCGGCAAGCCCCCTGCCCCTCCTCTCCCAGATCCGGGCACCGACCAGACCAATTCGTGCTCGATGAGTGCCAATGGAGGACATTGGGGCCTGTTTGGAACGACACTCGCGCTGTGCGCTGCGTTGTTCACGATTCGCCGCCGCTCTCGCTGAGCTCGCTGCCGAACCGGGTCGCGCGCTGCAAAGCGTGCGGCCCGAGTGCGCTGTTTCTCAGAGCGAATTGCGAACCCTGGGCTGCTCAAGGCACGACGCGCACGCTCGTCCCTTCCGAGATATCCGGACCAGGGGTCGCAATCACGATATCGGAGTCCGAGAGCCCTTCGCTGATCTCGACCTCGGCACCGCTATCGCGCTCGATACGCACCTTCGCCCAATGAACGGTGCCACCTGCGGCGACGACTGCAACGCGCACACCGTCCTTCGTGGCGCTCACTGCCGACCCGGGCAGAACCAACGTGGGCTGCTTCGAGTCGAGCTGGAGCTTCACCTCTGCGTACATTCCGGGTAGCAGCCGATGATCGGGATTTGGCACACGAACCTCGACGCTCATCGTGCGCGAAGTTGGGTCGAGGGCGGGCGCCATGCGCGCAATGTTGCCTTGCCAAACCCTACCGCGGTGCTGAGCAACCGTAACTTGAGCGGGCAACCCCCGCGCGAGGCCCGCAACCAGGCTCTGCGGAACTTGGACGAAGGCGCGCACGGGGTCGAGGGCCGCGAGCTTGAAGAGGTGCTGCCCGGTCCCTGCAGCGACCAGCTTGCCGCGAACGATACCTCTCTCCGTGATCGTTCCGTCGAACGGCGCGACCACGCGCGCGAACAGCTTGAGTTGCTGTAACCGATGCGCATTGGCGAGTTGCGAGCTGCGCTCCGCCCGAGCCACGGCCAGATGCGCTTCGTCGATGTTCGACTGCGACAGCTTTTGCTCCAGATCTTGGCGGGAGGCGATGCCCTGCGGCGCCAGTTCCCGATAGCGCGCGGAGACGGCCTGAGAAAACTCATGCGTCGCCGATGCTTCGCTGATCGCGGCGTCACTCTGTGCGAGACGGGCCTGGGCTTGCTCGAGCTCGCGGTCCAGCTCCGGCGTGTCGAGCTCGGCGAGCAATTGACCGGCAACGACGGAATCGCCCACATCGACGAGCCAGCGCCTCACATAGCCGTTGGCTCGCGCGTCGATCTCGGTTTGCTCGAGGCCCTCCAGCGAAGCGGGTAAGACGAGTGTCCGTTCAGCGCTGCCCAAGCGCGGCTTGACCGTGAGTACTCGGTGTGCGGCATGGCTTGCGGTCTCCGTGTCGCTGGCGAGCAAGGCGGATTCTCGCCGTTTTTGCGCGTACCCGCTCAGAAATAGTAGACCGAGCGCGACGAGCCCAGCGCTTCCCCAGCCCAGCACACGAGGGCGCAACGAGGCGCGCGCTCTCGGTGCAGAGCTCAACCCCGCGCTGTCGCCCGCTGGATTGCCCACCGAATCGTCAGCGGTACTCAGCGGTGAGCTCATGACACCTCTCCGAGCGCAGCGCTCTGCGGCAATTCCCGACGCAAGACACTGTACACGGTCGGCACGAAGAACAAGGTCGATACTGTCGCCAACAACAGCCCTCCAATCACGGCGCGGCCGAGCGGCGCGTTTTGCTCGGCTCCCTCACCCAAGCCAAGAGCCATCGGCAGCATGCCGACGATCATCGCGAACGCCGTCATCAGCACGGGGCGTAAGCGCGTGCTCCCAGCGATCAACGCCGCTCGCCGCGCTTCACGCTCGTCTGCGTGCGTCGCCGCGCGCCGATGGTCGTTGGCGAAGGTCACTACCAAGATGCTGTTCGCGGTTGCCACGCCAACGCACATGATTGCGCCCATCAATGCCGGCACGCACAGTGTGGTGCGAGAAAGAAACAACATCCAGGCGATTCCGGACAGGGCGCCCGGCAGCGCGGTCAAGATCAGAAACGGATCGAGCCAGGATTGGAAGTTCACCACCATCAACAGGTACACCAACAAGATCGAGAAAATCAGGCCATAGCCCAAGCTCTCGAACGAAGACTCCATACTCTCGATCTGGCCTTTGAGCTTGATCGTCGTACCGCGCGGCGCCTTCGGGGCAAACTCGGCGATCGCGTGACGAATGCGTTTCGACATCGATCCCAAGTCGCTGCGCTCCACGTTGGCGAGGATATCGAAGGTCGGAAAAGAGTTGAAATGAGTGATGTTCGTCGCGCCCACCGTGCGCGAAATACGCGCCATGTTCGTGAGTAACTGCGGTCGACCATTGGTCGTCCCAATCGGCGTCGCTTCCAACGCGGCTAGGCTGTCCAAGCGATGTTGCGGGGTCTGCACCGCCACCCAATATTGAATTCCTCGCTTGGGATCGAGCCAATACGTCGGGGTGGTCTGTCCGCTGGAAGAGAGCGAGACGAGGAGATCATTGGCAACGTCGCGCTGCGTGAGTCCGAACTGGCTCGCGGATTCGCGATCGACGTCCACGAGCAACTGCGGAGTCTCGGGGACCTGGTGCAAGCGGACGTCGACTGCGCCGGGCAAGCTTCTAATCGAGCGTAAGAGCCCACGCGCTAGCTTGAGGTTTTCTTCTAGGTTTGCCGCCGGCCCGGCAATCTGCACGTCAATCGGCGCAGAAACGCCGAAATTCAGCACCTGAGTCGAGATGTCCGGCGGCAAAAAGAAGAACGTGGTGTTGGGGTGTGCCGCTGCCAGCGTTTGGCGCAGCGAGCGCACATACTCGGCAGTCGAGCGATGGTGCTCTTTGAGTGCGATTAGAATCTCGCCGTCAGCCGAAGAGATCATCGTGCCATCACTCATCGATAGGTTGATCGCGCTCGCCCCCAAACCAATATTGCTGATCAGCTGATCCAATTCCGACGCCGGGATCGCAGCCTGAATCGTGCGCGAAAAGTCGCTGAAGCTCTGCTCTGTTTCCTCGATACGCGTCCCTGGGGCCACCCGCGCATGCAGCCGAATCAGCCCTGCGTCGACGCTCGGGAAAAAATCCTGACCAATCAGCGGCAGCAATGCGAGCGACGTCACCGCCAGCAGCGAAAAACCAACGATCGTCAGGCCCGCGTGGGCCAAAGCCCACGCGAGTGTGCCGTTATATGCCTCACTCAGACCAGCAAACCCACGCTCGAACCCGGCATGCACTTGGCTCCAGAGGCCTCGCGGGCGGTGACGCTCGCCGACGCGCGCCTCGAATTTCAGCAGATAGCTGACTAAGGTCGGCACCAAGGTGCGCGACAAGAAATACGAGGTGAGCATTGCGAACACGACCGCCAACGCGAGCGGCAAAAACAACGAACGCGCAGGTCCGGTGAGAAAAGCCACCGGCACGAATACGATGCAAATGCACAACGTGGAAACGAAGGCCGGCACCGCGATCTCACGAGCGCCGTCCAGGATTGCCCGTAGCGGCGCCTTATTTTGCGCCAGATTGCGATGAATGTTCTCGAGTTCGACGGTCGCGTCGTCGACCAGAATTCCCACCGCGAGCGACATTCCGCCGAGCGTCATCAAGTTCAGGCTCTGGCCAATCAAGCTCAAGGCGACGATTGAAACCAAGATGGACAGCGGGATCGAAACCACGACCACCAAAGTGCTCCGCCAGCTCCCCAAAAACAGCAACATCATCAGAGCGGTAAGCCCGCCGGCAATCGCGGCCTCGCGCACGACGCCGCTAATCGCCGCACGCACGAACACCGACTGATCGAACAAGGTCGAGACCTTGAGTTCTTTGGGCACGGTCTCGAGCACTGCAGGCAACGCCTCACGGATGCGCGTCACTACCTCCAACGTGCTGGCCCCGAGCGACTTGAGGATTGGCATGAGCACCGCGCGCCGGCCATGCGCATGCACGATGCTGGTTTGCGGCGCGAAGCCGTCTCGCACATTGGCGACGTCGCGCAAGAACACGGTCGTGCCGCGCACGGTGCGGATCGGAAGATCGTTCAGCTGCTCGATCGAGTCCGGGCTCCCATTCAGCAGCACGGGATACTCTTGGCTGCCGAGCTTGACCGATCCGGTGGGGAGCGTCAGATTCTGAGCGCTCACCGCGCCGATGACGTCGCGCGGCGACAGTCCCCAGCCGTACAGCTTCGACAAATCGAGATCGACCATGACCTGTCGCAGCTTGCCGCCGTAAGGCAATGGAAAGCCCGCCCCCTGCACGGTCGCGATCCCGGCGCGAACGTAGTTCTGACCATAATCGAAGAGCTGCTGTTCGCTCAGTTGCTCGCTTTCGACAGCGAGCTGCATCACCGGAGCGTTCGAAGCGCTGTAGCGCAAGATCAACGGCGAGCTCGCGCCGGGGGGCAAAGACCGCAACGCTTGCTGAGAGACCGCGGTGATCTGCGCTGTTGCCGCTTCGATCTTTGCGCCCGGGTGAAAGAAGATCTTGATCACCGAGACGCCCGTCAGGGTCTGACTCTCGGTGTGCTCGATGTCGCCAACTGTAGTGCTGAGCTGGCGCTCGAAGCCGGTCACGACCCGCTTCTCCATTTCGTCCGGTGGCAACCCTCCGTAGGTCCAAACCACCGCCACGACCGGAATATCGATCTCCGGCAGGATATCGCTGGGCATGCGCCGAATCGCGATCGCGCCCAAAAGCACAATCAGTACCGCCATTACAACGAAGGTGTACGGACGGCTGAGGGCAACTCGTACTAGCCACATTAGCAGAGAGTCGTCTATTATAAAAGACTACCCTCTGCAAGCACATACAACGTTACTGGTGGGCTCCGCCTTCGCCGCCGCTGCTCGCGCTTCCGTCGCCCGCTTCGCCGGCTGCGCCCGCGGCGCCACTGCCCCCGCCTTGACCCGCACCAGCACCGCCGCCCTTTCCTGCGGCCGCAGCACCTCGTCCACCGTACGCGGCACCGTTCCCGCCGTAGCCGCTGTCTATGTAGTTCGGGTACCAGGGAGGCGTAGGTACGTCGTTATTGCACCCCTCCAGAACCGAAGTGCCCCCGACCGTAATCAATGTACAAATCAAAGCAATACGCCAAGTGGTAGTCATGGGTTCTCTCTCGCCGAGCGCCGAATAGGACCGCGTCTCAGATCCTTCCGAGATTCACGAAGAAGTTGATGAAGCGGGGCGGATTGTAGCCCGCGTACCAGTACGGGTCCGCACCTGCATTCGTTGGATTGTAGCCTCCCGACTGACGGCGGCGCGTATTCAGCGCGTTGGTCACCGAGACGCCCGCAGACCAGCCCTCGTCTTCCGACGTGTAGTTGAACGTTCCGTTGAGGAACGCCTGTGTGGCCACCTGCGTCTGCGACGTATTGTAGATGTCCGTAAAATAGTGGGACTGGATCGGAACGTCCGCGCCGATGCGCCAGGTCCCCGGCATGGGCACCGGGATCTTGTAGTTCCCGTTGACGTTTCCTTGCCACGTCGGCGACAGCGGAAAGTCGAGCCCGAGCAGAGTCGTGCGCCCAGCCACGTTCGCCGGCAGGGTCGCCGTGAAGGTGTCGTACCCGGTCTTCAAATACGCAAGTGAGCCACCGAAGGTGAAGCCACGGACCGGATTCGTGTTGAGCTCGAGCTCTCCACCGTAGGTGTGGGCGTCACCCGCATTGATTAGAGAGCTGACTGGAGTGCCAAGTGCACCGTTGCTCGTCGCTCGCACTTGAATATCAGTGATCTGGTTATAGTAGGCGGCCAGATTGGCGGTGATGCGATTGTCGAAAAACGAGGACTTCCAACCGAGCTCGTAGGCATTGGTAAACTGCGGACGATACGGCGTGAGCGATCCGTTCTCCGAGGTGGCACGCAAGTCGTAGCCACCGCTCTTGAAGCCACGCGAATAGCTCGCGTAGCTGAGGATGTCCTTGGTGAGCTGAAAGCTCAAACCAGCCTTGGGCGTGAGCGCCGAGTAATTCTTCGGCTTGGCGTAGCTGTCGAACACGGTGGCATTGGGGCCGAAAATCGTGTCGAACAGAGCTGGATCGTTGTTGCCCGGTAAAGGGTAGATCAACGGTGAGTTGGCTTGCTGGTGGCCATGGTTTTCGAAACCACGGTGATCGAGCGTGTATCGTAGCCCCGCGGTGACCGTGAACGCGGTCGTCGCTTTCCAGTCCGCGTTGGCGAAGGCGGCGTAGCTCTGAGTCTTGAGGTAACTGTTCGCGTGCGTTTGCACACCGACGTTGTCGAGCGAGCTACCCGCCGACTGGCTCAAGCGGTCGTTGTGAAAGAACTCGTTGAAGTAGAACAAACCACCGACGAAGTTCAGCTTATCGAGATCACCGTTGATTAGGAATTCCTGCGTCTCGTAATTCTGGTTGAACCCGGCGTAGCTGTCGCCCTTGATCTGCGTCACGCCGTCGTTGTCGTAGTAAATGGGCCCATGCATGCCTCGCACCGCCGTGACCGACTTTAGGCTCCACTCATCCGTCAGATCGTACTTCAGCGTGAGCGAACCGCCGTACACGGTGGTCTCGTTGAGCGGGATTGTGTTCGACCAGGTCTGATCCGGGTTCGTCGGCTGCCCGCTATACTTGCCGTTGGGCTGATAGACGGGCGTGTAGTAGCTCGCTGTCGAGCGATCGAACATGATGTCACCCGCGAGGGTAACGCTGAAACGATCCGTGACTTGCGACTTGACCTTGCTGCGCAGCGCCCAGATGTCCAAGTCATTCACCCATTGGGCGAGCGGGATGGAGTACGTCCAGCCGCGGCGCTGATGACGAACCGCGGATACCGACGCATTCAGCTTGTTGTCGGGCAATATGCCGCCCGAGAGGCGCGCCTTGAGCAGCACGTTGTTGTAGTTGCCGAGCGTCACGCTCAGGCCAGCAGTACGCTCTGCCTTCGGCTCTTTGGTGATGAATCGAATCGCACCGGCCGCGGAATTGCGCCCGTACAACGTGCCCTGCGGTCCACGCAATACCTCCACGCGCTCGAGGTCCGGTGTGTCGTAGATCGAGCCGACTGACCGCGCAATGTAGACGTCGTCGACATAGAGCGCGACGGACGGCTCGGGATACGTGTCGATTTCGCCGATGCCACGAATCGAGAAGGT
>DASQCO010000108.1:0-129242 GCA_035634635.1 Polyangiaceae bacterium
CCGCACTTCTTGGAGTTCGTCGCGCAGATCGCTGATCTTTTGGCTGAGCTCGCTGAGCATGCGCTTTTGGCTCTCGCTGCGCTTGGCCATGACCTCTTGCACGACGGCCACGATGCCCTCGGCCTCGGAGCGAATCGCCTCCGAGTCGTTGGATTGAAACGCTCCGACCAATTTGCCGAGCTGTGCGCCGACTCGCTCGTCGGCGGCGCGGTCTTCGCCCACGGTGGTGGTCAAGCAGCGAGCAAAGGCGTGCACCGCTTCGCGAAGGTTGCCCAAACTGCGGCCCACAAACTCTCGCTCGTGTGAGCGCTGCGCGGAGAAATAGCGGCGAACGCCTGCGTAGTCGCGCTTGAAGGCCTTGCTCGCACCCTTGTCCGAGTCGTCGCTTTTACCTTCGCCGACCGTGATCTTCTTGGCCCAACCATCGCACTCGGCCCGGGTTTCCTGAGCGCTCACGTTGTCCGTGTCGAAGGCGTTCTCCCCGAATGCCTTGAGCAAATGGGCGACGGCGTCGATCGCGGCGTCCTCACCATTCGAGGCGTGCCGCGTGGAATCCGGGGCACCGCTCCCGTTCGCTTTCTTCCAGAACATTCGTCCTAGGGACTAAACGGCCACAACTGCTCGTTCTTCAGGGGCTGGGGGGTGGGACCCCCGATGTGTATGAACATCTGCTGCACTTAGGCCACGGCTGTGGAGTCCGTTTATGATGAGGCAACGGCCGGCCCGAACGAGATGCTTCCCTACCCGACACCTGACTCCCTGCGGCTCTCGACGAACCCGCCGATAGCCGAACGTGCGGGGCGCATCCTCGTGGTTGATCCCGACGAACAGCGTCAAGCGCTCGTGCGTCGCATGCTCGACGCCGAGGGTTACGAGGCGGTGTATCTCACGGACGGGGACGAAGCACTGCGGCTGACGTCCGAGTACGATCCCGATTTGATCCTGCTCGCCGTGGAGCTCCCGAGCGGGAGCGGCCTCGAACTGTGTGGTGAGCTGCGCGCGAGCGACCCGCGTCGTCATTACCCGGTGCTGCTCTTGGGCGACGATGCCGAGGAACAAAGCGCAGCGCGTGGGCTACTCGCCGGCGCGGACGATTTCATGGCGCATCCGATTCGCGAACTCGAGCTGCGCGCTCGTATTCGCGTTCAATTGCGGAACAAGCGCTTCTATGACGCGCTCGAGCGCTTGCGCGACGAGCGCGACAGCTTGCGTCGCGACGCGCAAATCGACCCGCTCACGAACGTGCTCAATCGGCGCTCACTCGAGGCAACCGTGCGCCAACGCTGCCAACTGCGCGAACGGTTTGGCGTGCTGTTCATGGATCTCGACCACTTCAAGCAAGTCAATGACCGCTTCGGTCACGATGGCGGCGATCGCGTGCTGATCGCGGTGGCCAACGTGATCAAGAATGGCTTGCGCCCAGGTGACATCGTCGGTCGCTACGGCGGCGAGGAATTCGTGGCGATCGTGGCTGGCGCCGGGCCGGAATCGGCTCGTTTGGTGGCCGAACGACTGCGGCTTGCGGTGGAGGAGATGGTTCCGCCGTCACCGGGGCCGAGTCGAGTCACGATCAGCATCGGCACGACCGTGTTCGACCCGCGGCAACTCGAAGAGACACCCCAAGAGTTGGTGCACCGCGCCGACCTCGCGCTATACGCCGCCAAGCGCGGTGGCAGAAATCGCGTGGTCATGGTTCCGCCGGGCGAGACCTTGCCCGAACTCGAGCACAAAGAATCGATGCACCCGCCGCGCGCGTCGATCCCGACTCCGCCTGACGCCCCCATCTTGATCACTTGGGAAAGGCGCTCCGGGTGACGACGTTTTTGCAATTCCTGCCCAGTCATCCTCCCGCCGGTGAAGCCAGCGAGGCCGCGCTGCCGTTGATGGTGACCGCCGAGCCGACGCCCGAGATGTCGGAGGCTGAGTGCGAATTGGTCAAACGCTTGCGCACCGGCCGCGCGGCGTTGCCCGTGTTGCCGCAAGTCGCCGAGGCCGCTCTGAGGCTGGCCAACGATCCCGACGCGCGCATCAACGATCTCGCCGAGCTAGTCGATACCGATCCGCCGATCGCCGCGCGCTTCATGTCGGTCGCGAACAGCGTCGCGTATTGGCGCGGATTGCTCACTTCGTCCACGCAGTCCGCGATCGTGCGGCTGGGTCTGGCGAACACGCGGGATTTGCTATTTCAGGTGGTTTACGCGGCCTCGGCTGGCGGACTCAAGCGTTACCAAGTTCAGGTTCAGAAGTCGTTCAAGCGCAGCGTGGTCGCGGCGGTTGCGGCGCGGACCGCCGCCCGCGAGCTCGGCATCGAGAGCGAGTACGACTACATGAGCGGCTTGCTCCACGATATCGGCGAAGCACGCATCTACCGAATCTTGGACGGTTTGCCGAACCGAGTGAGCGACGCCAAGTTGGTCACTGACTTGGTGCAGCGCTATCACACCGCGGCCGGCGCCGAGGTGGCGATGGCTTGGAAGCTCCCGACCGAAATCGTCGACGCTTGCGCCGCGCATCACGATCCGCAGGCGGCTTCGGTGCCGCACGTGCGCTTGGTGATGATTGCCGATGCGGTGGTGGACGCGCTCGAAGCGGGCCGGACACCGAATCTGGAGCGTTTCGAGAGCTTGCTCGTCGACGTCGGTGTGGCTCGCCGCATCATCGAGTTGACCAAGGCCCAGGCGACGATCAGCGTGCGCCCCTAGCGCTACGCTTGGCGCAGGTCACGGGCGTTGAAGCCCATCAAGTAGAGCAGCGTGTCGATCCGCTCATGGTGATTCAAGCTCATGTCGGCGACCTCTTGCAGCTTCGGCTTCGCGCGGAAGGCGATGCCCAAGCCAGCGGTCTGCAGCATGAAGATGTCGTTCGCGCCGTCGCCGATGGCCACGGTCTGCTCGAGGGGGCAAGCGTAGGTTTGGGCCATTTCCCGGAGGATCTGAGCTTTGCGCTCGCCATCCACGATCCTCCCCAGCACTTTGCCCGTCAGCTTTTCGTCCACGACCTCGAGCTCGTTCGCGAACGCGAAATCGAGCCCGAAGCGCGCTTTCAGCTCGTCGACGAAGAAGGTGAACCCGCCGCTGACGAGCCCGACGCGAAAGCCGAATTTCTGCAAGATTTTCACGAAACGATCGGCGCCGGGCGTGAGCTCGAAGCGCTCGATCAAGGCGCGAGCGCGCGCGAAGGGTAGCCCCTCGAGCAGCTTCACTCGTTCGGCGAGCGCCTGTTTGAAATCGAGCTCGCCGCGCATGGCGCGGGCCGTGATCTCGGCAACCTGCTCTTTACAGCCGGCCAGCTCGGCCAAATCATCGATGAATTCGCCTTTCACGAAGGTCGAATCCACGTCCATACAGACTAGACGCTTGCTGCGACGGAACACGTCGTCGCGCTGCACGGCGAGATCCACCCCGTGCTCCATACCCAAGCGCAACAGTTGACCGCGTAGCTCACTCAGGCCGCTCTCGCTGAGCACGGTGCCCGCTGGCAAATCGACGGTGAGCTCCAAACCATCCAGCGCGTCCTCGCTGAGCGCGCGGATCTCGCGGATGTTCATGGCGCGTTTGGCCAAGAAATTACTGATCGCAGCGGTCGCCACACCGTTACCCAGTGGGCCGAGCACGATCACGTTGAGTGAGTTCACGTCAGCCCCGGTCTCGTTCTCCGCCGCGAGAAACGGTGTGGCTTGAAGGCGCAGCCCCATTTCCGTCGCTGCAAACAGCAGCTTTCGGAGGGCGTAGGAGTCGCGCCGAATATCGACGATCGCCGACAGCATCAAATAGCCATGCAGTACGGATTGGCCGATACTGATGAGCTGCGCGCCTTCGTCTTCGGCGATCACTTGGGTCAAGCGTGCCGTAATGCCCGGGCGGTCGCTGCCTGCGATGTGCAAGACCACACGGTCGGGGTGCTGAGTCGTCGTCATTGGGGCGGCGTAAGCTACTCTCGGTGCCTAATTTTGGCCACGGGTTCGAGGCGCCGATGTGGGCATTCGAATGCCTACTCTGCATGCCGAATAGTGCTTGCAGTTGTGAAACCAGTGACCGAAGCTGCGAATCCCAGCGTGAGAACCTCGGTCAGTTCGTTTAAATCGGCGCGAGTTTTGGGGCTCTGGTTCCTATGCTTGTGCATTGCCATTGTGCTTGTGAGCCCGGCACGGCTCTCGGCTCAATCGGCTGCCGCTAGCGCGTCGGCGGCTGTACCGGTCGCGCCGGTCGCCTCCGCCAAACCGCGGCCATCGGCTGCACCCGCGGTCTCGGCGTCCACGGCGGCCAGTGCGGCTGCTTCGGCGGCCGCGCCTGCGGCAGTTTCTGCCGCTGCGACGGAGCCTGTTCCCGCAGCTGCCGCGTCTACTTCGGCGGCCGCACGTGCGCCCGAACCCGAAGCGGAACCCGCGCCAGCGGCCGCAGCACCTGCTCCCGCCCCCAGCGCGGCACCGAGCGCGAGTTCCGCCTCGACGCCGCTCAGTCCATCAGCGACACCCGCTCCCAGCGCATCGGTTTTGCCGAGTTCGGCGTCCGCCGTGGTGCGGTTGGCCGATACACCGGTGTTCACGCTGAGCATGCCGCGTGGCAACAAGCCCGCCGAGGTTCGCGCGCGCGAGGCGAGCGAAGCGCTGAATCGCGCTTTCAAAACTGCAAAGTCCGCGCCAATCACCCGCCAAATCGAAGGCGAGCTGATGGTGGTGCGCATCGGCCAAGTGCCGATCGTCCAATTGAGCCAGGAGGACGCGAACGCGGCGGGTGAGACTTCACTCGAGGTCTACGCGGCCAGCATCGGCTCCAAGATTCGTGAAGCGCTCGACTCCGAGGATCGCCGAGCCGCAGTCGCCAAGAGCGTGTTCTCTGTCTCGCTGCTGGTGTTCTTCGGTCTGATCGCCTTTTACCTGGTGCGCAAGGTCGGAGAATTCGGCGAGCGAGCTCGCGAGTATTTGGACAATCGTCCGGATCGTGATCTGTCCATCAAAGTCCAGCAGATCGAGTTCGTGCGCCCGGCGACCCTTCGCAGCAGCGCAGCAATGGCCATCAGCCTCGGTAAGTGGCTCGGCCAAGCGCTGATCGCCTACGCCTGGCTGGTGGTGGCGCTGTCGTTGTTCGAGGCGACGCGCAACTACACGCAGCGTCTGACCGGGTTCGTGTTGTTCCCCGTTTCGCAGCTGATGGAGCGCTTGGCTAGCGCGTTGCCGCTGCTGATCGTCGCGGCTATCGCGAGCCTCGCGGTGTTCGTGCTGGTGCGCTTCGTCGGGCTGTTCTTCGCCAGCGTGGCTCGTGGCGAAACTCCATTGCCTTGGTTGCCCGCGGATCTCGCCGCGCCCACCAGCGTGCTGCTGCGCTCCGCGATCGTCGTTGCCGCGTTGGTCTTCGCCGGCCCGATCGTGACGGGCGACGCGAATGGTTCGATGGGGCGATCGGGAGCGGTGATCCTGGTCGCGCTCGGTTTGGCTAGCACGCCAGTGCTCGCGTCGGGCGTCGTCGGGGTGACCGTGCTCTTCGGGCGTCGGCTTCGGCTCGGCGAATTCGCCGAGATGGGGGGGATGATCGCGCGCATCTCGGCGATCAACTTGCTCGAGGTTCGACTGCTCGACGCGCATCGCGTCGAAACTCGCGTGCCGCACCTGTTGTCCTTGGTGCGGCCGCTGCGCGTGCTCGGCATGCACCCTCGGCTGAGCGTCGACGTCGCGGTCGCGTCGAGCGCAGCCCAGGATCGCGCGCGAGAAATCTTGATCGAAGCCGCCAAGAAGTGCGGTCAAGAACCACGCTTGGATCTGCTCGGTTTCGACCTCGACGGCGCCGTTTACCGGCTGAGCGCCCTGTGCGACTCGCTCGACGCTCGACAGTCGATGGCCGAATCCGCGCTGAGTGACTTGGCTTCGGCCGGGATTGCCCTGGGCCGCTTGCGCGTGGTGAGCGAGTGAACGGCATCGCCTTTTTGCTCGGCCTATTGGTGCTCGCCTACTTGGGGAGCATCCTGGTTGGCGGTCGCACCATCCGCGGTTTCGGGCTGGCCTCCGGCGCTGAATACCTCGTGCTCGGGTTCGTCGTCGGCCCGCAGGTGCTGTCGGTCGTGGGCCACTCCTTGGTTGAAGCCTTTCAGCCCGTGGTGTTGGTCGGCGTGAGCTGGCTCGGCTTGGTGCTCGGCGTCAGCTACCTGCGCGTTGCCGAGCGGCGTGTTGCGGTTTCGAACATCGCGCTCAGCATCGCGCTCTCGGCGCTGACCAGTGCTTGCGTGTCGGCCACCGTATTCTTCGGCGCGACGTACTTCTCGCCGCTGCCGCGCAGCGAGGTCATCGCATTCGCCGCTACAGCGGGCATCATCTGTTCCGAGACGACTCGTCACAGCGTGCGCTGGGTCGTGGAGCGCTACGGCGCCAAGGGCCCGCTTGCCGATCTCGCGGCGGACACCGCGCGAGCCAGCGCGCTGTTTCCCGCGCTCACCTTGGCTGTCGTGTGCGCATGGCTGCCGGGCACGGCCTTGCCTGCGTTCTCGGTGATCGAGCGCGTGCTCGTCTCTGTGGGGTTGGGCATGGTGCTCGGCTTCACCGCGGCGCTGCTACTCGGTCGTGAGTTTCGGCGCGATGAGAGCTGGGGCATCTTGCTCGGCACTTCGCTGCTCGGCACCGGTGCTGCTACGCGCCTCAACTTGTCGCCGATCAGCACCACCTTCGCGATGGGATTGACGCTCGCGCTCGTGTCTCGGCACAGCGTTGATATCAAGGCCATGATCACGCCTACCGAGAAGCCGGTGCTTCAGCCGGTGCTGCTGCTCGCGGGCGCCTACGTGAACGTCAAGCTGCCCATGCCGCTCTTGGTGCTCGTGGCCACGGCCATCGTCGCCAAGATCCTCGCGCGCGTGATTTGCGGGGCACTGCTCTCGGTCACCACGAAGTCGGTTCGCGGAGTGGGGGTGGAGTTCGGCGGTAGCATGCTGTCCTGCGGGGCACTCGGCTTGGCCATCGCGCTTTCATTCGCGATTCGTCACCCCGGAGTGGTCGCCGATACGGTGCTGCTCGTCGCATCGGTGGGCGTTTTGCTCGGTGAATGGCTCGGTCCGGGCTCGCTTCGTCGAGCTCTGGAGCGCACGGGTGAAATAAAACCAGAAGCCCCGACCGAGGGCCCTCAACCGACGTTGCCGAGCCAAGCATGAGCGGACACGGCGGTGCCAAGAAAACCACGGGTACGCGAGCCATTCAGGCCGCGGCGCTGTTGGTCACGTTCGGCGTGCTGTACGGCGTCACGCGCGTCACGCCCGAGCTCGAAACTCACTTGGGCACGGTGGCGGCGATCGGCTTCTTGCTGCTCGCCGGCACGTTGATGAGCGAGTTGCTCGAGACCATCGGACTGCCTCATTTGTCTGGCTATCTCCTGGCCGGCATCATCGGTGGTCCGCACGTGTTGCACCTCGTGGACCATCACACGGTGACGGAGCTGTCGCCGGTGAACACCTTGGCCCTGTCGCTGATCGCGCTCGCGGGTGGCGCGGAATTGCGCCTCGACACCCTGCGCTCGGTCGCGCGCGGCCTGGCCTGGGCGACTCTGATTCAGAGCACGTTCGTGCTCGTGTGCGTAGCCGGCGTGTTTTTGGCCATCTCACGCTTCATTCCGTTCACCCAGGGCTTGGGTGTCAAGCCGTTGATCGGCGTGGCATTGCTTTGGGGAGTGCTCGCGGTCAGTCGCAGCCCGTCGGCGTGTATGGGTATTCTGTCTCAGACCCGCGCCAAGGGTCCGGTAGCGACCTTCTCGCTCGCCTTCATCATGCTTTCGGACGTGGTGGTGGTGATCCTGCTTGCCACCATGCTGATGTTGGCGCGGCCGCTGATCACGGCCACCGGGGGCATCTCGCTGGAAGACTTCACTGTGCTCGGCCATGAGCTCCTGGGCAGCATCGCCGTCGGCGTCACGCTGGGCTTGGGGCTTTCGGTGTATCTGCGCTTGGTCGGACGCCAATTGCTCTTGGTGCTCTTGGCCATCGGCTTCGGTCTGAGTGACACCTTCGCCTACATTCATGTCGATTCGCTGCTGGCGTTCTTGGCGGCTGGGTTCGTGGTCACGAACCTTTCAGATCAAGGACCCAAGTTGCTGCACTCGATCGAACAGACTGGCAGCGTGGTGTTCGTGGTCTTCTTCGCCACCGCCGGAGCCCACTTGGATATCCCGCTGCTGCGGAAGATGTGGCCGGTCGCAGTTGCGCTGTGCGCTAGCCGCGCCTTCTTCACCGTCATTGCCAACCGCATCAGCGGTCGCCTGGCCGAGGATCCGCCGATCCTCAGGCGCTGGGGCTGGTCGTCCTTGGTCTCACAGGCAGGTCTTGCGCTCGGGCTATCGGTGGTGATCGTCAAAGCCTTCCCCCAGTTTGGAGAGGGGTTTCGCGCGCTGGCCATTGCGGCGGTTGCCTTGAACGAAATGATCGGCCCGATCCTGTTCAAGTTCGCCCTGGACCGAGCGGGTGAAACCGACCACGGCGAGGCTGAAGTGCGGCCCAGTCTCCCCCCGAGCGCTGCTACAAAATAATTTTCTGAGTAATTTCAGATGGTTAGTAGTTTGCTCGAATTCTCCATATTCCCTATTCGCTAGGTAGGGTTATGCTTGGGGCACCTGCCGATGATGATCGACCCCAAAGTGGCGCTTGCCGGATTGTTCGTGGGATTCGTGGTTGGGCTGACCGGCATGGGTGGTGGCGCGCTGATGACGCCAATCTTGGTGTTGCTGTTCAAGGTGCAGCCCTTGGCGGCGGTCTCGAGCGACATCGTGGCCTCTATGATCATGAAGCCGGTGGGCGGCGGGGTTCACTGGCGCCGCGGGACGGTGAACACCGAACTCGTGAAGTGGCTGGTGATGGGTTCGGTGCCCTCCGCGTTTCTCGGCGTGCTGCTACTCAAGAGCACCGGTCAGGGCGACGCGCTGCAGCACCACGTGAAGATCGCGCTTGGCATCGCGCTGTTGGTCGTGGCGCTCGGCCTGATCATTCGCCCGCTGCTCAGCCGAGGCCGACAAGGTGACAGCATCGAACCGCTCGTCGTGAAGAAGGCGCCGACGGTGTTGATCGGCATCATTGGTGGTTTGGTAGTCGGTTTGACGTCGGTCGGCTCCGGCTCGCTGATGATCATTCTGCTCTTGATGCTGTATCCGAAGCTGCGACTTTCCGAGCTCGTCGGCACCGACCTGGTGCAGGCGATTCCCTTGGTTGCCTCGGCCGCGCTCGGCCACGCGATGTTCGGCGACTTCCAATTGGCGCTGACTGCATCGATCCTGATTGGCAGCGTGCCTGGGGTGTTCATTGGTGCGCAGCTGTCGTCTCGCGCGCGCGACGCCGTGATTCGTCCGGCGCTGATTCTGGTGCTGCTCGCCTCGTCACTGAAGCTTTTGGGAAGCAGCAACGTCGTGTTGGCGTTGGTCATCGCTGGGTTTGGCGCCGCCTACTTCGTCGTACGCGCCAGCGAACAGCGCAGCGCCCGCCTAGCGTTGAAGCTTCGTTGAATATTTCGGGGGCAACATCCCCCGAAATATAAAAAATGGCGGTCAATGATCGCAATTGCTGGCAGAGAGTGATCGCTCGAGCTCGCTGCGGCACACTTGATTGATCGAATGAGCTTGGTCATGGCGCCCAACCCCCCGACGGTAAGTCAAGACGACGCCGCCGAACTGACGGCGCTGGCGCGTTTGGCTGGCAGTGGGGATCCCGCTGCGACCCGCCGCTTCCTCGATCGGGTGTGGCCGACGCTCTCGCGTGTGGTCAATAGTGTGCTCGGCTCGCGTCATCCCGAGGTCGATGACGTGATTCAGCAATCGCTGATCGCGGTGCTGCAAGCGCTGAGCGCGTTTCGCGGTGAGTGTCATCCCGCCGGTTACGCTTCGCGCATCGCGCTGCATGTCGCACTACGCGCTCGTCGCAACGCCGCCATGCGCCGCTCGCGCAACCAATCATTGGCTCAGATCTCCGCGGCCGATCCCGACGCGCATTGGCCGGGGTGTGACGTGACGGCCGAACGACGCAAGCGCGCGCTGCGCGACCTGCTCGGCGACCTCCCGGAAGAGCAAGCGGATGCACTCGCTCTGCGCGTCATGCTCGGTTGGTCGCTGGAAGACGTCGCGCAGGCCACCGGCGCACCGCTGAACACCGTGCGCAGTCGCGTACGCCTTGCAAAAGAGGCTCTTCGTCGCCGCATCGAGGCTGATCCAACGCTGGCAGACCAGCTCGAGGTCGCGCCGTGAAGGTCGTCGACATTCACCCGGAAGAGCTGATCGACAAGCTCCACGACGGTGCGCTGACCGCCGCCGAGCGTGAACGTTTGGACGCTCATCTCGCGCAATGCTCCGCCTGTCGCTTCGAGATCTCGGTTCGCTCCGATTTCGCAGAAGACGCTCCAATGGTCGAAGAGCGTCCGCAATTGACGTTCCCCGGCAGCTCGCCGCGTGAGCGCGCGATGCCGCAAGAAGTGCCCGCGCCGCGAGTGTCGCCGTCACTCCGCGCACGCTCGCGACGCCGCTGGCCGCTGGCGATGCTCGCCGCAGCCCTCGTGCTGTCTGCCGGTGGTGCGATGGCCGCGGTGATCACGGGCGCGGTCGCCGGTCCTTGGCTGGGCTGGTCGTCTGCGCCGAAGCCGGCTGAATCCAGCGCACACGTCAGCGAGGCGAAGCCCACGGTGAAGCCGAAACGAGTCGGTTCAGCGCCGCTGGCCGCCGCAGCTCCGCAAATCGAGGCCAGCGCCGAGCCCGTCGCGTCTGCGCCGTCTGAAATGGCGCAGACGCCTGTCGCCGCGATCAATTCGCCGGCGCGGAGTGTTGCGCACTCGAAACGGAGCGAGGTCGCGCCGCCCGAGCCTGTCAGTGCCCGCGCGGCGTCGGTGAGCTCGATCCCCACTGCGCCCGGTGCCGGCGCAGGTGAGGTTCCGACCGCGCGCTTCGATGGATCATCGCGTGTCGATGCGTCGTCACCGCGCGTCGATGCGTCGTCACCGCGCGTCGATGCAGCGTCTTTGTTCGCCGATGCCAATCGCGCTCGTCGCGACGGCAACGCCGATCGAGCCGTAGCGTTGTATCGCACGCTTCAAAGTCGTTTCCCGAGCTCTTCCGAGAGTGAGCTCTCGCGCGCTTTGCTCGCCCAGTTGCTGCTCGATCGCGGTAATCCGGAAGCGGCCCTCGCGGGCTTCGATCGCTACTTGGCGGAAGATACGCCGGTGCTGAGCGCGGAAGCGCTGGTCGGCCGCGCGCGCGCCTTGGAGCAGTTGGGCAAGTCGGCACAGGCGGCGGCTGCGTGGCGACAGGTGCAGACTCGCTTCCCGGGTTCGGTTCACGCGCGCTTGGCCGCGACTCGGCTCGCGGCGCTGGGCACGCGGTGAATCCCCGGAAAAAAGCCGGCTTTCTAGCGGCTGCGGGCGTGCTGACGGTGAGCCTCGGAGCACTCTGCGCGGATGCGCCCCCGATCGTGCGAGTGTACGTCGCCGGGTCCGCCGAAGCAGTCAGTGGTTCGCGGGACGCCATCCAGGACCTTTGTTCGCGCTCCAACGTCGCGGTCGTGGTGCGAGACGCGGCTGGCGCGGACGAAGCATTGCTCTCGACTTCGCGCGCTCCAGGCTTGGCTGATGCTTACGTCGACTTGCGTCCCGGCACGGCGCCGCGCGTGGTGGTGGTAGACGGCGAGACTCGTCAGGATCTCGAGCGTCGCACCTTGGCCGAAGGAGCGTCGCTCGAGATCTCCATCGAAACCATGGCTCAGGTGGTGTGCGCAGCCGTGGAGTCTTCGTTGGCTGCGCGCGCTGCCGCGGCCGCGAAGGTGGCACCGCCGCCGAAAGTGGAGGAACCGAGCAAGGCAAAAACGGTGGAAGAGCCGGCGGAGCACTCACGGCATTGGCAAACGCGGGCCAGTCTGCTGGCCAGTGGTTCCGACTTCGGTAACGGCTTTCGCGCTGGGGTCGGCGCAGGCTTTGGGCTGAACTACGGTCACGCAACCTGGCATTTCGGCGGGATTTTCAGCGTGATTGGCTATCCCGCGGCCGGAGTCGAGAATACCGAAGGGCTGGCCTCGGTTGGGCTCGTCGGCCTGCGCGCACTGCCGCTGCTGGAGTGGCAAGTCGCCCCCGCGGTGACGACGTTCGCCGGAGTCGGTGGCGGCCTGGATTGGATTCAAATCAGTGGTGAACGCCCGCCACCTGGCGCGGTCGCGAGCCCCACCGAGCGAGTGTTCGAGCCCGTCGCTTCGGGGATGCTCGGGCTCAGGCTCGCGCTCGGTCGCAGCGTGAGCGCGCTGTTTGCGTTCGACACCGACGTCGTGCTCGTCCGTCATAGCTACGTGGTTCAAACTCCGGATGGCGGAACGGCGCCATTCTTCGAACCTCCGCGCGTGCGACCGATGGCCTTGGCTGGCGTCTCGTTGTCGCTAGGTGGCGGAAGTGAGCCGCCCGCGTCTCGCGCTGAGGCCCGACGATGACTCGCCCTGGTTTTTCCGCGCTGTTTACGCTCGTTCTGCTTGCTGGCCTCGACGCTTGCGAGGGGAGGGAGATCGTGGTTTTTGCGCCGGCGCAGGCGGGATCAGCGGGCGCGGTGGTAGGCACTGCCGGAATGGCCACGGCTGGTGCACCGGGCGGCTCGGCGGGCTTCGCCGACCCCGGAGGAAACGGGGGCGCGGCGAGCGGCAGCGGCGGCACGGGCGGCAGCACCGACAAGCCCTGCCAATCGAACACCGATTGCGACGGATCCTTGTATTGCCAGAAGCAAAATTGCGGCGACTCGAGCGGAGTTTGCTTGCCCATCCCGCTTTCTGATGATCCGCAGTTCATGCCGGTATGCGGCTGCGAGGACCACGTCACCTATTGGAACGACAACCTGCGCAAGATATACGGCGTCTCGGCGAGTACCCCCGGGTCGTGCATGTCGAGCGCGAAACCTTGCTTCTCGAGCAGTGATTGCGGCTCGGATGGTACCTGCTCCCATCAACTTCGCGACGTGAGCGCCTGCAGCATGCCGGGCATCGGTCAGTGTTGGATCATTCCGAATGACTGCGGGTCCCCGGGTGACAAGGAGCAGTTTGTGCCGTGCCCCCCTCCGCCAGGCTCGCCGTCCGGCTGCCCGCCAATCATGACCCTCTGCGAGGCAATGCAATCGGACCAGCCGTTCCTTCGCAGCAAGCACGACATCCCCGGTTGCCCCTGATTTTGCTGTGAATTTCCCGTTCAAGTTCGGGCACTTTTGGGGGAAAATTCCGCGCGAAAAAAAGGCCCCCAGATTTTGATCGATCTTCACTAGCTCGTCACACAATCGCTACGTGAAGCTACCCAGCCGCTGGCAACCCCAAACCTCCTTAGTCCTTCTCCCCATTTGCGGGCTCATCTTCGCTGGCTGCAGCGGATCGAGCGATAGCCCGGCAAACCCGTCTGGCGCGGCCGGAAGTTCTGCGAGCCATGCGGCCGGCGCTGGCGACCCGGACAAATTGGTGGGGTCGTTTCAGGTCAAGCTGACCCCAAAGAGCGACTTGGGTGACGCGTCGACCTCGGTGGTCGGCAAAATCTACGACGGGCTCACGCCAGTCACGACGATTTGGGAGAAGCCGCAGGTCGACGGCGATTGCAAGCTCACCACGCCGCGCGTGCCCTTCTGCAGCACGCCCTGCGGTGGTAGCGCCGCATGCGTCGAGGACGACACGTGTCTCGCGTACCCCACCGCTCATGGTGCCGGGACAGTGACCGTCACCGGACTGAATGCCACCAGCGGCAGCGCGCCGCTCGAGCTGAAGTTGATCTCGAACACCTACCAAGCGCCGCCCAGTGTGCCGCTTGCCTATCCGCCATTCGCCGAAAGCGACGCGATCTCTTTGACGGCCGCGGGCGACTATTACGCCGCTTTCAACTTGGCCGCCAAGGGCATCGCTCCGCTTGCGCTCGCGAGCGACGAACTCGCGTTGAAGACGGGCCAACCTTTGGCGCTCAGTTGGACCAAGGGCGCCGAGAGCTCGGCCAAGATCCACGTCAAGCTGGACATCAGCCATCACGGGGGCAGTAAGGGCCAAATCGAGTGCGATACGGCCGATTCCGGCTCGCTGTCGATTGGAGCGGGGCTGATCACCAAGCTCTTGAACCTCGGTGTTGCTGGCTTCCCGACCGTGATCGTGACGCGCCACACGATCGGCTCCACGGTGATCAGCCCTGGTCGAGTCGAACTCGAGATCTCCTCATCCGTCGAGCAAGGCGTGACCATCGATGGCCTCAACTCCTGCACAGACACGACGGATTGCCCGTCAGGTCAGGTTTGCCAGACGGACCTGACCTGCAAATGAGCGCTCTCGAAGTGGCGGCTCGCGCCCAAAAGAAGCTCCTCGCGGTCGCGCTCGTGTGCGGCTCGCTCGTCGCGTGCGGCACCTCGTCCGATGTGAACAGTGCCTCGACGTCCGTGGTCGAGGGGGTGTGCAAGATCGACCCGAGCGCGATCGTGAATGGCACGGCGTCGACCGAGTACCTCGAGCGCATCGATTGCACGGCGGACTTTCGCGCGCTGGGCTCGGAGCCCATCGACGCGAGCATTCCCGGTGCGCGTTCGGTGAAGGTGATCCTCGATACCGCGGACTCGAATCATCAGTATTTTCAAAACAGCGTGCTGTACAAAGTGCACTACGACTTTGCTTCGACGCACCTGTCGGGCAATGGCTTGCCGGTCGTGCCGTCACTCGCGGAGTTCAACACTTCGCAGTACTACCAACCGGATCGCCGCTTCGTGCTCGGCGCGGTGACGTATTACGATGGTCCCAAAGTCTGGGCGTTGGAGTTTGCGCCCTATGACACCGCCAGTGCGACCATGATGGAGACGCTGTTTCGCGCCGTGAAGGCGCACGCTTTCTTCGGGCCCGGGCTGAAGTTGCATCCGACGTCCGACGCGGTCGCCTTGGAAGCTGCAAAGCTGCCCAAAGACATCCAGATCGTGACCACCGACGATCTGTATCAAGGCATCAGCTACCAGCCATTGGTGCTTTCCACGGGCGTGGGTCGGCTCCGCTTCGAGACCATCGATGAGATCGACGAAGCGGCCATCTCCTACACGGACATCGTGGTCGTTGATTCCGCGCCGAACGACATTCCGGTCGTGCAAGGGCTGATTTCGCAAGACTTTCAAACGCCGCTGTCCCACGTGAATGTGCTCTCCGCGAATCGCAAGACGCCGAACATGGGCTTGCGTGGCGCAATGAGCGACGCGACCCTGCGTGGCCTAGAAGGCAAGCTCGTGTCGCTCACCGTCGGCGCGCTCAACTACGAAGTCCACGAAGTCACGGAGGCCGAGGCGGAAACGTTCTGGAGCGCGCACAAGCCAACGCCGGTCACGCTGCCGCAGGTCGACGTCTCCAACACCGACCTGAAAGACATCGCGGATGTCACGCCGGAGCCGGAAGCGGGTGGCTCGCTGCGCGACAGCATCAAGAATGCGGTGCTGAGCTACGGCGGCAAAGCCGCGCAATACTCGGTGCTCTCGCGTACACCCGGAGTACCGATCGAAAA
This sequence comes from Polyangiaceae bacterium, assembly GCA_035634635.1. GTDB lineage: Bacteria > Myxococcota_A > Polyangia > Polyangiales > Polyangiaceae > PMG-095. Next base: position 15,467 of record DASQCO010000108.1, read on the forward strand.
GGCCTTCGCCATTCCGGTGTACTGGTACTACGAGTTCATGGAGCGCAACGGGCTGTTCGACAAGCTCAGCGCGCTGCAGGCCGACAAAGCCTTTCAGAGCGACTCTCAAGTGCGCTTCGAGAAGCTCACGCAATTCCAAGCTGACGTACAAGCGGGCACGATCTCGCCAGAGCTCGAGAAAGCGCTCATGGCCAAAATCGAGAAGGACTACCCGAATCACGTGATTCGGTTCCGAACCAGCACCAACAGCGAAGACTTGGACGGCTTTCCTTGTGCCGGTTGTTACGACTCGGCCAAGGGCGATCCGGCCAAGGGCGTGGATGACGTGCTGAACGCGATCAAGTTCACGTACTCCACGGTCTGGAAGTTCCGCACCTTCGAAGAACGCGCGTACTACAGCGTGGACCACCACAGCGTGGCTATGGCGCTCTTGGTCCACAACAACTTTCCGGACGAGTACGAAAAAGCCAATGGCGTAGCGATTACCGCTAACCCGTTCGACGAGAGCGGGCTCGAGCCAGCCTTCTACATCAACGTGCAATTCGGCGGAAAAGTAGAGGTGGTCGCTCCGGCGGCTGGCACGACTTCGGATCAGATCCTGTACTTCTTCGACAATCCGAATCAGCCCATCACTTACCTCGCGCATTCCAATATCATCAGCGCAGACAGCACCGTGCTTTCGCGCGAGCAGCTGCACTCACTCGGCGTCGCACTCGACGCGATCCACGAACGCTTTTCGCCTGCGTACGGTCCCGCTGCTGGAAATAAGGGATTTTACGCGATGGATATCGAGTTCAAGTTTTCCAACGAGGCCGATCCGAGCAAACCCGCCACCCTCTACGTCAAGCAAGCTCGTCCCTATCCAGGGCGCGGGAACTGAAGGACCGCCTTGGCGCACGACACCACCGCCGACCCGCAGCTGCTGCTCGACGCTCCTGGAGCGCGCACGGCAGCTGCCGAAGAGCGCCGCTCGGGGCCACGCCACCGCGCACCGCTTCCGGCGGTCGGTGCCGTGCCCTCGATTCGCACGGTCTTCGAGCGCTTCGAACTCAAGTATTGGGTCACCGAGCCGATGGCGCAGCGCGTGCTCGACTTCGCGCTGCCCTACCTGAAGCGCGACGCTCACGCGACGACTCGTGAAGCGCAGCGCAACACGACCTTGTATCTCGACACGCGCGGCTTTCGTTTTTGCGAAAACCACATGAACTTGTCGCCTGATCGTTCGAAATTGCGGATTCGCGCCTACGGTCGCCCGTACAGCAAGCTCGCGTTCTTCGAAGTGAAGCGCAAGGTGAAGACAATCACCATGAAGGAGCGCTTCGCGCTTCCGATTGGTGAGGTGCAGAACGTGCTCTCGCGGCGCCCGATCGGCTGTGAAGTTTCGGACGCCGCGCGCCGCACACTCGGGGATTTCCTGCTGCAAATGTGCCTGCATCGCGCCGAGCCGAAGGTGTTCGTGGCCTGCTTTCGCGAGGCGTTCGAGTCACGCATTCCGGGTGAGGACGTGCGCCTCACCATCGATCGCGAACTGGTCTACCAGCAAGCGGCGGGCTTTGCTTTCACACCCAACGAGCGTCACTGGCTCGATATTCACGAGGGTGACGACTCGCGCACGGCCTTCGGGCAGCGCCGGGCCATGCTCGAACTCAAATTCAACGGCACACCACCTCGCTGGATGGTCGAGTTGGTGCGTCATTTCAATCTACAGCGTGAGGCGTTCTCGAAGTACACGACCGCCGCACTGCAACTGCGTGGGAGACTTTAGTCATGGGTACGCGCGTCGGCTGGGACATTGCTCTCGCATCGCTGCTCTTGTCATTCGCAACATCGATGGTGATCGCAACGGTTTACACCATCACCTATCACGGCATCGGTTACCTCCGAAGCTTCGTGCAAACCATCGCGCTTGGCGGCCTAGTGGCCTCGCTCGTCATGCTCGCCATTGGCGACGATGTCGCGCGCGGCCTCGGTATGGTCGGCGCGCTAACGTTGATTCGCTTCCGCACGACACTCAAAGACACGCGCGATCTGATCTTCATGTTCGCGTCGCTCGGCATCGGCGTGGCTTGCGGTGTGCAGGCCTTTGCGGCTGCGCTGCTCGGTACGGCGATGTTTTCCCTCGCCGCCATGTATCTCACTTGGTCGGAGTTCGGCAGCCGACTGCAGTTCGACATCATGTTGCGATTTCAAGGGCCGGCTGACGCCGAGCACGCCGAGCAGGTGCGAACCGTGCTCAATCGCTATTGTCGCGGACTGTCGTTGATCGATCTGCGTAGCGCGGGCGAAAACGTGCAAGAGTTCGCCTATCACCTCAAGCTGAGCAAGGCCGGCACCGAGACGGCGCTGATGCGCGATCTCGAACGAGTACCGGGGGTTGGAGCCGCTGCAATGTTCACCCGTGACGCCTCGTTGGAGCTTTGAGTGTTGTTAGCATCGTCATCCCCCTGGCTCGACGCGGTGCGTTCCGCTCCGCGCCGCCTGCTCTATGCAGTCTCCGTGGTTGGCGCGGGGCTCGGCTTTCTCGCGCTGACGCACGGCAAAGGTCTGGGCAATAGCGGCAATGCGCTCGCTTACGTCGAGGCGATTCATTACTCCGTTGCGCCAATCACGCTCGGGCGTATCGACAAACTGAGCGTACAGCTCGGTCAGCACGTCAACGCCGGTGAGCCGATCGCTCTCATGGATGGGCGGGACCTCCAAGCTGCGCGTGAGAAAGCCGTGCTGCAGCTGGCGCAGTTGGAGGCCGAGGTGATCGCCTCCACGCAAGACCAAGAGTTTCAGGTCACGCGTAGCGAGCTCTGGGTGTTGAAGGCGCGCGCGGACGAGCGGGGTGACCGAGCGGCGCTGGCGCAGATCAGCGAGCGCATGCAACGCTTGGACGGCTTGCTCGACAAACAAATGATCCCCGCGGCACAAGCCGAAATGGCGCGCGAGAAGCAGAAAGAGCTATCGGCACGGGTCGAAACCTTCGACCAAGCCAAGATGCGTGGCCAAGCGGGCCTCGGTCAAACGGGCGCTGGCAACCACGATCACATGCGCGCGGTCAACGCGCACGTGGAGCCTGCTCGCCGCGCGGTCGAGGTACAGAAGGCGGCAATTCGCCAGCTCGATTTGCAAATCGAGCAATTGACGCTGCGCGCCCCGAGCGACGGCGTGGTGACCACCATCAGCCATCGTCCGGGGGAGATCGTCGCCGCGGGTAGTGAAGTGATGAGTCTCGTCAACGCTCGTCCGGGCGTGATCGTGGTCAACCTTTCCGAGGGCATGGCCGCTCGCGCCAAGTTGGGCCAAGGTGTGACGGTGCGTTCCAAGGAGCTGTTTGCGCACGCGCTGCACGGTCACGTGATCGAGCTCGCCCCCGAGGTGGATGAGATGTTGCCGCGCGCTCGCCCCTCTCCGGGCATCGCAGCTTGGGGACGTCGCGCGACGGTGCAACTCGACGGCGGCGGCGAAGTGCTGCCCGGACAGGCATTCAGTGTCTCGCTGGATTGATCCGAAGAGCTGGTTCGGCTCGCGTCGCAAGGGCGGTTTGCTGCCCGCGTGCGTCGGCATGGTGGCCTGCGCCGCGCTGATCGCCCCAATCAAGGTGCCGCGAGAAATTTCCGAACGCACCGGCCTCGAGCTTTCTGGCGCTGCTTGGTCCTCTGCGCTCTCCCGATACGTCCTGGTCTCGGACGACATCAGCGACGAGGGCGCCAAGCACACGCCGCTCTTGTTCGCGCTCTCCGAAGCAGGACAGCTCGACACCGCTCCGATCAAGATCGAGGGCATCAGCGAGCTGAACGATCCAGAGTCGATTACGGCTGGCCCGGAGGGCACCTTCTTCGTCTGCACCTCGCATTCGCTGAACAAGAAGGGACATCTGCCGGCAGGCCGTCGCCGTTTGATTCAGATCTCCCTGTCAGCGGATCGCAGGGCCAAGCTCATCGGACAAGTGGATCTGAGCGCGGCGCGTACCGTGGATGGCAAGCCGCCGTGGGGCGAATCAGGAGCACTCGACATCGAGGGCATCGCATTTCGCGATGGCGCACTGTTCATCGGCCTCAAATCTCCGCTCGGCGGCGACGGTAGCGCGAGCATTCTGCGTCTGCCGGAGGTCGTCTCGGTCGTGAAGGCTGGCGTGGTTCCGGCCGGCGCGCTCTCGCTCTGGTCGCGCGCGCGGTTTTGCGTCCCGCACGAAGGCAAATCCGTGTGCGAGGGCATTGCGGATCTCGCGTTTTTACCGGATGGCAGCCTGCTCGTCGCTGGCAACTCACCGAAAGGCATGCCGACCGATGGCGGTGGCTCGCTGTGGAAGCTCGATGCCGCGAATGGCACGCCGAAGCTGCTCAAGCGTTTCGACGGCCTGAAGCCCGAAGGCATCGCGCTCGCTCCCGATCACACCACCGCCATCGTGGTGTTCGACACCGACGGCCGTCAGCCGCTCTGGATTCGTTGGCCCCTGTGACCATGAAGCTCGTTCGTCAAATCTCCCTCACCGCGTCGCTCTTGGCTTCGGTCGTGCTGAGCTCGATCCCGGCGCGCGCACAAGCCCCTGCCGTCAGCGAGACCAATGCGCCGACCGGCGTCACCCATGCCGACTTTGCGAGCGAAGAAGCGCTGGTACACTTTGCCCTCGCGCACAACCCCGACTTGCGAGCGGCGCATTGGGATCGCGACATCGCGGCCGCCTCGGTGACCAGCGCTTCGGCGTTGAACAACCCGGTAGCGCGCGGTGAGTGGCTGCACGTGCAGTCGCCCACCGATTTCGGTTGGGGTGTTGGTCTCGAGTGGGCTCCGCCTCAGCCCGGAGTCTATGGTTCCGTCAAGGACGCTGCGCGTGCGCAAGTGCGAGCCGTCACTGCGGATTTCAGCGAACGTCGCGCTGATTTGGAAGCCGCGGTTCGCCGCAGCTACGCGCAGATCGCCGCGCTGAGCGAGCAGATTGCGCTCGCCGAAAAGTCGGTCGAAACACGGCAATCCGTGCATCGAGCCATCAAAGAGCGCGTGAGCCACGGCGCGTCGAGTCGCATCGACCTGAGCTTGGTCGCAGTGTCGTTGGCGCGTGGCGAACAGGAACGCGATCTGCTGTTGCTCGCGCGCGCGACCGAAACCACCCAGCTCGAAGCGCAACTCGGCTTGCCTCCGGGACAGTCGCTTGCTCTGAGCCCGCAGCTGAGCACCGACGAGGCAGGGCGTGAGGCGCGCGCCTCGAGCGCGAGGCCGCAATTGCAGGCTGACGCGGCTCGCACGGCGGCCGCGGATTCCACGCTGTCCGCTGAGCGCGCCAAACGCTGGCCTTGGCTCGAGGTGCAAGCGCGCTACCGCAAGCACGATCAATCCAATCACCCAGACGACGTGAGCCTCGGCTTGGAGGTCACGCTGCCCATTTTCAACCAAAACCCCGGACCAATCGCCGCCGCGGAAGCCTCGCGTCACGCGCTGCGCGACGTGGCCACCGCGCATCGCCTCGGGATCGAACGCGATGTGCGCGTACTGCGCGCCGAGAGCGCGCGCCGTCGCGAGATCGCCGAGCACTACGCGCAGTCGATCGCTCCTGTACTCAACGAGCATGCAGCGTTGGTCAAACAAGCGCTGTCCGGCATGGAGCTCGATCTGACCGCCTTGCTCACCGCCGAAGACATGGTCACGCGTAGCGGCATCGAATACCTGGAGGCGCGTCTCGCCCAGCGCAAAGCGGAAATTGCCCTGGCCCGCGCACTCGGTGAGTACGGTCGAGACACGGGGGGGAAGTGATTCGCTGTGCGTGCCCGCTCGCGCTCGTGGCGGCGCTGCTCTCTGCTTGTCAGTCTGACGATACCGCTTCGAAGACCGAGCCCGACGCTGGCGGTTCGGACGGCACCAGCACGGCGCAGCCGCTGACGTTGCAGCTCGTTGCCGAGAAGAAGTTGTCCAAGTTGCTACCGACGAAAGACGTCGACCACTACGAGGCGAGCGGTGTGGTCGCTTCAGGTGGAGTCCTGTACGTCGCGTCCGATAACCTGACCAACATTGCTGCCATCGACACCTCCCTGAGCAAGGGCAAGCTCGGCCCCGGCGACGCAACCAACTCTCAGTACGAAGCGATCACCGCCAGCGATGATGGTCGGTTCTTCACCATGATCGAGCCAACCACCGACGGAGAGACACCCGCCGAAGTGGCCGAGCTCGACGCAGACACGGCGTGGGTCAGCCAAAGCAAGACGGACGCGACGTTCAAACACGCCAACAAGGGCTTCGAGGGCGCGGCCTGGCTGCGCGTTTCAGGCAAAGAATACCTGCTCGCCTTGTGTGAAAACAACGACTGCAAGGACGACGACAGCACACCTGGTGAAGGACGCGTGCGGCTGCTCAGTTCGGTCGCTGGAGTTTGGACGACCCAGAAAACTTTGAAATTGCCAGGATCTGCCGCTTTTCTGAACTATTCCGATATCGCGCTGCAGAGTAGTGGTGATGGCAAATACGCCGTGCTCGTCGTCTCTCACAAATCGTCGCTGCTCTGGCTCGGCACGCTGTCGACGTCGGACTGGGCGTTCACGGGCCAGAGCACGTTCTACACATTTCCGCGCGATGCGGACGGCGCGGTGCAATACTGTTCGGTCGAGGGCGTCACGTTCCTCGGGCCGAGCGTGATTGCCGCAGTTTCAGACGAGAGTGACGGCAGCAAACCGTGCACTGACAAAGAAGAATCGATTCATATTTTCCAAATGCCGCAATGACTGCGGTCGACTCAATCGCCCCGAGGATCCAATGTCCAGGTTTTTTGCATTCCCCCTGCTAGCGCTCGCTGCCCTGACGGCCTGTTCGAGTGACGGAACTACGCCCGCCACTACGCCCAGCAATACCAAGGTGACGGTCGCATTCAACGAGATCAGCGCTGCCGGGGACGAATGGCTCGAGCTGTACAACACGGGATCGAGTGACTTCGACCTCAGCAACTACGCCATCGCCGATACCGACAAGACGACCGGCGAACCGCGCACCACCAAGGCCATGCGTTTTCCCGCAGGCACGAAGCTGCCCAAGGCTGGTTTCGTGCTGGTGCTCATGGGCAAGGACAACTCGACACCTGGCCCGTATTCGGCGGACGCCTGCCTGAAGGGCGTGTCAGCGGGCTGCTTTTACGCACTATTTTCGGTCAGTCAGACACGAGGCGAGGCGGTGCATTTGCTCGCGCCCGACAACACGAGCGTTTCCAACGTCGTCTATCCAGCAAATCTAGATTTCGAAGCCGGTACGGACCTGAGTGCTTGTCGCATTCCTGATGGAACAGGTGAGTTCACGACTTGCGCCCAATCGCCGGGCGCTGCCAACATGGCTCCCTGATGGCAACCTGGGGGGCAAGTCGAGCGGTCGTCGTGCTGGCACTCGCAAGCGCGAGCCTGCCGCAGACTGCCTGCTCGGAGCCCGCTCCGCACTCGCGTTCCGAAAAGCCGCCGTCCGCGACACATCGCGTGCCGGCGGTGCCCGTCGCTACTGACCGGACTCCGATCGACGACGGCCTCACTGCGCCAGACGCAGGTAGCGCCGAGCCCGTGACCCGCTTCGTGATCATCGGCGACTACGGGCTCTCTGGACCGGACGAGGCCAACGTTGCCGCGTTGCTCACGCGCTTGAAGCCGGACTTCGTGATCACCACGGGTGACAACAATTATCCGCTCGGAGAAGCGGAAACCATCGACGAAAACATCGGTCGCTACTTTCACGAATTCATTGCGCCGTATCGCGGGAAGTTTGGTGCAGGCGCCAAAGAGAATCGATTCTTCCCGTCCTTGGGCAATCATGATTGGTACGCGCCCGGCGCGCAGCCTTACTTCGACTATTTCACGTTGCCCAACAACGAGCGCTACTACCAGCTCGTGCGCGGTGATGTGCAGTTGTTCGCGCTCGACAGCGACCCCGCAGAACCAGACGGCTACACGGCTGATTCGAAGCAGGCGGAGTGGCTGCAGGCACAGCTCGCTGCCGCGGTGGCGCCGTGGCGGGTAGTCTTTTTTCATCATCCACCGTACTCGTCGAGTTCGGTCCACGGCTCCACCGTGGAGATGCGCTGGCCATTCGCCGAGTGGGGCGCGAGCGTCGTCTACGCCGGTCACGACCACACCTACGAGCGCCTGGCCGTGGACGGTTTTCCGTATGTCGTCAACGGCGTGGGCGGCAATGCTCTGTACGAGCTCGGCGAGCCCCTTCCTGAAAGCCTGGTGCGCCACGCAGACGTGCACGGCCTCGTGCTCGTGACGGCGACCCCCAGCTATTTCGTGAGCCGTTTCCTCGATGCGCGAGGGGAAGAGCTCGACGTGTTCAGTTTGCATCGCGAGTAGGCAACGAGCGCCGCATCGAATCGCATTTTGTTCGATAATTGCGGACTGTTCTCCGCTCGCCGCAGTTGTTAGGCTCGCTTCCGAATTGGCTCGGAAGCCCCTCGCCGAACCCGCAGCGCCCAGCGCTGTTCGTGCACCACGCCCGTGGCTATTGCTGTGCTGCGTGCTGGTCGCAGTGCTCGCGAGTTACTTGCCGGTGCTGGGTGCGCCGTTGGTCTGGGACGACCTACACCTGATCGAGCGAACTCCGCTGGTTCAGACTCTGCACCCGCTGGCCGAGTATTTCAGGCAAGGCTTTTGGCAGGGCGACGACCTGGCGCAGGGCCGCATCTACTATCGACCGCTGACCATCCTCAGCTTGGCGCTCGATAGCGCAGTGTACGGCAATACTCCTGCGGGGTTTCACCTCACGAATCTGCTCTTTCACTTGGGCTCGACCGTGCTGCTGTTTGGGTTGATGCAGAGGCGAGGGTGCGGTGGCTACACGGCCGTACTGGGCGCCGCACTCTGGGCGCTTCATCCACGACTGACCGAGGCCGTGGCGTGGGTCTCGGGGCGCACCGACGTGCTGGCTACTTTCTTCGTGCTCGCCGCGTTGTTCGTGCGCGTGCGCGAGGGCTGGTTTCGAAATGCGGCTAGCGGGTTGCTGCTGTTACTCGGGTTGATGTGCAAGGAAGTCGCGCTGGCCGGCGTGGTTGCCGCGCTGGTCTCGGATTGGGTAGCAGATGGCCCGATTCCAGTGAGGCTACGGCGAATGTTGCCGACCGCGCTCGCGCTGCTGGCGTACCTCGTGCTCAGGGCGAGGGTCACCGACGTGGCTCGACACGGCGGGCCAGCGCTGGGTCAGCAAGTCGTGCCAGCGGTAGCGGCAATTGGGCGCTACCTAATCATGCTGCTCACGCCCTGGTTCCCCAATTTGCAAATCGGCAGGCTAGATCGACCCGGCACGGGTTACGCGCTGCTCGGTTCCGCGGCTCTGCTCGCGGCGGGCTACGCGATCCTTCGGCACCGCGCGCGGTTGCGTAGGGAGCAATTGGCGCCGCTTGCACTCGTCGTCGTCGCGATCGGTCTGGTGCTACATCTGGTGCCAATCATCGTGAACGTGGTTGCGGCGGACCGCTTCCTGTACCTGCCGCTGGTCGGGCTCACTTTGTTGCTCGCTCCGCTCGGCGAGCCCGCGCGAAAGTACATGTTCACCGCCGGCTCCGTACTCGCGCTGTCCTTCGCGCTGGCAACGTTCATGCGTAGCAGCACCTGGTCTGACGAGGTCGAGCTTTGGACCGAGACCTACCAGACCAATCCCGACAATCAGCTGATCGCGTGCACCGAGCTCGGCCGACTGTATGCGCGGGTGGGGCTACTCGCGCATGCCTTCTCGGTGGACGAGGGCTGCCGCGATACGAGCTACAATCGGCGCGCGCTGAGCAACAACGCTGCGGCAGTGCTCGCGCGGAGCGGGCGCTTCGATGCCGCGATTCAGGAGATCGCACGCTTCAGTCCGGCGCTCGGCGGCGAGCCGGTGTTTGGCCTCAATTTGGCGCTATTTCGCAGCAATCAGGCGGACTTCGCCGGAGCGCGGGCGGAGCTTTCGCATGCCCTTACCCGCGATCCAAACTACGCCGAAGCTCGGGAACTCGAGAAGAAGCTACCGGAGCTCGAACGCGAACGCCGCAGGGTCGAAGCGCTGCCGGAGAGCACGCCTCCGGCAGACAAGGCGCGCGCGTTGGCCAAGATCGGCCTGACGATTCCGACCCTGAGTGCGTGGCGCGCGTGTCTCGATCGCCCGGATGCCACGCGCGAGCAATCCGAGGAAGCGCTTTGGTTCGCACTCGCGCATGGCGATTGGGACACCATGGCAGACTTCCATCGTCGATATCGGCAGCGCTTTCCCGACGCGGGCAATTCGCAGTTGGAGTTTGCGTTCGAGACGCAGCGCGATCTCGCTGAGCGTCTACTCACCGCTTGGCCACGAATCGGACTGACTTTGCTCGCGCTGCCGAGCTGAGCGGGCGAGATCCGCAAGGCATGAAGCCGGCAGAGCGGAGTGGATAGCCCACTCCGCTCCCTTCGCGGCCGTCGATCAGAGCAATGCGAGGATGTCGTTCAGCGTCTTGCTCGGACGGAGCGCGGCGCCGGCCTTGGCGTCGTCCGGCTGATAGTAGCCGCCGACGTCGACGGCTTTGCCCTGCGCGTCGACCAGCTCTTTCACGATCACGCTTTCGGCTGCGGTCAGCTTGGCCGCAATCGGGGTGAACAGCGCTTTGAGCTCGCTGTCCTTGCTCTGGGCCGCGAGTTCCTGAGCCCAGTACATCGCGAGGTAGAAATGGCTGCCGCGATTGTCGATGCCGCCGACCTTGCGCGCCGGAGACTTGTCATTTTCGAGGAACTTGCCGTTCGCGGCGTCGAGCGTTTCGGCCAGAACTTTGGCCTTCTCGTGCTTGAACATGATGCCCACGTGCTCGAAGGAAGCGGCCAGCGCGAAGAACTCACCGAGCGAGTCCCAGCGCAAATAGCCTTCCTCCAAGAACTGCTCGACGTGCTTTGGCGCAGAACCACCGGCGCCCGTCTCGAACAAGCCACCACCGTTCATCAGCGGCACGATCGACAGCATCTTGGCGCTGGTGCCAACTTCCAAGATCGGGAACAGGTCCGTCAAGTAGTCGCGCAGCACGTTGCCGGTGACCGAGATCGTGTCCTCACCCTTGCTCAATCGCTCGAGCGAGAACTGACACGCAGCCGCAGGCGGCAACACGCGGATGTCGAGCCCGTTGGTGTCGTGATCCTTCAAGTATTTTTCGACCTTGAGCAAGACCTGCGCGTCGTGCGGGCGCTTCGGGTCCAGCCAGAAGACGGCCGGGGTGTTGCTGAGTCGCGCGCGATTCACCGCCAACTTTACCCAGTCTTGGACGGGCGCGTCTTTGGTCTGGCATGCGCGCCAAATGTCACCCGGTTCGACCGAGTGCTCGATCAGAACGGTGCCTGCGCTGTCGACCACGCGCACGCTGCCCTTGGTCGCGATCTGGAAGGTCTTGTTGTGCGAGCCGTATTCTTCGGCCGCCTGCGCCATCAAGCCGACGTTGGGCACCGAGCCCATGGTCTTCGGATCGAACGCGCCGTGCTTCCTGCAGAAGTCGATCGTGGCTTGGTACACGCCGGCGTAGCTGCTGTCCGGGATCACCGCGATGGCGTCTTGGAGCTTGCCTTGGGCGTCGTACATCTTGCCGCCCGCGCGGATCATCGCCGGCATCGAAGCATCGACGATCACGTCGCTCGGTACGTGCAGGTTGGTGATGCCGTTGTCGGAGTTGACGTAGGCGAGACCCGGGCCAGCCGCGTAAGCAGCCTGAATGTCTGCCTGAATCGTCGCTTGCTCGTCAGCTGGCAGCGACTGAATCTTGCTCAGCAAGTCGCCAAAACCGTTGTTCAGATCGACGCCCAGCTTGCTGAAGGTGGCGCCATGCTTGCTAAATAGGTCTTTGAAGAATGCTTGCACGGCATAGCCGAAGATGATCGGGTCCGAGACCTTCATCATCGTGGCCTTCAGGTGCAGGGAGAACAGCACGCCTTCGCGCTTGGCGCGCGCGATCTGCTGCTCGTAGAACGCGACCAACGCGGCCTTGCGGAGCACCGTGCCGTCGACGATCTCGCCGGCTTTGAGCGGCGTCTTGTCTTTCAGCACCTTGACGGTGCCGTCAGCCGCGACGAATTCGATACGCACGTCGGTGGCCGCGGCGACGGTCACGGACTTCTCGTTCGAGAAGAAGTCGTTCTCGCCCATGGTAGCGACGGTGGTCTTCGAGTCGGCGGACCACTTGCCCATCGAGTGCGGGTGCTTGCGCGCGTAGTCTTTGACCGCCTTCGGGGCGCGGCGGTCCGAGTTGCCTTCACGCAACACGGGGTTCACGGCCGAACCCTTGACGCGGTCGTAGCGCGCCTTCGCGTCCTTCTCAGCGTCGGTCTTCGGGGCTTCGGGATAGTCTGGAACTTGGAAGCCGTGGGCTTGGAGTTCTGCGATCGCTTCCTTCAACTGCGGTACCGAAGCGCTGATGTTGGGCAGCTTGATGATGTTTGCTTCGGGCTTGAGCGTCAGCGCGCCCAATTCCGCGAGCGCGTCGGGCACCTGCTGGGCCGGCGGAAGCAATTCGGCGAACACGGCGAGGATGCGGCCCGCGAGCGAAATGTCGCGCGTCTCGACCTTGATGCCGGAGTGCTTGGTGAACGCCTGCACGATCGGCAAGAGGGAGTAGGTGGCGAGCGCGGGGGCCTCGTCGGTCTTCGTGTAAATGATGATGGGCTGTGCGGACATGGTAGAAATTGGGCGGATTCTGCCATCTATCGGCAAAGTAGGGAAGTAGACGCGGCATCTTGGCGTAGCATCGAAACATGTTGGGGATTTTGCGACTTTTGACTGGATGTTTGGCGACCTGCGCGTGTTCACTGCTGGTCGCGTGCGGTTCGAGCGACGGAACAGCGCCGGGCGGGTCTTCAGGCGCGAGCGTGCTGTCGCAGGCCCCGCACTGTCCTGGCGGCACGGATGCACTAAAAATCGAAGGCACGATCGCGGGCGGAGCGATCGATGATTCACGCACTTCCAACATCAATGCCGGTCAGGAGAATTTCACGAGCGGAAAGTTCTACACGCCGATATCGAACCTCGTGCCGCTCGCCAGCAATCAGCTCACGTTGACCTTCACCTGGGCGAATAGTCTCTTCTTCGGCGAGACCGGCGCGATTACGGGCGGAGAGCTGTCGCTTCCGGCAACTCATCCACAAGCTGGCGCGAAGTACTGCGTCAGCGAAGGCGAAATCGGGTTCGTCGACGGTGGCAGTGAGGACGGCGTACTGAAGTTCGCCATCACCGAGGTCAAAGCAGGCGCGGACTGCAGCGGAGCCGCGACCGCAGTCGATCTCCGCGGTTGCTACCAGTGACGCGATACGCTCAAAACGTGCCGGCGACGCCCACTGACTGAAGGCCGATGATCGGCAAGACGCGGGGCGTCGTTGCGCGCGCTGACTCGTAGGTCGACGTGCTGAGGTCCACGATCAGAAATGTGAGACCCGCCGCCACGCCGACGCCTGCGCCGGCCAGGCAAACGATACCCAGTTTAGATTGATGATCGGCCTCGTTGTCCTTGCTCAGGATCTCGTCGCTCGCCGGCCCACCTGGACAAGTGCCGCCGTTCATCAAACGACATTGCTCGAAGAGCAGGTCTGATTGATTACGCGTGTCGCTTGCTTTGACCAGGTAGTGGGCGCCGAAGCCGGCGCTGACGGCTCCTGCTGCAAAGAAGACACCGGAGGTCACCAATAGGGGAACACTGTGTTTCTTGTGGTAAGCCTTGACCTCTGGCGGCCTGGTGTCTGCGGCACTCTGCGTTGCGCTGTTGGTTGGTTCCGTGGTCGTCGCGGCTGCGGCGGCCGGAGCTGGCTGACCCGCGGCGGCAGGTGCGGTTGCGGCAACCGCCGCGGGAGGCGTGCCTGTCGAGCGCAGTTTGAGCGTGACCGTTTGCTTGGCGGCTTCACTCAATCTGACTGTCACCGGATCGCTCGCGATCCATGGCCCTGTGGCCTTGAATACGTGTTCACCGGGATCAGCGGGCAACGGAATGCCAATCATCGCCGTTGGCAAGGGGGTGCCGTCCATCTGCACGGTAGTGTCCGGAGCGGTCGTCGCGCCTTGCAGCGTGACCGTGACGGAAGGCAGGCGGGCATCGAGTGCCTCCTGTTCCTGCTCCGCCGAGTCTTGTGCCGCTACGAAAGCCTTCGGCGCGTTGGAAGCGAGCGTTTCGCGCGTGATCTTCAGGTAGGTCTCGTGGGCCGCGACTAGCCGGCCCAGTTTGACCTGCGCGCGGGCCATGAACAGCAAGTGCGTCGGCGAATGCACCAGCTGTTCGGCGCGCGACAAATAGTCGATCGCCTTTTCGTACTTCCCGGCATCGAACGCTGCTCGGCCGTTGTTGGCGGCGTCGCGAGCCGTGGCTCGCTCCAAATCAGTCTGCGCAAACGCACTGTGGGTGGCAACCGCCACACAGACCCCGTACATCAAGCTGGAAATTCGTCGCATGCCGTTTCGGCGGCCATGGTAGCAGGGGCGTCGGTCCTGCCAAGCAAAACTCGGACTATGCTTGTTTAGGGCAAATTCGCGCGTGCTTTCCAGATCTGATGTGAAGCCGGGTCGTCCTTCCGAAAGACCAAGGCAAACACCACGAACAAGGTCCAGAGCAGTGCGAGTGAAAAGAGCATTGCTTCACCGCCGCGCTTTTCGAACAAGTAGCTCGAGCAAAACGGTCCGAGCAACATGCCCGCCGCGTAGAAGGCGTTGTAGATCGAGACACTGCGCTCGTATTCCGCGGGATGCGCAACGACTCCTTGTAGCGCCAAACTCACCGGAGAAATGCTGGCCAAGCTGGCGCCGGCGATGAATACCGCAGCGCACATCGCTGGGTAAGCGTCGAGGTACACGAACCCGAGCACCATCGTCATGCCGATGATCCCGAGGATACGCATCAACAGCAGGTGACCGTGGCGATCCCCCAAACGCCCGGCATAGTTCGAGAAGAGCAGCATGCCCGCCGCAAAGTAAGCGGGAATGACGATGGTCTGCGGCTCGCTGATGCCTTTTTTCTCCATCAGAAAGAGCGGCAAAAACAGCACGACGCTGGCCTGAAAATAGCCATACGCGAAGGTGCCGAAGCACGAGGTCTTGATCCGCCACAGCAATCCGAGCGCGCTACTTGGTTCGGCGTTGCCCGCTAGCGCATGCTCCTCGTGAACGGTGCGGTTATCGGGAGCCAAGCGCAACAGCACGTACACGCTGGTGCAGAGCGCGATCGCCGCCGCCAAAATGAAAGCGAACTCGAGAGGCAAGATCTTGCTGCACGCGTACGCCAAGAGCGGGCCACCGACGTACCCGCAGGCGACTGCGATGGCATATAGGCTGGTGACGAAAGCCTTATTCTCTTTGCCCGAGCGCGCGAGCAAGATCGACTCGGAGCTGACCCAAACCCCGACCGAACACGCGCCGTCGAAGAAGCGCAGCGCAGCCAACGCCCAAAACGTGTGCGTGAACGGGAACAGCGCGACGGCACCGGCGTAGCCAGCGAGCGAAATCGCCAGCATGAATTTGGCCGAAAAGCGCCGCGCCAACGGTCCCATCGGCAGCGAGAACGCGACGATGCCCGCCGCAAACCACGCTGCCAGCTGTCCGATCGAGAGCTTGCTCACGCCGTGAATGCTCAGAAACCTTCCGATCACCGAGATGGCGGTGCCGTAGGCCATGCCGAGCGCGAGCGTGACGCCGTAGATGCGCCAAACGTTCGGATCCGGGACGCGCTGCACGAAGCTTCGAAAAAACGAGGCGCCCTCGGCATCGTCGCCTGGGCGCCCCAGTTCGTTCGCGAGCTCCGTCGATACGGGCTCACTCATTGCGCGTTACTCGGCCGCGATGGGCAGCTCTTCGTTCGGCTTGGCTTTGACGAAGGGCAGCACGACCGCGAGCTTGGTGCGCGCGCTGTCGAGCGCGCCCTTGGCCACGACCGGCGCCTGCTCCTTGCCGATGGCGTACAGCTCTTTGCTCGCCTCGCGCAGTAGTTGCGAAGCGGAAGTGACTTTCGCTGGCGCGTTTTGTGCGGTTTCGCGCGCAAAGGAAGTTACGCTGTCGAACACCGAGCGTGCGCTACGCGCCGCCCGCTCGAAGCGTGACTTGCCGTAAACCTCGGCGACCTCGTACACCAAATCCGCAGAGGACGACGCCACGCTGTGCGGCGACTTGTGCAGCGGCGAAGCGTAGCGCGGGTTGTCCGCAAGGAAGCTCTTCAGCTTCTCGACGGTCAGGCCAGTGTCGGCGAGCGCCTTGTCGAACTCGACCTGCGCGGCCTGGCGAGCTTTGAACAAATACATCTGCACGCGGCTCTGGAAGTTGACCGCGCCGTCACCGCTGGTTTCCACCGCGCAGAAGATCGTGCCCGGGAACTTCTCGTTGATCAGCGATTGCACGCCATCGCTCACGCCCGAGCTCGGCATGCAGCCGAAGGGCTTCACGCTGAGCGTCATCGTGGCCTTACTCTTGACCACGTTGAGGATCAGCTTGCCGACCTCCATGTGGCCTTCGCCGCCGCGCAGATCATTGTTGTAGTAGGGAGCAGCAACGTCGGCGACCGCGTCCATGTCCGGCAAGTGGTAGCCGTAGAAGCCGCCCGCGTAGGCGAAGGTCTGAAACGCGGCGCGCAGGGCGAGATCGCCCGCCCACAGCCCAATCTTGCGCGTGAACACGCCGTATTCGCCGGTGCCGCCGAGCCCGTATTTGCTCTTGTCCATGCCGCGCAGCATGGCGCGCGACGCGGTGTCGAAGCGCACCTCCCAGATGTTGTACAGAATCCAGGCGGTCACGAACTGAATGTCGGCTTCGGCGCCTTCCTTTTCGATGAAGCGCTGCAGCTGGTAATTGCCATCACCTTCAGTGGTCATGGCCCAGAACTCGCCGATGATCGACACCTTGGGCTTGGGCAGCGTGCGGTCGACTTCGACCGTCTTGAAGAGCTTCTTGGACCGCATCAAGGCAGCCAAGATCGACTTCTTGTGCAGCAGCGCGTCGCGGCAGATGTCCTTCGCTTGCGCGATGGCAGCGTCCGTGGCGCCCGGCACCTTCTCGTACGGGCGCAGGCGGTAGCCAATGCCGTTGATCACGTCGCCCGCGATCAGACCCTTCAGCAGGCCCATGAAAAACGCCGGATTCAGCTCCAAACCGCTGGCTTCACCGGTGGCTTGGCTCAGGCCGCCCTGTTGCTGAAACAGCATCACGCGGAAGCCGTCGAAGCCCGCGTCGCGCAGCGCCTTCCGGTACTCCGTCACGTACATGCCGAAGCGGCACGGGCCACAGGCGCCGGCCGTCAGGAACACGTAGTTGTCGATCACCTCTTTGGTGGTGAGCCCCTTCTTGTCGCGCAAGTGAATCAGGTACTGCACCAAGTTCCCGACGGTGAAGTAGGTCGGGTTACACTGCGACTTGTTGCCGAACTCTTTGCCCACGCTGAGCGCGTCGTAGTTGGGCGGGTCGAGCGGGATGGTGTTGTAGCCGAGCGCCGAGAACGCGCCCGAGATCAAGTAGTCGTGGGCGATGGTCAAGCCGCCGATGAGCAACGTGATCTTGCCCTTCTCCGACTTGGTGAACATCAAGTTCGCCATGTCTTCGACCCACTGCTGCTCGACCGCGATGCCGAGGCGCGCGCGCTCTTCGTCTTCGAACTTCTTGAGCTCTGCGTCGATGTCCAGCGTTTGGCCGGCGATCGGGAGGCTCTTCTTCTTCAGCGGTGCGTCGAAGGTTACTTGTTGAGTCATCTCTGATCTCCTGAAATCTCGCTGTTTGCTCTAGAAAATCGCTATTCATTCAGCCGCGGGCGCGGCTTCTGTCGTTCGTTGAGACAGATCGATCGCCACGATCGAGCCGTCCGCCTGCTTGCGTCCCAAACGAAACACGCCTTTCGGCAATTCGATCTCGGCGGCGCGCCGCGCTTCGTAGCCGCGCACGCGCTCCATCGTCTCCGCAATTTGCTTTTCGATCGCGGGATCGCGCTGCTTGGCTGCGGCCAGCTGCGCTTGCTTGAGCTCCAGCAGCTCGAGGCGCTTCTTGTCGATCGACAGCGCGAGTTCGCGCTTCTTGCTCGTCAGGTCTTCGAGCCGCTCTTGCGCCAGGCGCAAGGAGTGGGCGTAGGTCTTGACACGGATCTTGATCGAGCCGCCCGGCTTGTTGGCGTCGATATCGTGGAGCGCAGCCGAAGGCGTCTTCGAGGTTTGGATGATGTCGGCGATCAGTCCGTAGGTCGGCGCGTCATGACCGCATTTGAAGCTCGAAAGATCGAGCACCGCGACGTTCGGGTGATGCGCAGCGAACGCCGCTGCCCACACCTTCATCGCGCTGTTCACCGAGTAGTTTTCGGGCCACACGTGGTTGATCTCGAGCGGGCTCTTGATGACCCCGCGTTCGAGCTCGTCCTTGTAATACCGGTCGAGGTACTCACGATCTTTCGGGATCGAACGGATGCTCAAGATTGGATAGCCGAGCACCTGAAATTCGTCCGGAATGCCGTGATTGAGGCCGGGATCCGCGTGATACGGGCGGTTGATCACCAAGATCGCGATGCGATCCTCGGCTTCGACGGTCTCCAAGATCGCGCGACCCTTGTCTTGCAGATCGAGATCGAACGCCTTGAGCGCCTTCCAAGCCTCGCGGCACGCGTGATCACTCTCGTCTTCGGTGATCTCCAGGCGATCTTTCCAGGTCTCGAACATGCGACGCGCGAGCAGCGTGGGCTCCTCGAACGAAAGCGCCGGGTCGAGGTACTCCATGTTGCGCACGGCGAAGAAGTCGACCTCTTTGGTGAACGCGGCCTTGGTCACGTCCGGGGTGCCGGCCACGATCGGACAAGAGGCATTGTCCTGCGTGTCGACCACGAAATTGTTCACGTGAGTGAGGATCGGGAAAAAGATGTAGTTGAGCCCCTTGTTGCGCTCCGGCTCGTGCTTGTGGAAGAGCAAATTGTGGATGTGCGACTGCACGACCTTGCTCGGAAAGCACGGGTCGATCGAGCCGTATTTCCCACCTTCGACCCAGCTCTCTTCGGTAGTCGCATCACTCCAGACCACGTTGGATTTGCCGAGCCCGAGCGTCTCGAAGTAGGTCCGGAAGAACGGCGCGGTGCTGTACATGTTCAGCACGCGGGGCATGCCGACGCGGATCCTCTTGCGGCGCTTCCAGGCCTCGTCGCTGGAACGTTGGAACGGTCGCGTGATCGTCTCGCGCTTCACACGGAACAGCGATTTGGTGACCTTCACGTCTTCCACCGGGGTGCCGGCGGCGGGCATCGGCGCCCACTCGTAGAAATGCACGAAGGCGCGCTCGCCCTCGTAGTTCACGATGTTCGGGAAGGCGGCCGCCGTCTTGCGTCGTTCTTCCATGAGCGAGAGCATCGCGTCCTTGCTCTCGACGGTGCCCTTTTCACACGAGAACCCGGAGATGTAGCGCGTGGTCGAGCCGTCCGGGCGCGTGGTATCGATGAACGTGCGCTTGCACTCGTTCGGACAGAAGTGACACACCGTCTCTTCGTCGTTCTTGGTCTTGTAGTCGAGGTTGAGCGCCGCATCGATGCCGATGAAGCGCGTTACGCCGCTGCGCTTGTAGCGGCGTAAGGTCTCGATCGCCGCGCCGATCGCGCCCGCTTCGCCGGTGTGCGGGTGTACGAACACCTGACCACCTGGCACGCGCTGCTTGATGTAGTCGACCTGTGCTTTGACGGCGGCGAGGTTGTATTGCGTGCCGCCTTGCAGCACGAACTTGGTCCCGAGCGAGGCCAAGCGCGGGATCTGCACCACGTACTGCCAAACGTTCTTGGGCAGCACTTGCGCGAGTCCAGCGAGCAGCTCCTCCTTTTGGTAGCCCTCCTTCTGGAAGTTCACTCGATCAGAGTCGAGAAACACGGCGCAGCCGTAACTGAACTTCGGTGCAAGCTCGGCTTTGAACGCCGTCTCCGCGTATTCGGTGACCGGAATACCGAACTGATCGGCCATCGCTTGCAGCAGCATGCCGTTGCCAGCGCTGCACGAGTTGGACAGCTTGAAGTTCTGAATGTCACCGTTCTTCATGAACAAGACCTTGATGTCCTGTCCACCGATGTCGCAGATCACGTCGACATCGCCGAAGAAGTGCACGGCGCTCATCATGTGCGCGACGGTCTCGACGATGTTCACGTCGGCCAGTACGCACTCCTCGAGCACGTCCGCGGCGTAACCCGTCGCGCCGAAGCCGATGCACTCGAGCGTCGCGCCTTGGCTCGTTACCTGGCCCTTGATGTTGGCCAAGAGCTCTTTGGTGTCCTGGATCGGGTTGCCCTTGGACAGCTGATAAGCCTTGACCAGGAGCTCGCCATCCTCGCCAATCAGTACGGCTTTCGATGAAGTCGAACCGCCATCCAGACCGATCACGCCCTTGACGTGCTGCCCGGGCGTGAAGGTCGCTGGCACGAACTTCGGGATCTTGTACATCTCCCTGAAGTCGGCCATTTCGCGTTCACCGGCTGACAGCGGCGGTCCCGCTTGCTCGCCCAACCGCGCGCGGCGGCCGTTTTGGATGAAGTCGCGCAGACCCGCCACGCCGTTGAAGCGCCCAGCCTCGCCGCCTTCGGCGATGCCGAACATGGCCGCGCCGAAAGCCGCATACAGCTCCGCGTTTTGCGGCACGAAAATCAGCTCTTCGATCGGGACGTCTTGCGGATAAACGAAGCCGCGATCGCGCCAGGTCTCGGGAATGCGCTTTCGCCAGCAATCCTGCAAAAAGGGCAGATATGTGTTGGGGCCACCGAGCAACAGCACGCGCGGCTTCAGTGTGTTGCCGCGCGTCAGCACGCTCAAATTCTGCAGCACGATCGCGTCGGCCAGTGAATTGAGCACCTCGTCCTTCGGGATGCCCGTTTTGACGAGGTTGACGATGTCGGTTTCGGCGAACACGCCGCACTTGGCGGCGACGTGGTGCAGCTTCTGATCGTTGAAGCGGAGCGAGGTGGCGAAGCCGGGTTCGGCGCCGACCTTGATCATGCACTTGTCGATCGTGGCGCCCGTCCCGGACGCACACTTGTCGTTCATGGACGTGCCCGCGGTCTTGGCACCGGTCTGCGCGTCCTCCTTGAACATGATGATCTTGGCGTCCTGACCGCCGAGCTCGATCACCGACAAGACGTCAGGGTGTTTGTATTCGACCGCCAGCGTGACGGCGTTCACTTCTTGAACGAACTTGGCGCCCGTCGGTGCGGTGAGCGGGCCGGATCCCGAGCCCGTCATGAACATCTTCCAGCCGTCCGCGGGGTGATCCGGGAAGGCCGCCAAGATGGTCTCGAGCAGCTCGAGCACTTTCTCGGGTTGCTTGGTGTGATGTCGCTGGTAGTCGTTCCACAGGATGTCTTTGGTGACGGGGTCGATCACGGCCGCTTTCACGGTCGTCGATCCCACGTCCATCCCGATCACCAGCTCGCCGCGATGTCCGCTCATGTGCACTGCCCTCGGTGAGGTGCTGCCGAGGCTGATGCCCGGCTAGCTCAACTGACGCGCGTGTCAGTCTATCCTCCCGTCTGGAGCGGGATGCAAGCGCCGCGATTGTTGCCGGACGATGACGTCGGCGTCAGTTGCGAGAAGCCACGGGCGGCTCAGCGGCCGGGTCACGCTTGGGCAGCTGGCGCGGAGGCGGCGCAGCCGGCTTTTCCGGGGTGACGATCTGAACTGCGGGGCCCTGCTTGCGAGGCTGGGCGGCGATCTCCAAGAAATCGTGGCCGAGTGCCCCACCGTATTGGTCCGCTACGTCCACGCGCACGATCCAGGGACCAGGCTTCGTGCTCGGCGGGACGACCGCGTGCAAGGTGTTGCCGTCTTGCTCGAAGTTCACTTCCACCGGGTCGAGCCCGACGGTGACCGTGGGAACGGCTTGCAAGAACGCGGGGACCTCGCTCCCGTTCTGTGACTTGAGCTGAATGTCGATGGTGATCGGATCGCGCGGCCAGAGCGCGCTGCGCGGACCGATTTGAACGTCCGCGTAAATGCCGCGCGGTTCCAAGCGAGCGATAGCCGTGTCGAGCACACCCGGCATCCGGAAACCGATCACGGTCTTCTGACCGCGATACAAGCCCGCGCCTTGTGCGGCGGGGAAATAGCGGCCGGCGCCCAGATAGGTCATTTCCAACCCCGCGGTGTTGGTGAATTGGACCTGCTGCCCGACGCTGAGAAAGATCGCTTGCTCGGTGCTATAGGCGCCGGGCGGCAGCACCACGCCGATCACGCGTAACTCGGATTCGGCGCTCCAGCCGCCCTCCATACCGCGCGCATCGATGGAACGAACCGCGACCGAGTATTTGCCTGCTTCGACCGGCGTGAGTGGCGTGTCCATTTCCGGCGTCTTGCTGACGCGCTGATCGATAACCTTGCCGTCTGCGAGACGACGCACGCGCAGCTCGTACGCGCTCGCGCCCGGCACACGCGACCAGTGGAAGCCATGCATCGCCACGGTTTCGTTCGGTGCGAACCACATGCGCTGCGAACTGGCTAGTGTCGGACCGGGCAAGCCCGGCTTGGCTAGGGCGTTCGGGTCTTCTTTGTTCAGCGTGGCGGTCCAGCCGAGGGGAATGGTTTGCCAATGCTCATTGACCAGGCTGCGCACCTCACCCTCGATGTTGGCGGTGGTGGCTTCGTTGCCGTCGACCCGGAACGCAGCATGGCCTCCCGTGACGATAGCGCTGAGCTTGCCCATGCTGGCGAGCACGGCGTTGCGACCCGCCTTGGGCATGTCGACATCGACGCGCCCACTCTGGAGCGCAAAGCTCCAAGTCCAGGTACGAGCGCCAGGCTGCAACGCCAACAACTGCGGCAGCGGAAAAACGCGTAGCGAAGAATTCGGCCCGACGCGCAGGCGCGCACGGCTCGGTAGTTCGATCACTGCGCCCGAGTCAGCGGTAGTGAGCACGCCGCCGACGTTACTGGCGCTGCCGGAGACGACGACCGGCTTACGCGGTGAGGATTCGGCCCGCGCGCTCTCGGTGGAGCACACCAGGGCGCCCAGCACACACGCCGCCAAACTAGCTCGAATTCGCGTTGATCCCATGACGCTGGACAACGGCAGGGGCGGCCGCGACTTGAGCGTTTTCGGCTCGCGGATCGAAGTCCGTGCATCTCTACTCAGCTCTGGGACTACACTTCAGCACCATGGCGACGGCACGTGCCAAAAAGGATATCCGAGCGTTACCGAAGAATGAGCGACGCCAACAGATCTTGAGCGTCGCGCGTGGGGCATTCGCGAAGCGCGGTTACCACCAGACGACGATCGACGACATCGTTGCCCAAGCGGGCGTCGCGCGTGGCACGTTTTACCTGTACTTCGAGGACAAGCGCGCGGTGTTCTCGAACTTGGTGGATCGCTTCGCCGGCCAGCTGTCGATGGCAATCGTGCGCATCGTGACGGATGACGCCAGTCGATCGGTCGCCGAACAAGTGCGCGAGAACATCCGCGCGATCATCGCCACCTGCCTGGCGGAGCGCGCCATGACCAAGATCCTGTTCACCGACGCGGTCGGTGTTGATCCGGCCTTCGATCGAAAACTACAAACCTTCTACGATACTGTCGTGCAGCTGCTCACGGACAGCCTGAAGGACGGTCAGGCGCTGGGCATCGTCGCGGACGGTGAGCCGCGCGTGCTCGCCTACTTGACCATCGGCGCGCTGAAAGAATTGCTCTACCAAGCCGTCACGCTCGGCTTCGCCGAAGAAAGCGCAGACGTCCTCACCCAGCAGATGTTCACCTTCCTGAGCGGCGGCTACCTCCGCTTCGGCTCCGTCAACGCCAAAGAACCCAAGAAACCCCGCAAACGCTGACGACGGTGAAAACGCCGTGCCCCGACTCGAAGACAGGGACTAACCGCAGAGGCCGCAGAGGCCGCAGAGGCCTGAGAGAGAGGAGATTGGGTTTCCTCTGAGCGGCGATTGGGGTCGTGACAACGTGCGCTCCGACGTTGATTGGGACACAAAAAAAATCTCCCTCAGATCTCTGCGGCCTCTGCGGCTCGGCGGTCAATCTCTTGGAGCCGTTCCCTGAACCGCATCGCTGTCCTGTGTTCTGAATGGTTTTGACTGTGCGAGAGTGGGAGGGGGTTGATGGTCACGTGATACTTCGGTGGGCGGCGGAGCCTTCGGCGTCGTGTTTCGTTGGGGAGGTGTTGGCCCCCCGCGGCGGGCGGAGCCCGACGCTTGACGGGGGCCCCGCGGCGGAGCGGAGCGAGCACGCGGACGCGCTGCGACGTGGCTTGTGGGGGGCAACCCCAACGAGGGCTGCCTATGTGGGTGCATGAAGGCAGGCGTTGCGCAATGGGAGAATTGCGAACGGCACATTGGAGTTCCCTGCGTGCGCGGCTCGATTGACGTGGTGGTCAGTGCGGCCCGTGTGTCAGTTACGAAATGAGCCTGAAACATAACGGAATTCTCTAGAATTCGTGTCCGAAACTGACGAGTACGGCTGTCGCGTTTTCGAGTTGTGCTTACATTCTTCAGGAACTCGGCGCTTTCCCTCTGATTTACTTGACCGAGCGCGGGGGAGGGCGCATGGACGCACCGCGAAAACACCCTGCTTCGCCTCATAGAACCGCCATGGAAAACGATCTGATCGAGGGCTCTGTCAACACCCTGAGCCTCGCGTTCGCCGAAGGGCTGTACGCTGACTACCTCAAAGACCCGAATCTGGTTTCCCCGGACTGGCAAGAGTACTTCCGAGACCTAACGCCGGACGCTGACTTCAGTCGCGCGCCGAAGCTCGGGCCCTCGTTCCGCGCCGCGAGCTTGTTCAACGCTCCGGCAGCGTCGAACGGCCAGGCGCCGGCCGTCAATGGTAGCGGTGCAGCTCACGCCAAAGGCAGCAACGGCAACGGCTACGCAGCGCCCGCGGGTTGGAACAACGGCGTTTCGGACGTCGCCGTTCGTCAAGATCGCGTCGACGCGCTGATTCGCGCTTACCGCGTGCGCGGTCACATGATCGCCAAGATCGATCCACTCGGCTTGCCGCGCTTGCCGCAAGAGGAGCTCGATCCCGAGTTCCACGGGCTACACGGTGACGATCTCGACCGCAAGTTCTCGAGCCGCACCATCTTCGGCGCGCAGTCCCTCACGTTGCGCGAGATGCTCACTCGTCTGCGCAACACCTACTGTCGCTCGATTGGCGTGCAGTTCATGCACATCGACGATCTGAAAGTCAAAAACTGGCTGCAAGATCGGATGGAGGGTTCGGAGAACCGGCTCGAGCTGCAGCGCTCGGAGCAAATCCGCATCTTCACCAAGCTGACTGATGCGACGACCTTCGAAGACTTCTTGAAGCGCAAGTTCTCGACGGTGAAGACCTTCTCGCTCAGCGGCTCGGAGAGCTTGATTCCGCTGCTCTCGTTGGCCATCGACCGCGCCGGCGATCACGGCGTGGACGAGATCATCTTGGGCATGGCGCACCGTGGTCGCCTCAACGTGCTCGCCAACATCATGGGCAAGAGCCCGCGCGAGATCTTCCGCGAAGTAGAAGACAGCGATCCTGAGCTGTACTTCGGCAGCGGTGACGTGAAGTATCACCTCGGGCACAGCTCCGACTTCGTCACCGAGAGCGGCAAGAAGGTGCACCTCTCGCTGTGCTTCAACCCGAGCCATCTCGAGTTCGTCGATCCGGTGGTGCTGGGCCGCGCGCGCGCCAAGCAAGACCGCGTGGGCGACAAGACGCACGCGCGCAAGCTCGGCGTGTTGATTCACGGTGACGCCGCGTTCGCCGGTGAAGGCATCATTCAGGAGACCCTGAACCTGAGCCAGCTGGATGCGTACACCACGGGCGGCACGCTGCACGTCGTGATCAACAATCAGATTGGCTTCACCACACCGCCCTCGCAAGGTCGCTCCACGACTTACGCGACCGACGTCGCGAAGATGCTGCAAATCCCGATCTTCCACGTGAACGGTGAGGATCCGGAGGCGGTGGCGCAGGTCGTGCGTTTGGCCATGGATTTCCGCGACACGTTCTTGCGCGACGTGGTGATCGACATGTACGGCTACCGCCGTCACGGTCACAACGAGAGTGACGAACCGGCGTTCACTCAGCCGCTGATGTACGCCGCGATCGCCGAGCGTAAGAGCGTCCGCGACGGTTACCTCGAGCATTTACTGAAGCTCGGCGGGATGACTCAGGCAGAGGCCGATCGCATCGCGGTCGAGCGTCGCGAGCACCTCGAGACCGAGCTCGGCGAAGCGCGTCGCAAGGACTACGTGAAGACGACGGACTGGCTCGGTGGCTATTGGAAAGGCTACTTGGGCGGTCCGGAAGCGAACGTGCCGGAGGTCGACTCGGGCATCTCCCTCGCGCGCGCCAAGGATCTGATCTTGCGCCAGAACCAACTGCCGGCGGACTTCCACCCGCACAAGCAGATCGAGCGCTTGCTGCAGCGTCGCAACGCCATGGGCAACGGCGAGCAGCCGCTCGATTGGGGCACTGCGGAGTTGCTCGCGTTTGCTTCGCTCGTGACCGAGGGCGCGCGCGTGCGCTTCACGGGGCAAGACTCACCGCGCGGTACGTTTACCCAGCGTCACGCCGTGTTCCACGACGTCGAAGACGGCCACACGTACATGCCGCTCTGTCACTTGAGCCCGGATCAAGCGCCGATCGAGATCTATAACTCGGCGCTCAGTGAAGCGGGCGTGATGGGCTTCGAGTACGGCTACAGCCTGGATTGGCCGGATGGGCTCGTGATCTGGGAAGCGCAGTTCGGCGACTTCGTGAACTGCGCCCAGGTGATCATCGATCAGTTCTTGGTTAGCGCCGAGGACAAGTGGAAGCGCCTGAGCGGTTTGGTGCTGATGCTGCCGCACGGTTACGAAGGGCAAGGGCCGGAGCACTCGAGCGCACGGCTCGAGCGCTTCCTGACTGGTTGCGCCGAAGAGAACGTGCAGATCGTACAGCCGAGCACGCCGGCACAGCACTTCCACGTGCTGCGTCGTCAGGTGCTCCGTCCGTGGCGCAAGCCGCTGATCATGTTCACTCCCAAGAGCTTGCTGCGTCACCCGATGTGCGTGAGCCCGCTCGAGGACTTCTCTGCAGGGCGCTTCCACCGCGTGCTGCCGGACAACCGCGTCGCCAAGCCGGCCAAGGTGCTGATGTGCAGCGGCAAGGTCTATTACGACTTGGAGAAGCGCCGCCAGGAGCTCAACCGCGAGGACATCGCCATCGTGCGCATCGAGCAGCTCTACCCGCTGCCCGACCACCACATTCGCGCGGCCATCGAGCACTGCGACGACGGCACGCCGATCGTCTGGGTGCAAGACGAGCCGGAGAACATGGGCGCTTGGCGCCACTTCCGCGCGCGTTTCGGCGCGATGCTGTTCGGGCGTTTCCCGTTCAGCGGCGTGTGTCGCGCGGAGTCGGCGAGCCCGGCTACTGGTTCACACAACTGCCACAAGCTCGAGCAGCAAGAGCTGCTCGAGCGCGCGTTCGGCTGAGGCTTGGTCTCTCGCCGCCCGCGTAAATCCCAAGAATCATTGCTACAAGTTGACCGATCTGGGCCCCGGGACGATAAGTCCCAGGCCCCGCGGGCGCGCCCAGGGTCTGGGCCGCTCGAGTGCGAAACAGGAAGCGCTGCAAAGCATGGCAATCGAATTAAAAGTGCCGACCGTCGGTGAATCGATCACCGAAGTGCAAATGGGTGAGTGGCTGAAAGGCGAGGGCGACTCCGTCACGCGTGACGAAGTGATCGCCAAGATCGAAACCGACAAGGTGACGGTCGATCTGACCGCGCCGAACGACGGCGTGCTCTCGCAGATCAAGGTCAAGAAGGGCCAAACCGCCAACGTCGGCGACGTGATCGCGTACATCGAGGAGGGCGCCGCTGGCGCCGCCAAACCGAAGGCCGAGCCCGCGAAGTCGGAAGCGCCGAAAGCCGCGCCGAAAGCCGAGCCGCAGCCGGAGACCAAGAGCGCGCGTCCGACGATCCCGCCGCAAGGGTTCGCGCGGGTCATGCCCTCGGCGCGCCGCGCGCTCAAAGAGCGCGGCCTCAGCCCGGACGACGTGGAGGCGAGCGGCCCGGGTGGTCGCGTGCTCAAGGAAGACGTCGATCGCTTGAAGGACAAGCCGGCTGCCGCCAAGGCGCCCGTGGCGCAAGATCGCCAGGAAGAAGTCGTGGCGATGAGCCCGTTCCGCAAGCGCATTGCGGAACGCCTGGTGCAATCTCAGCAGACCGCCGCGCTGCTCACGACCTTCAACGAGGTCGACATGGGCCCGGTGATGGACCTGCGCAAGGCCCACCAAGAGGCGTTCCAGGAGAAATACGGCATCAAGCTCGGCTTCATGTCGTTCTTCGTCAAGGCGACGATCGAAGCGCTGAAGCTGATTCCGTCGGTCAACGCGGAAATTCGCGGCAACGACATCGTGTACAAGAACTACTACGACATCGGCGTGGCCGTCGGTGGCGGCAAGGGCTTGGCGGTGCCGATCATTCGCAACGCGGAGCGCCTGGGTTTCGCCGAGGTCGAGCTGGCGATTGCCGATTTCGGCAAGCGCGCCAAGGACAACAAGCTCGAACTGAGCGAGCTGCAAGGTGGCACGTTCACCATCAGCAACGGCGGTATCTACGGCTCGATGATGTCGACGCCGATCGTCAATCCGCCGCAAAGCGGCATCCTCGGCTTGCACGCGATCCAAGATCGTCCGATGGCCGTCAAAGGTCAGGTCGTGATTCGACCGATGATGTACATCGCGCTGACCTACGATCACCGCCTGGTGGACGGCCGCGAAGCGGTGACGTTCTTGAAGCGCATCAAGCAGTGCATGGAAGAACCCGCGCGCATCTTGCTCGAGGTGTAACGTGAAGAAGCATGATTTGATCGTGATTGGCGCCGGTCCGGGCGGCTACGTCGCAGCGATCCGCGCCGCGCAGCTCGGCTTGGACGTCGCCTGTATCGAAGCCGAGGAGGCGCTCGGCGGCACCTGTGTGCGCGTCGGCTGTATCCCCAGCAAAGCCTTGCTCGAAGCCAGCGAGCGCTACCACGCAGCAGGCCATGATTTGGCCGACTTCGGCATCAAGGTGGCCGGCGTCGAGCTCGATCTGGCTCGCATGCTTGAGCGCAAGACCAAGGTCGTGTCGCAGAACACGAACGGCGTCGCTTACCTGTTCAAGAAGAACAAGATCACCCGGTACCGTGGCCATGGCCGCATCACCGGTCCCGGTCGCGTCGTGGTCGAGGGCAAAGACGCCAACGAACTCGAGGCAAAGCACGTGCTGATCGCCACGGGTAGCAGCGTCGCTCCCTTGCGCGGCGTCCAACTCGACGGCGATCGCGTTGGTACGAGCACCGAGGCGTTGTCGTATCCCGAGGTTCCGAAGCACCTAGTGGTGATCGGCGCCGGTTACATCGGGCTCGAGCTTGGCTCGGTTTGGAATCGCCTCGGTGCCAAGGTCACCGTGCTCGAGTACCTCGAGCGCATTCTGCCGGGCATGGACTCCGAGATCGCGGAAGAAGCCGAGAAGGTCTTCACCAAGCAAGGCATCTCGTTCCGCCTCGGTTCGAAGGTCACCGGCACTCGTCGCGAAGGCGACAAGGTGTTCGTGAGCGTCGAAGGCCAGCCGGACATCGAGTGCGACCGCGTGTTGGTCTCGGTAGGTCGTGTTCCGAACACGACTGGCCTCGGCCTCGACTCGGTGGGCATCGAGCTCGATCCACGCGGACGGATTCCGATCGACGATCACTTCCGCACCTACGTGCCGGGCTTCTACGCCATCGGTGACGTCGTGCGTGGCCCGATGCTGGCGCACAAGGCCGAGGAAGAGGGCGTGGCTTGCGTCGAAGAGATCGTGACCGGCTACGGCCACGTGAACTACGACGCGATCCCGGGCGTGGTGTACACGCACCCGGAAATCGCCTCGGTCGGTAAGACCGAGGACGAGCTCAAGGCTGCGAACGTGCCGTACAAGAAGGGCGTGTTCCCGTTCTCCGCCAACGGTCGCGCTCGCGCCATCGGTGCCACCGAGGGCCGCGTGAAGATCTTGGCGCACGAGGAAACCGATCGCGTCTTGGGCGTGCACATCATCGGTGCGCACGCGGGCGACCTAATCGCCGAGCTCGTCGCCGCGATCGAGTTCGGAGCGACGTCGGAGGACATTGCGCGCACGTCGCACGCTCACCCGACGCTCGCCGAAATCGTCAAAGAAGCGGCGTTTGCCGTGTCAGGGCGCGCGATTCACATTTGAATCAGCGGCCACGACTTTGACTTCCCACTGACTGCCGCGCCGCCGCAGTTCTTCCGTGTAGATCGATTCACGGTGCACTCGTCTCGAGAGCACCGTGGCGATCGCACACGCGGTGAGTAGCGGCAGCACGATGGCGTAGTCACCGGAGAGCTCGAACACGAGCACGGTGGCCATCAGCGGCGCGTGAGTCGTGGCTGCGACCACCGCGGCCATGCCGACCAACGCGTAGGCTGCGACCGCACCCGTGGCGCCGGCGGGGCCGAAACGCGCCACCAAATGGCCGACGATGCCGCCGAGCGCGGCGCCCAGCAGGAGCGACGGGGTGAATACGCCGCCCGGGCTACCCGATGACACCGACGCGGTGGTGGCAACCGCTTTGGCGAACAAGATCACGATTAGCACGCTGAGCTCCAACTGCTGCCCGAGGATCAGGTTGATGGCCTCGTAGCCGTTGCCCGTGATCTGCGGCAACGCGATCGCAATCGTCCCGACGATCGCGCCGCCCAGCGCGGCGCGGGCGGGTCGGTTCGACGTCAACTTTGCGAAGAACGCCTCGCCGCGCTTGAGTAAGACCATGAACAGCGGTCCGATCAGACCTGCGAACAACCCGAGCCCGGCATACAGCGCGAGCTCGGTGTTGGAATTCATGCTGAAGCTGCGCTGTCCGTAGATGGGTCCTCCGCCGATCGCGAGTCGCGTCATCGCGGTCGCGATCGGCACCGCGATGATCACCGGCAGCACCAGATCGAGCGCAATCACGCCAGTCACGACCTCGAGCACGAACAGCACCGCGGCAATCGGCGTGTTGTATGCCGCGGCAAAACCAGCGCCCGCACCTGCGGCGATCAAGGCGCGAATTTGCCTCTCCCGCAGACGAGCGATTCGCCCGACCGTGCCGCCGAAGCCGCCCCCGAATTGGATCAAAGGGCCTTCGCGTCCCACCGATCCTCCGGACACGATCGCGAGCCAAGAGCCGAAGGCCTTCAACAACGTGAAGCGCAGCGAGATCTGTCCCTTGCCGAGGGCGACCGCTTCCATCACTTCACCGACGCCTGCTCCGCCTTTCAGCTTCGCGCTGAGCGCACCCAAAAAACCAGCGAGGCCAGCGCCCGTGAGCGGCACCAGCACGCGGGCATGCCAGGGCAAGCGCTCGAATGCGCCGAGCACGTCGTGCGCGCCGTATGCGTGCGAGAACACCCACGCGATGGTGTGTCGAAAGAGCACGGCGAACGCCGCAGCTCCCAGTGATACCGTCAGCAGCGCAAGACAGTAGCGCGCCAAATTTCCCCAAAAGCGCGGATTCCCAGGGAAGTGAGAGTGGCGTGGGGTAGGTTCAGATGAGACAAAAGTTGCTGGAATACCTGACCTTAGCTCGAAACTTGGCCCAAATCGGGAAACTTTGCGAGATTTCTTGGGTAAAACGGCTATAGACCGGGACCTTCAATGAAAAAACTCACGTTGTCCGAGGGCCTGCTAATCGTCGTGGAGCTCGGAGCTGAATGGCCAGCGTTGGAGATCGAGGCCGCGCGTAACGCAAAAGCGAAACGCGTTCTCGCTCAAGACGAAACCGAATCTCCGACTGCGTTTGCGGCGCGCGTTGCCCAGCAACTCGGCAGCTCCTTCCCGAGCGGCGTCGCTTTGAGCAGCGTGGTGGTCGCGTGTAGTGAGCGCATCGACGCGCACGCACAGAGTGGGCGCGCGGAACTCGTGCGCACCACGGCGGGCGCGCTCGCGCGTAGCGGAGGCGGCAGCCTCACGTTGGTCGCGTGGGACCGCAACGACGCTCGCTCGAAGCCGATGTTTTCGACTTTGCTCAGCGACGTCACTCGGCAGTGGCAGAGCAAGCATGTGGAAGTGAAGCTGAGCTTCGGTGAATCGTCGCTTGCGCTCGCGCAAAACGGAACTGACGCGACCGCAGCCGAAAAGTCCAGCACCCACGCTTCGGCGCCGGTGAAGGGCTCTGTGCGTCGCGTGGCCTGAGTCTGCGCGCTGCTGCGCGTTCAGACTACCGAGGTGCTTTACGCGGTCCGCCGTTTGCGGACCGCGGCGAACACTCGCGAGAAAATATACGGGGGAAGCGTTCGGGCTTGGCCGTATAGTTACAGGACCCGCCCTGTGAGAGGAACGCCCCGCGATGTCGCTCGAAGTCGGCCAGCTGCTAGATAACAAGTACCGTATCGTCAAGATGATCGGCGAGGGCGGCATGGGCGCTGTCTTCGAGGGCGAGAACGTCCGCATCAATCGCCGTGTGGCGATCAAGGTGCTGCACGCGGCGTTCGCCAACAACAGTGATGTGATGCAGCGCTTCGAGCGCGAGGCCCAGGCGGCGGGTCGCATCGGCAACGATCACATCCTGGAAGTGCTCGACCTCGGCATTCTGCCCGACGGTGATCGCTACATCATCATGGAGTTCTTGGACGGCGAACCGCTGTCCTCTCGCATCAAGCGCAGCGGCCGGCTCATGCCGCACGAACTCGCGCCGCTGATGCGCCAGGTGCTCGTGGGTTTGGGTGCGGCGCATTCCGCCGGCATCATTCATCGTGATCTCAAGCCGGACAACATCTTCATTTTGCGCGAGAAGGCCGGCAATCGAGACTTCGTCAAGATCATCGATTTCGGGATCTCGAAGTTCTCGCCGCTCAGCGGGGGTGGTGACGGCATGAAGATGACTCGCACCGGCGCGGTCATGGGTACGCCGTATTACATGTCACCCGAGCAAGCGAGCGGTAGCGGTGAAGCCGACGCGCGCAGCGACGTGTATTCGCTGGGCGTGATCATGTTCGAAGCGGTCACTGGACGGGTCCCGTTCGACGCTGGGACGTTCAACCAGTTGATGTTCAAGATCGTTTTGGACGTGGTGCCGCCGCCGCAGTCGATCGTACAGGATTTGGATCCCGCGTTTGCCAGCATCGTTTCCAAGGCCATGGCGCGCGACGTGAATCAGCGGTTTCAAAGCACCGCAGAGCTGCTTCACGCGATCGAGGCTTGGTCGCAAAGCGGTCAGGCTGTTGCCATGCCGACTGGGCTGCAGGCATCCGCTGCTGGCCATTTGCCTTCTGGTGCGCGCGGTTCGATGGCGTCAATCAGTGACGTCAACGTGCCGGTTGCTGGGCAGAAGACGGCGGGCACTTGGGCCACGTCTCAACCCGGCGCGGCGCCTGTCGCGCCGAAAAAGAGCGCTTCGGGCGCCATCGCAGCGGCGCTCGGTGTTGGTTTGCTAGTGCTCGGTGGTGGGGCGTATGCCGCCCTCTCGATGCACGGCAAGTCGCTTGCGCCGACGAGTGCCGCCGCGCAAGCGAGCTCTACGAGCTTACCAGCGCCAGCGGCGTCAGCGGCACAGCCGGAAGCGCGAGCGACTGCGAGTGCGAGTGCGCCGGTACCCGCTGCGGCGATCGAAAACGCGGCTTCCGTTGCTGCAAGCGCCGCGCCTGTGTCGAGCGCGGCTGCACCCGTGCGCGCCGTGGCACCCGTGCGCGCCGTGGCGAGGCCAGCGGCGAGACCCGCGCGCGCTCCTGCGACGAAGCCCGGCACGCCAGACTTCGGTTATTGAGCGAACCTCCGCTGTGTCGCCGAGCGCGCACGCGTTCGCCATCGCACGTTGCCAATAGCTAACGTGTGTCGATGCGTGTAGGACATCCTGCGCGCTCGCGCGCGAGACGCGCCGGTGGCGGAGCAACGCGTTATCGCGGGAGCGAATGAAGCGCGTCGCCGCGAACAACAACATTTACGCCTAGCTGCGCGCGAGGAGCGTTCTGGGTTGACGAATCCAAAAAATTGGAGGCATCTCCTGTATTGGTACGTTGGGAAAGTATTTCTTCGAATCACTTTTGTGATTCGAGCCGAAAAAAGTCCCATGCGTAGAGGAAGGGGCAATTCGCCCAGGGTTTTTTCGCGGATACTGTCACTGAGGCGCGTGGTCGAAGGCCGCGCGGAGGGAAGATATGGAACAATCGGACGAAACACTGCTGTCGGTGGTCGTTCTCGAGCACGGCTCGACGTGGCCGCCGTGGCTGGCGGAATACCAAGCGCAAGCTCCGAACTCGATGGTCATCGCCCAATCTGCAGATGAGTCTGCATCGGCATTCGCACAGCGTATCGGTCGCAAGATGGATGAGGTCGCCGCGCGGGATGTTGCTATCCACGCGGGACTATTGGTGAGCAATGGCGCACTCGACGACGCGACCGTCGATGCTCGCCAGGCGATTTGCGACGCGCTCCTTCACATCATGTTGAAAAAGCAACGCGGTGAGCTCGTTCTCGCCTCCGATGTGACGGCTGGTGACGCTGTTCGTCATCAGCTGTTCGCACTTGCGGGTACACTGTGTGATGAACTGCGCGGCACGCGTGTCAGTGTGCGAGTTCGCTTCGATACGCTCAGACCGGCGCCCGCGGTTAGCGGCGTGATGAAGAGTGTTGCCCCCAGCGCCTCGAGCGAGCCCCGCTCGAAGGACGGTCGCGTGTCGAGCTCACGCTGACCGCGTCGCGTGTTCGGACGCGTTCGACTGGTTCGACGCGTCCGAACGCGTCTGGGTCGCCTTGACACGCCGCGTCACGGGGCTTACTCAGTTCTGATTGAATGGCAAAGTCCAACGCCGAGCGGCGCGTGGCGATCGTCTCGGGTCTGCGCACACCGTTCGCGAAGCAAGGCACGGCCTACAAGAATCTGAGCGCGCTCGACCTCGGAAAGATCGTGGTCGCGGAGCTGCTGCAACGCACTGGGCTCGACCCGCACGCAGTCGAACAGGTCGTCTACGGGCAGGTCATCCCGTCGTTGAGCGTGCCCAATATTGCGCGCGAGATCGTGCTGGGCACGAGCATGCCGCGCTCGGTCGATGCGTACAGCGTTGCCCGAGCGTGTGCCACGAGCTACCAGGCCACGGTCAACGTGGCGGAGTCGATCCTGGCCGGTGTCATCGATTGCGGCATCGCGGGCGGTGCCGATAGTGCCAGCGACGTGCCGATGACGACGAGTAAACGCCTCAGTACTGCGTTGCTCGAGGTCAGTAAGGCGCGTTCGCTGGGCGACAAGGTTCGCGCCCTCGCCGGTCTCGCCCCGGCCGATCTAGTGCCGATTCCGCCGGCTCTCAAAGAACCGTCCACTGGACTCAGCATGGGTGAGAGCGCCGAGAAGATGGCCAAAGAAAATGGCATTTCGCGCGCAGATCAAGACGAGTTCGCGCATCGCAGTCATCTACTTGCCGCGCAAGCTTGGGCCGACGGGCGACTTCGCGAAGAAGTCATGTCGGTCTTTGTCCCCCCCAGGTACGAACCGCTCGAGGAAGATAATCTGGTTCGCAAGGACTCGGAGCTCGAAGCATACGCCAAGCTCAAGCCAGTGTTCGATCGCGAATACGGTTCGGTGACCGCCGCCAACAGTTCTCCGCTCACCGACGGCGCCAGCGCGCTCTTGCTGATGAGCGAGAAGAAAGCCAAGGCCCTGGGCTTCGGCGTGCTCGGTTATTTGCGAAGCTATGCCTTTGCGGCAGTCGATCCGGCTGAGCAACTCTTGATGGGTCCGGCATACGCGGCGCCGTTGGCCTTGGATCGCGCCGAGTTGAAACTCAAGAACATGGATCTGATCGACATGCACGAAGCCTTCGCGGCGCAAGTCTTGAGCAATGTTCGCGCGTTCGAGAGCGACTCGTTCGCGCTCGACAAGCTCGGTCGCGATCGACGCATCGGCCGCGTCGATTGGGACAAGCTGAACGTCTCGGGCGGCTCGATTGCACTCGGTCATCCGTTTGCTGCAACCGGTGCGCGGCAGATTTCACAAGCGCTGCGCGAGCTGCGCCGGCGTGGTGGGCAGTTCGCGCTTTGCACTGCATGCGCCGCGGGCGGGCTCGGAGCGGCAATGGTGTTGGAGGCTAGCTGAGTGAACGCGTTCAACTCGAGTCCATCGCTCTCGGTCGAACTCCGCGCGGATGGAGTGGCTGTCATTCGCTTCACTTTGGCAGACGAGCCGTTGAACACCCTGAAGGCTAGCTTTGCCGAGGAATTTTCGAACTTGCTCGCGCGCCTCGAGCAAGAGTCGGCGCTTTCGGCGGTGGTGTTCACCTCGGGCAATCCGGACAGCTTCATTGCTGGTGCGGACATCCAAATGTTCGCTACGCTGGCGCGCGCTGAAGAAGCGACCGAGTTGTCGCGCGCAGGTCAACGAACTCTGAACTCATTGGCGACCTATCGCGTCCCGGTCGTGGCCGCGATTCACGGGGCTTGTCTCGGTGGTGGCCTCGAGCTGGCGCTGGCTTGCTCTGCGCGCGTGGCCAGCTCCGATCCGAAGACGAAGCTCGGCCTGCCCGAGGTGCAGTTGGGCATCCTGCCCGGACTCGGCGGCACACAACGCTTGCCGCGCCTGGTGGGCATCGAAAAGGCGCTGGACCTGCTGCTCACCGGCAAGCAAATCGACGGCAAACGCGCGCTCGGCATGGGTCTGATCGATGAGCTCGTACCGAACGCGATCTTGCTCGACGCAGCCGTGCGCGTCGCGCTGTCACGAGCGCTCGAACCGCGCGCTCGAAAGGCGGGACTTCGCCGCTGGTTCGCCGCCGCGGAGCTGAGAGAGCTCGCGCTCGCGGAAAACCCGCTTGGGCGCAAGCTGCTGTTTCAGAAGGCGAAGAAGACGCTCTTGGCCGAGACCCACGGCAACTATCCCGCTCCCGAGCGCATCCTGGAGGTGGTGAAGCTGGGTTTGGCTGAAGGGGTCGCGCGCGGTCTCGAGGCAGAAGCCAACGCCTTTGGCGAGCTGGTGGTCAGCGATGAGGCACGCGCCTTGCGACACGTGTTCTTCGCGAATACTGAATTGAAGAAGGATCCCGGCCACGACGCCGCGGGCATCGAACCGCGACCGATTCGGCGCGTAGCGACGCTCGGCGCGGGCTTGATGGGGTCGGGCATTGCCTACCTGACGGCGGCGGTGGCCGACGTCGAAGTGCGAATCAAGGATCGCGATGATGCAGCGCTCGGCCGAGCGCTGAAGGGCGTCCGCGAGATCTTGGACGAACGGGTGAAGAGTCGTCGTCTGACGCCGGGGGAGCGCGATCTGAAGATGGCGCGAGTTACCGCCACCACCGACTATGAAGGCTTCGACGGGGTCGACCTGGTAATCGAGGCAGTATTCGAGGATTTGACTGTGAAGCGCCAAGTGTTGGCAGAAGTCGAGCTGAGCACCGGAAGAAATGCGATCTTTGCCTCGAACACCTCTTCGCTGCCCATTGCCCAAATCGCGAGCGGTGCGCGTCGTCCCGAGCAGGTGATCGGGATGCACTACTTTTCACCCGCTCACAAGATGCCGCTGCTCGAGGTGGTGGTCACGGACATTACTCTGCCGCGAGTGATCAGCAGTGCGGT
Organism: Polyangiaceae bacterium; assembly: GCA_035634635.1. Lineage (GTDB taxonomy): Bacteria > Myxococcota_A > Polyangia > Polyangiales > Polyangiaceae > PMG-095. The sequence goes on from DASQCO010000108.1 coordinate 52,899, forward strand.
CGAATTCGGCAAGCGCCAGGGCAAGACAGTGATCGTGGTTCGCGATGGCGCGGGCTTCTATAGCTCGCGCATTCTCGGCCCGTATTTGAACGAGGCGTCGTTCTTGATCGCGGAAGGCGTGCCGATCGAAGACATCGACGCGGCGCTCGTTGCTTGGGGTTTCCCGATCGGACCTGTGGCTTTGCTGGACGAAATCGGGATCGACGTCGGCGCAAACGTCTCGCAGATCTTGTACGAGGCGTTCGGCGCGCGCATGACGCCGCCGCCCGGTGTAGAAGCGTTGTTGAAAGACCAGCGCTTGGGCAAAAAGAACCAGCGCGGATTCTATGTTTACGGCGAGCAGAAGAGGGCACAGCGAGTCGTCGAGCCGAGCGTGTATTCGCTGCTCGGCGTCGAGCCGAAACGCTCGCAGCCTGCTGCCGAAATCGCGCAGCGTTGTGCGCTACAAATGATCAACGAGGCTGCTCACTGCTTTGGGGACGGCATTCTGCGCAGCGCGCGAGACGGCGACGTCGGCGCGATCTTCGGGCTCGGTTTTCCGCCGTTTCGCGGGGGCCCGTTTCACTACGTCGACGCGGTTGGGGTGCCGGAGATTGTGCGCAGCCTGGAGGCATACGTGAGCTTGCTCGGTCCGCGCTTCACGCCCGCGCCGGTCCTCACGGAACTGGCGAAAACCGGAGGCTCATTCTATCGAGCCGGTGCCGCGACGGTCGGCCAACACCGCGCTCGAAACGCGCGTAGCGAGTGAGCTCACCTGCACGCGTTTCGAGCCGACTCGCGTCGAGTTACTTGTTGGGCTGCGGCGTCATCCGCAGATACGGGCGAAGCTCTTGATGGCCCTTCGGAAACCGCTGCTTGATTTCAGCCGGATCGGTGATGCTCGGTACGATCACGCAATCATCGCCATCCTTCCAGTCTGCGGGCGTCGCGACCTTGTGATTGTCCGTGAGCTGAAGCGAATCGATCACTCGCAAGATCTCGCTGAAGTTGCGGCCGGTGCTCGCGGGATAGGTGATGGTGGCGCGGATCTTCTTGTTGTTGTCGATGATGAACACCGAGCGAACGGTCAAAGTGTCGTTCGCTTCGGGGTGAATCATGTCGTACAGCTTGGCCACCTTGCGATCCGAGTCGGCTAGAATCGGAAAGTTCATCTTGGTGCTCTGCGTCTGTTCGATGTCTGGCACCCACTTCAAGTGCGACGCCGTGTCGTCCACGCTGACCGCGATCATCTTGACGTGACGCCGATCGAATTCGTCCTTCAGCTTCGCCGCGCGGCCGAGTTCGGTCGTACAGACCGGCGTGAAGTCCTTGGGGTGCGAGAACAACACCGCCCAACCGTTGGCGATGTAGTCGTGGAATTTGATTTTGCCTTCCGTCGAGTCTTGTTCGAAGTCTGGCGCAATGCTGCCGATGTGAAGTCCCATTTGATTCAATCCTCCACTTTGAACGCGCAGTATGCCGCCCGAACCGCGGACCGCCCAAGGCTAAAAGCCGCCTACACTGGCGCTCCGCCGGGCTTCGCGGGCGACCAATAGTCGGAGCGATCTCTGGCGGTTGCTCTGCCTGTAGCGATCTTGCAGTCGTCCACAAAATCGCCCTAATCACTCGCCCATGAGGCTAGACTGGTGCGCGCTTTGCAGTTTCGGTCCCCTCCGCTGATGCTGAGCGCGCGCGTCGTGTTGGTCGCGATGGCGTTGTCTGATTGTAAGCCGACGGCCGGTAGCTCGTGTGACAAGGGCGAGGCCCGTTGCCTCGACGCCAAGCGCGAACTCGTGTGCCAAGCGGGCAGTTTCATCGAATCCCCGTGCAACGGTCCTGGCGGCTGTCGTCAGACGGAAAAGGGCACGAGCTGCGACTTCAGCGGCAACAAGCCCGGCGATCCGTGCAGTGCTGACGACCAGGGAGCGGCCAGCTGCAGCTCGAAAGACGGCATGCTCGCTTGTCACGGCGGCGTCTACGCATTCGTCCCCTGCCGTGGCTTGCGGGGCTGCGAAAACGCCGAAGGCCGCGCACTGTGTGACACTTCGATCGCCGAGCTCGGTGATGCGTGCTCCGATGAAAACCTCAAAGCGTGCGCCGGAGATCACTCGCAAGTTCTGATCTGCAAACAGCACACGATGCAGCGCTTCTATCTGTGCCGTGGGGCGAATGGTTGTGCGTCGTCCGGAGGAAAGTTGAACTGCGACACCTCGATCGCCAAGCTCGGTGATGCTTGCGACAAGAAGCTCGAAGGGCAGGCATTCGCCTGCACCCCTGACGAGAACGAGATCTTGGTCTGCAAAGGGGGGGCGTTCGTGCACGACGAGACCTGCAAGTCCGGCCAAAAGTGCGGAGCCGTCGGGCTCAGCACCAAATGCCGCAGGCCCGGCAAATGACCGACGGCCTTGGAATACTCGATCAGTTGAACCCTCGGCTTGCAGCGGGTTGCTTTTCTGCTGGATTGGGTCGAGCTGTCGTTCGAAGGGGCCTTGCGACTCTCGCGAGGTGAGGGGCAGCAGGCACCGGTCGCGCCGGTTTCTCTCGTGGTGTGTGGCTACTCTCGTCGATCGCGATCTGATCGTACTAGCCCAGCGAGATCACGACTTTGCCGAACTGTTGACCGCTCGCGGCATACTCGAACGCCGCACGCGCATCTCCGAATTCGAACACGCGATCGATCTGCGGATGCAGGTCATGCGTGGTCACTAGTTCGAGTAAGCGCAGGAAGGTGTCGCGGTTGCCCACGAACACTCCCTGAATGCGTAGGTCTTGCATCAACAGGGGGCGCAGATCGAGCTCCGGCAGTGCTCCGGACAGTACACCGATCACGCTCAGGCTGCCGCCGAGGCGTAGCGCGCGAATGCTTTGTGCGATCGTACCCGCGCCCCCGACTTCCAGCACGTGGTGCGCGCCCTCGCCCCCGGTCAGCGATCGAACGGTGCTGCCCCACTCGGGCGTGTGCGATGTGTCGATTCCGTGTTCTGCGCCCAGGGCGACCGCGCGCGAGAGCTTTTCCGCGCTGCGGCTGGTGAGGATGACGCGCACGCCTAGCGCGCGTGCGATGCCGAGCGCAGCCAGTGAAACTCCGCCCGTGCCCAGGCACACCAGCCATTGCCCGGCTTGGAGCTGCGCGAATTCGGCCAGCGCGCGATACGCGGTCACGCCTGCGCACGGCAAACAAGCGCCTTCATTCCAATTCAGTTGTGGGGGCAACGCCACCAGCGCCGTCGCATCCGCGACGAAGAATTCGGTGAGCGTGCCGTCGACGGGACCGCCGAGCGTGCTTCGCCGCGCGGCTTGTGTCAAAGGTCCGCTCAGCCAAGCCCCCGCGAAGATCGGACATACGCGATCACCGACACGCCACTCGCTGACTTCGGCTCCGCATTGCACGACTTCCCCCGCGGCATCCGACGCAAGCACTAGAGGCAGCTTTTGACGCGGATTGTATTCACCGCGTGCCATCATCAGATCACGCGCATTGAGCGAAACCGCACGCACGCGGATCACGACCTCGCGCGGACCGCACTCCGGTTCCGGGCGTTCATCGAGGCGCAGATTTTCGAAACCGAAACCCGAATTCAGGACCCAGGTGCGCATGCGCGGAGTCTCGGGGGCGACCTCGGAGGTGTCAAGTCGAGCAAGGCTAGTGTGCGAGCGACCGCTCGATCGCCGACAAGCGCGCATACGCTTCGACGTAACCAGGCTTTCGCAGTCGAACTTGGTCGTGCAGGAAGTGACGGACCGCGCCGAGCTTTGCACGGTCGAGATTGGCGAGCCCCGGCTGTGAAAAGAGCTCGGAGAGCCGCGGAAATTCCGCAGCTGGCGTCGCGGTGAGCAGGCCCGTCAGTCGCGCGAGCTGGTTTTTCTCGTCGTCATCGTCGTGTTCGAGGGCGTGCACGAGTTCGGTTCCGGCGCGGTCTGGATCGCGTTGCCACAGACTCTTGAACAGAGCGGGGCTCTCGATGCCATGCTCCAACGCTTCAATCAGCACGAACTCGGGGGCGAGTGCAAAGGCGCGTGCATCCTCTGCTCGCGCTGGCGCGGTGCCGAGGGCGGCGATGAACGCGCGCCATTGTGCGTCCCCGAAGGCTTCGTAAGGAATGTTGCTGGCGCGTGCGTCGCACAACAGTGCTTCCAGTAGATCGGCAGGGATGTGCGGCCAAAACCAGCTCGCATGCGCTGAATCAGTAGCTAGGAAATCGGCCCCGCGCGCGGGGCGCTGCGCGTCGTCCCAAGCCTCCCAAATGGCGTTCGCTACGGAGGAGAAGGGAACACCGCGATCGCTTGCGAGAAACTGCAGCGCCGGCAAACCGAGTACGCTCTCGGTGAGGCCGGCGACCGTGGCCCAGCTGAGCACGCCATGCATCACTTCATCCAAAATGACCGACGGGCGCTCGAGGATCTCCGGGGAATCGAGCGCGCCCAGCGCACCGATCTCCGAGCGCAAGCGTGAGATCAGCGAAAATGCGCGAAGCACCCAAGGTCGGTCGCGATCGTTCGTCGGCAAATCACGGGCGATGATTGCGCACACCGCGCGTAGCTCGGGGTGTGGTTGACGCGCTTTCCAGGGCCGAAGCAGCGGGTGGCGGCGACCAGCGCGTTGACCGAGTTCGCCGCTGATCGCGAGCGCTGCTAGGTACCAAATGCCGCGCGACAGAAGCGCGTCGCTCTCGGGATCTGGATACTCGATGCGTGGACACGGTAAATGACCCGGAAACTCCAAGCGCGCTTCCAAAACCTCGTCCCACAGCGCTTCGAGGGTGTCGGAGCTGAGTTCGGCTCCAGACAGCAAAGCCACGCCGGCCGCGCGGAACGTCATTTCCACTGCCGCAACGTGACCCGCCCCGTCCCCACCTTCGAGCTCGAGCACGCCGTCGATGAAGGCGCTGCCGCGCTCGGAAAGCCGTTCGACGAGTTCGCGCGCGACGCTCGGCGCCGAGTGGCCTCGAAGTAGCGCCTCGCCGAAGTCATTCGTGGAACCGCTGACCAAGGCGCGCGTCGCATCCACCCGTAGAGCGTTCGAAAACCAGCGTGGAGCGAAAGTCAGTCGCGCTTCGGAAGAGGCGCTTGGCTTCAGCTGGCTCGTGGCTTCGCGAAGGAGCTCGGCGCGCTGTAGCGCGCGCACGATGCGAAACGCGCCCGGTGGGATCTTGCGCGCGGCCTTTTCGATGTCGGACGGACGAATGCTGGAATCGACGCGGCTGAGCGAGAGCCGCATCCAATCCAGGTCCGCGTCGCGCTGATGTTCGAGCGGCACCAGCTCCAGCCAGTGTTCGAGCGAGCGCGGCTCGTCCCAAGCAGCATCCGAGTCCGCGAGCAAACGGTGGCCTAGTCCGACCAACACGTCATAGCCATTGCGCTTCAACCAAGCTGCGTGTGCCGCCTCTGGTTCGAGCGTGGCGATGAGCCGGTCGCGGCAGAATCGCTCCGCAAGCTTTTGCGGAGACTTGCCGCGTAGGGTCTGCACGCCATGCTCGTCGGCCAGACCGCACAGCCCGAGCGCCGCGCCGAGACCATCGAGAATGCCGCTTTCCTGGATCTCGTCCCGCAACCAGGCTCGGGTCAGGGCGGCATCGAAGCGCCCGTCCGTAGGTAAGCGCGCCGCTACCCAGTCCACCAAATCGTCCAGGTAGCTGTCGACGGTGGGTGAGGCGTGTACCTGCCAGGAAGGATTGCGGGGGTCGAAATCCGCCGCCACGCACACCTCGGGGCGGGGTGGGGCAGGGAGGGACGTGAGGCGCTGCGCATGTAACTCGATGAACACCGGCCCGCGATCCGGCAGATGGTCGAGCGCTTCCTCGAAGGTGTCGGCTTCAATGACATGAGCTAGCCCGCGGGCCTGTAGGAAGCGACCCACGAGTGACCGGCCGGAGCCACTTGGTGCTTTCCAGAATGTCCGCTCATAAGCTCCCGGCTTGAGGGCGATTGGAGGCAGGCCGGGACACAGCGGTTCGTCGACCAGGTCCAGGGCTCGAGCGTAGCGGAGTGAACTCAGACGCAGACGACGCACGTCTCCACGTGGCGCGCCCCCTACCTGAACACCCGGCGCCCGCACGTCGTCGAGCGGCACCCCAAGCACTTTGGACAGGACGCGCTGGACGCCGACTCGTTCGGCTAGCCAGTCCGCCTCCTGATTGCGGTCGAGCTTGCTGAAGATGCTGGCGAGCGAGCGCTCGGCCATCCGTGACTCAGCTGGCCACTCGCCATTTTCAAGCGCTGCCCGCGCTAGGTCCCCGTAGCTGCGGCAGCCCGAGTCCGACTGGTCCATCAGGTCGCGCAACCAGCCCATTCAAAATGCCCTGAAAATGCGCTGCATCCAATTTAGATTATTGATGCATAATCTAAAAAGATGCAAACCTTGTCAGAATTTTGGCGCAGACCCGACGGCTAGCGCGAAGCTTGCCCCACCTGCGGGAGGCAGATTGGGCTCAGAACACCGCTTCAATCGGTCGGCAAGGCAGCCGGATCTAGCTGTCACAGTCGTGCCAATTCAGGTGTGCCAAATGGCGCATTCGTCTGGGTCACTAGGCAATTCTCTGGGCAAATTGCCGAGAATCTAGACTGGCACGTGCCGTGCAAACTTGGCGGGAATGGCGCACCGGAACCATCGCTTTCGCTCCCCCTTTGCCACCTGCATGCTTGGCGCACTCGCGGTGTTGGCGGGTTGTTCGAGCGCGGTTAGCCACCCCGAGCAGGACCGAGTCAGTGGGCAAAGCGAGTTTCAGTCGGTTCAACCAGGCGCCGCGAGTCGGAATGCAGGAGGACTGACCAATGGCAGCGCTGGTCCAGGCCTTGCGCTCCCTCAGTCCGCCGCAGACCCCGGCACGAACGATTCTGCGAAAGGCAACACTGCAACTCCGCGCACTGTCGAAGAGACAGACCTGTATCGGTTAGATGGCGACCGCCTCTTCTATCTGAACGCCTACCGAGGGCTGATGGTGTTCGACGTGAGCAACGTCGACGCACCGCGGCTGATGGGCCGGTCGCCGATCTACGGTTCGCCAGTCGAGATGATCGTCCATGACGGCATCGCAAGCGTGGTGGTCGCGGACTGGTACGGTACCGACGCTGGCGGCCAGCCGTTCTACGGTTCGATCGTGCGCGGTATCGACGCGACCGATCCGGCCCACATGAAGATCTTGGGCGACGCTCGGCTCGGGGGCTGGGTTCGAGATACTCGCGTCGTCGGGGATGTGCTGTACGCGGTCACCGAAGACTACGGAGCGGTGTTCGGCGGTTACTACGGCCTCACCGACGGACCGGTCGCCTCCGGCACCAGCGCCGTGGGTTCCCAAGCTGGCGTGTCAGTGACCTCGGTCAATATCGGCGGAGGCAAGGTGGAGCAGAAGGGGAGCTACCGTTTGGCTGGCCAAGGCGGGATCTTCAACGTCACCCCAAACTCGATTCTCCTCGCGCACAACATGCTCGGGCCGAAGGACCAGTACGGGTATCAGACACCCAACGGGTCGACCGAGCTCGTCTACATCGATATCAGCGATCCCGAGGGTACGATTGCGCCCCGCGGCACCCTGAGCTTCCAGGGGTATATCCAAGGTTGGGGTGCGGACAACGGACGCTGGAACTTGGACTTTGCCGACGGCAAGACTGCCCACGCGCTGGGGTGCGGTGTGTCCTATTGCGGGCCAGATCAAGCACTCGTCCTGGCGACGGCTGACTTCAGCAACCCCGATCAGCCCACCCTGTCATCAGCGATCTCGATCCCGGCTACCGGCTGGGGGGCGACTGCGCGCTTCGACGCGGGGCGGATGTATCTCTCGCCGGCCGATAACTACAACTACGGCAACCAAGCTCAGCCGAGTTTGCCGCTTCAGATTTGGGATTTGGCTGACCCGAAGAAGCCGGTGCTCGCGGGGGCTACCCAATTCCCTGGCGAAGTGTGGAACCTGATCCCGGCGGGGGATCGCTTGTTCGCGTTGGGCAATGAGTACACCGGTGAGCAATTCACCAATAGCCAAGTGTCGCTGCGCTACGTCGACGTCAGCGATCCTAAACAGCCGACGCTGCTGAGTACCTCGAAGTTCGGAAACGGCTGGGCTTGGACGCCCGCAGCCGGCACGTTCAAAGCCTTCACGATGGACAAGGCGAAGGGCCTCGTGGTCCTCCCGTTCAGTGGCTGGGATAAGACGAGCTACCAGTACAACGACGGACTGCAGCTGATCGAGTTCAACGCGCAGACGCTCACCACGGCGGGCGCTGCCAATTCGCACGGCTGGACCGAGCGCGGCATCTTCGTCAAGAACCGCTTGATCGCGCTGAGCGATCTCTCGCTCTCGGTGGTCGATTACAGCGATCATATGAACCCGCAGTTGGTCAGCGCGCTGACTTTGGCGCGCAACGTGGTCAATGTTCGACCGCTGAGCGGCTCGGTTGCCGAGCTATCCACTGATTGGTGGGGTAACCCAACCGATCACTCCGATTTGCGCATCGTGCCGGTCAGCGAGCTCGATGCGAGCGCTTCGGATTTGGCCAGCGACCAGATCGAGATTCGTGGCCAAAACGCGCGAACCTTCGACAATGGCAAGCTAGCCTACGTCGTGAGCACGGTCTGCGCCGAGTACACGGACGCCCCCGACCCAGGCGGTGCGGATGTCAAGGGTGGCTCGGCGTACTGCTCGGCTTACACGCAAGAAGTGCAAGTCGTCGACTACTCCAGCGGCAAGGTCGAAAAGCGTGGCGTAGTCGACTTGCCGGCGCTTGGTGGCTCCTACGGCTATGGTCTCTTCTACGGCTACTATTGGTACGACTGGTACAACGGCGGTGACGTCGTGCAGGTGGGCAAAGACGCGCTGGCCTTCCGCCGTTGGATGCCGGTCTACGACAATTCCGGGAACTACATCGACTCGCAGCAATCGCTGTACATGGTCGACCTGAGCGACGCCGACGCGCCCAAGGTCGCGTCGACGGTGATCACGCGAGACGCCAATGGTTGGTGGGGCAACATGCGCGTCGTTGGTGACCAGCTCTTCGCGTCGCACTACGAATGGCAACGTCAACCTTCGGCTACGAATGACCAATACGATCCGGGGATCGTGCGCTACTACCTGGATCGCATCGACTATCGCGATCGCAGCAATCCACGGGTTGGGCAGAAGATCAACGTTCCCGGGTTCTTGATCGGCGCTTCGGAAAATGATCCCTCGCTGATCTACACCATCGACTACCGCTGGAATGGCGATAGCTCGACCAACGAATTCGACGTGCTCAAGTTGGACGGCGACGTTGCTCGTCTGCAGAGCACCATCGAGCTACCGGGCTGGGTCGGCAACACCTTCGTCAAGGGTGACCGGGCCTACATGTCGAGTCAGAGCTACGGGCCGGACTCGAGCGCGATGAGCCTGGTCGAGCTGGATCTGTCGGACCCGCGTGCACCACGCGTGCTCAGCTCCGAGGCGAAACAGGGTTGGGGCTGGCTGGTGGGCATTGAAGGCGATCGCGCGCTGGTAAGCTCTGGTTGGTACAACCAAGGAATCGACGTGTATCGGTTGTCTGATACTGCGGCTCCCAGCTATGACCGATTCATCCGCACCCGTGGTTGGGGGGTGTCCTCTCTGGCGCGCCAAGGCAATCGCTTGTTCTTGTCGAGCGGCTATTGGGGAACCGAGGTGGTCGACCTCGAGCAGTAGGCCACAAAGCAACCTTACAGCGCCGCGCGAACGGTTGGGGGGCTTACGGGGGAGAAGCGTTCGACTCGGCGCCGGTGGTGGGGTTTTGGGGGGACAAACAGGGAGGATGTGACCAGGGGGACCGAGCCATGCTCAACTGGAGTCTGGCTCGGTTTTTTTTTGAGCGAGTCACTGGGTCACGACCCAAGGCCACGCTCGGCTCTGGCGTCTGACGAGCGACATGGCCGAACGGTGTGAAAGCTCAGGGCTACATTCGCTGGCGTCCTTGCATGAACACGAGAAGCGCCGCGCCCAGCAGCAAGCGGAAGCTGCTCGCGCGCGTGCGGAGGCCGAACAACGAGCGCGTCACGAGGCGGAACGAGTGGAGCGCGAACACCGGCTCGCCGAACGCGCTGCGCGAGAATCTGCGGAGTCTGCCCACCGCGCGGAGCTCGTGCAGCTGGAGAGCGCGAAGCGCATGCAATTCGAGCGCGCCGAGAGCCTATTTCAGGCGAGCGCTGAGTTGAAAACGGAGCTCGAGAGCGAACGCGCTGCACGGCGCAGCGTCGAGCTGGGGCTGACCTCGAAGCTGCTTCGGCAGCGACTGTTGACTCACGTGTCCGCGACGTTGTGCGCGGGGAGCGTGCTCGCGGTCATCGGCCTGTACTACGGCGCGCTGCGGCCGAGCGCCGAGCGTGCCGTAGCGAGCGCCGAACAGTCCCTGCTCGACGAGCGGCGCGCGCACAGTGAGGCCCAGCAACGTGAGACAAGGTCGCGACTTCGTGCCGACGAATTGAGCGCTCGTCTCACTTCACTCGAGCAATCGCTGAATGACGCGCGCGCGCGACTGGCTCAAAAACCGGCCGCGCCAATCCTGGTCCCGAAGCCGCAGCTCACGCGCGGAGGGAAAGATTCGCCGCCGTGCCGGGACGACGGTGATCCGCTGAACCCGTGCTTGAAGCATTGACCGCGACGCGGCCGAGCGCTCCGAGCTTGCGGAACACCAGCGCGTGCCCGAAGAACGCGGCCATGACCAGCACCGCGGGCAGCAGAACGTAGGGAGGCCGAGTCACCCATACGTTGAGATGATCGGGCCCGAAGGCTTGAAATGTTGGGGTAGCCGCGATCGCGATACCCACGATGTTACACAGTAAGAGCAAGCTGACGATGTTCCAAATCAGCGTCACTCGTTTGCCGGCCCAGCCAAGCGCGAGCGCCGCGGCTACGAACAGCGCGCTCGTGCCGCTCAGGATGTCGAAGTTGTAGCCCGAGTACGACATCTCGACCGGCATGATCCCGTCCGACGCGGCCTGATGCAGCACGAGCTCGACCGGCAGACGGAAGGCTTGGAATCCAACCAACGCCCAAAGCGGCAATCCGAGCGTCAGTCGCTCACCGAAGCGCGAGCGGGCGAGCGCGATCGTGCCGCTGAAGGCGAGCACCAAGAACACGAGCAGCGGCGGCGGGCGCGAGTCGAAGCGGGCAAGAACGCCGGTGTTCGCAACTCCTAGGCTGACGGCTACCCAGATCACGGCGAGCAGCGCGTTGCGCACCGCGCGTCGGTTGGCCAGCGCCAGCGCAGTGCCCAGCTTGCGCTCGGCAACGGCGGTCGCGATCGTGAGTAGCCCCACGATTAGCGCCGCCAAGCTCGGAATCCCCAAAAAAACCAATGTCGAGGCTGAATCGTTCGTCATGGCCCGAGCTCCTGGCTGTACGTTTGGACGACGCTTTACTTTTTAATAGTTATAAGTATAATTTCAGATAGTCAAGTCATGCCTCGCAAAAGCTATCGCCAGTTCTGCGGCGTAGCCCGGGCCCTCGACCGACTCGGGGAGCGCTGGACACTGCTGATCGTCCGAAATCTGCTGCTTGGTCCCCGGCGTTATTCGGATCTGGTCAGCGAGTTGCCCGGGATCACCACGAATCTCTTGGCCAAACGCCTCCGTGAGCTGGAAGAAGCGGGCGTCGTAGACAAGCAGCAGTTGCCATCGCCAAACTCGGTCAGCGTCTATCGTTTGACGGACGTGGGCCGCGCTCTCGAACCGGTGATCCTGGAGCTCGGTCGTTGGGGCAGCCGCTTCATGACCGTCCCGCAGCGCGGAGACACCGTGAACCTCGGTTGGGCGTTCTTGTCCTTGAAGCGCCGCTATCGCGGCGGACAATCGTTTACGGTACTCGTCGAGGCGGGCGAGCATCGCTTCACGCTCGAGCTCTCGGAGCGCTACTTGAAGGTCGAAGAGCGCGCGACAGAACGGGCGGACCTGTGCTTGCGTGGTGACGAAGCCACGATTCTGTCTCTGTTCTTCAAAGGCGTACCGCGCGAGCAGCTGCTCGAGTCCGGTAAGCTTTGGTCATCCGGCCCCAAGTCGCTCGAGCGCGCTCTCGAACGCGCCTTCGAACCGCCGAGGCCGCCCGCGATTGCCGACGCCTGAAGCGGCTCAGCCGCCAGCGACGACGCGCCGCAAGCTGTGGAGTAGGAACAGCTCGGTCGCGTCGAAATCCGCGGTGTATGCGCCGATTTTGGCCACGTAACTCTCGAGCGCCAGCATGTTCGGGTAAAGGCCTGCTTGCACCAGCGTGTGAATCACGTTCACTGCCGGCTCTGGCAGCGGGCGGTTGAGTAGTTGATAGAGCGTGACCGCGTAGTTCATGAACGCAGCGCTGCGTGTTTCGCTTGCGAGCCGCGCCGCAGAAACCACCACGTGCTCGGCGAGTTCGAGACCGCTCGGGTGGTTCTCGAGCAATAGCTCGTGAGCGCGCATCAAGATCGGCCCGAGCCTTCGCTCGGCGTCGCTCGTGTTGCCGGCGTTCAGCGCGTCGTCGAGTTGGGCAATGGCGGTAGCGAGCGAGTCACTGCCCGGCGGGCTCGAGCTTGGCCGTCGCGAAACGGGAACAGGCTCTGCGGCGCGCTGCACGCTCGACGTCGGCAGGCCATAGGAAGGCGTGTCCAGACGCATGTGCGGGCGGTACGTGCGCGCGGGCGACTGGCTCCGCGGATGTTGAACCTGCTCGAGCAAGGTCGTCTTGTCGGCGCCAGTGAAGGTATCGCCCGTGATGCGATAGCGATTGGGCTCTGGGGTGGGCTCTTCGACTGGCTCGACCAGCTGCAGTTCGTGACTGCAAATGCGGATGGTGTCGCCCGCGTGCAGCTCCCGCGGGCCCTGAATGCGCTCACCGTTGACGTGCACGCCGTTTTGGCTGCCGAGATCTTCGATGACGATCTGAGTTTGGCTGACCCACAGACGTGCGTGCCGGCGCGACACCGCTGGGTCGCTGATTGCCAGCTCACACTCCGGATTTCTACCCAGGTAAAGCTTACCGGCGCGTAGCGTGATTAGCGCTTGGCGGTAGCGCAGCTTGGTCGTTACTGGTTCGCCGACGAACCGCTGTTCACTGACCGGGTCGTCCGTCTCTGGGAAGGGTGGTTGGTCAGTGCGGGCCACTTCGATCAAACCTTATTCGAATTTAGCATTGCACTACCTCGGGCCATCCGACAACGAGACTTTGACATTGGTTCAACGTTTGGCCGACGTTTCAGTGCTCACAGACAGAGTGTTGCTGTGGTTTTCCGGCTTTGCGGCAGTTGTAGTTGGTCGTGCGCGCATGGGGCGCGGCCGGCGCCAACTCGCGCTCGAAACATACCGCAAAGTCTCCCAAAACATCAAAATTGCGCAGGCCTTGGAATCGCGTCACAGATTGGGATTCGGTTTTTGATCTCTGCCCCCGCGGCTGGAGTGAGCGTACCCGTGTGGGTTAACCCCACCACTTCGATAAACGAGAGTGCGTTTTGGCTGGGCGAAGCGCGTAGTGGGACGTGTCATTGTACACGACCAGACGCGCTCGAACGGGGTCCTTGAAGTCGAGCGCGTTGAGGCAAGCCGGGGATTGGTCGAGACGATCGCGATAACCGCGGGCGTCGATGCCCAGCAGACTACACAGAACCAGCCGAATCGTCGCTTTGTGGGAGATGATAGCGACGGTCCTGTCGGTATTCGCCACCACGATGCGTCGAAGTACGGGCAGTGCGCGCGCCATTACGCTCAATCCAGATTCGCCGCCTTCCGGAGCAAACGTGAATGGGTCTGCTTCCCAATTGGCATACTCGTCTGGGAAACGCTGTTCGACTTCACGGCGCGTGAGCTGCTCCCAGCGACCATGATCGATCTCGCGCAACCCGGCATCGGTGATCACCGGGAGCTGATGCGGGGCTGCGACGAAATTCGCCGTTGCGATCGTGCGTTGCATCGGGCTCGCGTACACCGCTGCGATTTCGGCCTCGGCAAGGCGCTCGCCGAGGGCGCGAGCCTGCGCTTCGCCCTCTTCGGAAAGCGCCACGTCGGTCGCGCCGGCGAAGCGGTCTTCGGCACTGAGCACGGTCGCTCCGTGCCGAATCAGCAGCACGCGTGTGGTCATCGCTTTACCGGGCCTGCTTCGGCTGCGTCAGCTGCGTCAGCTGCGTGAGATCACGCACCGCGCCGCGGGCAGCGCTGGTGGTCATCAGTGCGTAGGCTTGCAGTGCTGTTGAAACGTAGCGGTCGCGGTTCGGGCGGAAGGCGTCGCGCCCGCGCGCTTCGGCGGCTTCGCGGCGCTTGGCCAGGGTGCGCTCATCGACCAAGAGTTCGAGCCGGCGGTTGGGGATGTCGATCAAGATGCGGTCGCCTTCTTCGACCAACGCGATAGCGCCGCCTTCGGCGGCCTCGGGCGACACGTGCCCAATGCTGAGGCCCGACGTGCCGCCGCTGAAGCGCCCGTCCGTGATCAGCGCGCACGCCTTGCCCAGACCTTTGCCCTTCAAAAACGAGGTCGGATACAGCATTTCCTGCATGCCCGGTCCGCCTTTCGGGCCCTCGTAGGTGATGACTACGATGTCACCCTCTTTGATCTGATCGTTCAAGATCGCGTCGCACGCGGCGTCCTGAGAGTGGAACAGGCGCACGGGGCCTTCGAACTTCCAAACCGACTCGTCCACGCCCGCGGTCTTCACGATGCAGCCATCGACCGCGATGTTGCCGTACAGCACCGCGAGCCCGCCCTCGGTGGTGTAGGCGTGGGGCACGTCGCGAATGCAGCCCTTCTCCTGATCGCTGTCGATGCTCGGGAAGTACTTGTCCTGCGAGAACGCGACCTGCGTCGGCACGCCGCCAGGCGCGGCGAGCGCGCGCTGCATGGCCTCGGCCGTCGCGGTCGGGCGTTGCACGTCGTTGGCGTCGATCGCTTCACCCATCGTCTTGGTGTGAATCGTATGCACTTCGCGGTGGATAAGGCCGGCTTTGTCGAGCTGGCCGAGGATGGTGAAGATTCCGCCCGCGTGATGCACGTCTTCCACGTGATAGCTGGAGGATGGCGCCACCTTGCAGATACTGGGCGTTTTGCGGGACAAACGATCGATGTCCGACATCTTGAAATTCACGCCCGCCTCTTCGGCGATGGCCAAGATGTGCAGCACGGTGTTGGTCGAGCCGCCCATGGCGATGTCCAGCGTCATCGCGTTCTCGAAGGCGTCGAAGGTCGCGATGTTTCGCGGCAAAACCGTGCTGTCACCCTCGAGGTAGAAGCGCTTGGCCATCTGCACGATGCGCTCACCGGCCGAAGCGAACAGCTCCCAGCGGCGCGCGTGCGTGGCGAGTAGGGTGCCGTTGCCGGGCAAGGCCAAGCCCAGCGCCTCGTTCAAGCAATTCATGCTGTTCGCGGTGAACATGCCGGAGCACGAGCCGCAGGTCGGGCACGCGGAGCGCTCCATCTCTTTCAGCTCGGCGTCGCTCACCTTGGCGTCGCTGGAGGCGATCATCGAATCGATCAGGTCGAGCTTGCGCACCAAGGCCTTGCCGTCACGGTCGTGCGTGCCCACGATTTTGCCGGCTTCCATCGGGCCACCGGAGACGAAAATCGTCGGGATGTTCAAGCGCATGGCCGCGAGCAACATGCCGGGCGTGATCTTGTCGCAATTGGAGATGCAAATCAGCGCGTCCGCGCAATGCGCGTTGACCATGTACTCGACGCTGTCGGCGATCAGATCGCGGCTCGGCAGCGAATACAGCATGCCTCCGTGACCCATCGCGATGCCGTCATCCACCGCGATGGTGTTGAACTCCACGCCCCAGCCGCCCGCCGCGTCGACCACCTTCTTCACGCGCTGCCCGACGTCGTGCAAATGCACGTGACCCGGAACGAACTGCGTGAAGCTATTGGCAATGGCGATGATCGGCTTGTCGAAGTCCGCATCCTTCATCCCGGTCGCTCGCCAAAGTGAACGCGCGCCGGCCATGTTGCGGCCTTGAGTCGTGGTGCTGCTGCGGTAAGTCATCAGGTCGCAGAGCGTACCCCGCCCTTCCCAAATTGTCCCCCAAAACGCCCTTTCCAAGCCGAAACCGACCCCTCCCGCGCACAGTCACGCGCGCCTCACCTCAAGCCCGAGTGAAGAGTGGGCGCTCACAATCCAGCCACGCACCTCGAATCACGCGCAGTTCCCGTCGCGGGACGCTGTGCGAAGGCGCGCGTTCGGGCACGCGATCACGTCCTTGGGACACGCGCAGCGAAGGGGGATTGGCCGCCAAAACGCCAGAAGAGGGAGAAGGAGATGGGGTTGCATTGTGCGGCACATCGCAGCGCTGGGTACCGCGCGTTTCCGTCAATGTGACATCCTCGTCGCTCGCGAACGTCGTACGCCATTCAGCGACTCCTCTTGTCGTGGATAGCGAACCCTAACTCTTTTTCTCTCCTCTCCCTCTCCTTGGCGTCTCTTATGATTGGTCACATCTCTGACGGCGGTGCGGGGACACGGGCGAGCTTGCGGCGTGCTCTCGGAGAGTAAGCGGCCACCCTCCCTTTCGGGTGCCGGTGGCGCGCGCTCCACCCTCCGCGCGTTCACCAAGCATCCCTTGCATGCGCGCACCACTTGGCGAGGCCGCACGACGCTGCCCGAAACCTCCCCGTGGAGCCAACGCCCCCACAGCGGCGCCCCGAAATAACCCACGCCGCACGACGCTCCCGCGCGCACCGTGACGAACACGCATTCCGACTCCACCGGTGGAGTCCCGCCGCATCCCACCCTCGCCGGCCCACGTAGAGCCAGTGCTCCCGCAGTGGTGCGCCGAACAACCCACGAACCACCAAGGTGCCGCGCGAGCCGCGACGCACGCGCATTCCGACTCCACCGGTGGAGTCGCGCCGCGCATCACCACGCCCGCCGGCCCCCTCAGGGCCAGAAACCTCGACAAGCGTCCTTGTGTAGAATCATCAGCTGCGGCTCGGCGGTTAGTCCCTCTCCCCTCTCCCTCGTCCGCGACGCCGAAGGCTTTGCCGCGATGAGACGTGGCGCGTGACCATCAACCCTAGTCAACCATCGCGGTGACGGCCGGTACTCGCGCCGGCCATCATCGCGGTGCGCGCGGCTTCTCTCCAGAGCGGCGAATTGGGCGGCAGCGAGCGCAACGCGTCGGCTGATAGTCGTTTGGATTGTTCGACGTTGCCGAGCAAGCGGTAAGCGTGCGCGGCGACGGCTTGGACGTGGCCCCGTTGCTGTTGATTGAGCTCGCAAGCCAACGCCTGCTCGGCGGCCCCAGTCGTCGCGCTGAAGTCCCCGATCTTGAAGGCTTCCAGCGTGCCGCGGAAATACCAGCGGCCGGCGCCCGCGCTGTCGCCGGCGCGAGCGTGGTGCAACGCAGTAATCATTGGATCGCTGCGCTCGGCGGTTTCGAACCAGCGTGCGGCCAATTGGTGACCGAGGGTGCGATCGGACTCAGTGAGCAGATCGTAGGCCGCGTCGCGCATCAGGGCGTGTGCAAACACGAGTGCTGTCTTGCTCGGCTGAGCGTCGTCGCGTCGGCGCAGCACTTCACGTGAGACGAGCAAATTCAGCCAGCGCTCCACGTCGCTCTCGTCGGAACCTTCACCGAGCAGGAAGGTCACTCCACGAGGCGTGAAGGGGTCGCCCAAAATGCTGGCCGCGCGCAGCACGCGCCGCGCATCCGGAGCGAGCGCGCGGAGACGGCTCTGAACCACACCCTGCGCGGTCTCCGAGATTTCGTCACCGCGTCCTTCAACCTCTGCGCGAATCAATTCATGCAGCAAGAAGGCGTTGCCACGAGCGCGTTGTACGATTCTCGCGCGAACGTCGCCCGGTGCGGGGCCGAGGCGCAGCGCAACGACGCGCTCGGCGTCGGCCTCCGAGAGCTCGCTCAGACGGAGATCTTGCACCGATCGGCGTTGCCACAAATCTGGGTACAGCTCGTGCACTTCTGGTCGCGCGGTGGCGGCAATGAGCAAGGGCCGGTCGGAGAGAGCGGAAAGGAGGTGATCGATTGCGCGCAAGCTGCCGAGATCGGCCCAGTGAATGTCCTCCAAGCACAACAACAATGGTCCCTGGGCGAGCCGCGCCTCGACGTGCTCGGTGAGCGCACGATGCACGGCTTCGACCGAACCTGCGGGTCGAAGCTCACCCGCGCGCATCGAATCCGGCTCGTCGGGATTGAGCAGCCTAAGCAGCCCCGAACTCGCCGGGCCGGGCTCGGCTTCCACGATCGCCGACACCAGGTGCAATGCCGAGCCCGCACTCATCGGGTCGGCGTACACCGACCAGACCGTCGGGCGTTCGCCGCCTGCAGACGGCACGATGCGTCGCAAAAACTCCGCCAAAAGGCTGGATTTTCCGATACCAGCCAGGCCAGTGAGCAGCACCACTCGCGCCTTCGAGCGTTCGAAAGCGTCGCGGGCGAGCGAAAGCAGACTCGTCAGCTCTGCTTCACGACCGAGGCACGGAGTGCTGCCAGCAAAGCGATCCTCAGCCAGTGACGCGCTGCGCTCGGCCAGCAATAGCGCCCCCGACTCCACTTCGGCGAGCAGGAATTTGTCCGACACGAGCGCGGCGCTGGCCGGATCGAGCAGGATTTGTCCCGCTCGAGCGCTTGCCACGCAAGCCTCGGCTTCAGCGAGGAGCTCGTGCAACTGCGGCGTCGCCGCACGGTCGACGGTTCGCCCAGCGACCACCGCAATCGCTGCGCGTGGCCACTGAGCCCGCACATCGAGCGTCAGGCGGGCCGCATGTAGGGATTGATCGAGCAGCGTCGCGTTGCCGCGCGGAAGCGCAATCCAGCTGCCGTCAGCGAGCGTTTCGAAGTAGCTCGAGTAGCGCTTGCGCCCGTCAGCGCTGCTCGCGAGCGCGGCTCGATCGGCCGGGGCGTGGCGCACGAGCACGACGGTCGTGGGCACACGCTCGGCTACGGTGAGGCCACTCGGGCTCAACAGTGCTCGGGCCGAAGGCGCAATATCATCCAGTAATTCAGGCGGCAGCGCGGCGATTTCGGCGAGTACCTGCGTGGCGTCGGCGGGCCGCTTGGCTGGATCGGGATTCAGCATCGACGCCAGCAGCTGATCGAGCACTGGGTGAACATCAGCCAAGATTGAACCTAAGAGCGGCACCGTTTCTTCGACGGTCTTCGTCATCAGCTCGATCTGGTTGCCTTCGAAGATCCGACGACCCGCAATGCAGCGATACAGCACGCAGCCGAGCGCAAACACGTCCGTCGCCGGCGAGAGCGCCTCACCCAAGACTTGCTCGGGCGCCATGTAGCCGGGTGTGCCGGCAACGAAGTCTTCATCCGGATCAGAGACGACCGAGCGAGTCAGCCGCGCGATACCGAAGTCGAGCAAGCGAATATTCGCCAGATCGCCGTCGGCGAGAAACAGGTTCGACGGTTTGAGATCGAGGTGCACTATGCCGCGCTCGTGAGCTGCAGCGAGCACGTTCGCGGCGCGCGCGACAAGTGTGATGGCTTCGCCAACGGCTAGCGGACCGCGGGCGAGCCGCGCGCCGAGCTCTTCACCCTCGAGCCACTCCGTGACGATGTACGCGCCGCCCTCAGCGAGCTCGCCGTGCGCCATATAGCGCACGATCCCTGGGTGCTCGAGTTGCGAGAGCAGCAGCGCTTCTACGCTAAACGCATTGCGCAGCTCGCGGCGCGAGTCCTTCAGCAGCTTCACCGCGACCGCGGTGTTCGAATCACGCTCGACGCCGCGGAACACCCAGCTGGCATGGGTCGAGCTATGTCGCTCGCCGCACGCGAAGCGCGGCTCGAGAAACGAGAGCCAACGCTGCAACTGATCGGCCTGGTCCGCGGTTGGAATCGCCGCGTTGTGGACGGTATCCGCCAGCTCCGCGTGTGTCCGAACCGTCGAATTGGTATCGCGGCCGACACCGGTGTGCGTCACACATTCGCCGTCGACGTCACACAATGGTCCGGATGCCGGGGCCGGGCCCGGAGTACAAGGGCGATTCGTAGTATCGGAATCGAACGCTGACATCTGCGTACCCAGTAAGCACCCCTCGCCATATCAGGCGCTACCGATGTTTGATAGGGTTAGCAGATCTCACGTCAGCTCGCCGGCTTTTTGCTGCAGCGTGCTGCGCGCAATTCTACGGCCTCGGATAGAACGGAAAGGACGACAGAATGGGTGCACTGAGCGGCAAAGTGGCGATCGTGACGGGGGCGGGACGCGGAATTGGCAAAGCCATCGCCATGAGGCTCGCGCGCGAGCAGGCTCGCGTCGTGATCAACGATACGGGCGGCTCGCCCAACGGAACTGGCCACGACGCGAGCGTGGCTGATTCCATCGCCGAACAGATTCGGGCCTCGGGCGGCCAAGCATCGGCCGATCACCAGGATGTCGGGACGCGCCGTGGAGTCGAGGCTCTCTTTGGCGCTGCACTCGAAGCGTTCGGTCAGGTCGACGTGCTGGTTACCAATGCGGGCATCGTGCGAGAAGGCGCGATCGATAGCATCGTCGATGAAGATTGGGACGCACAACTCCGCACGATGCTGGGCGGCACGTTTCTATGTACGCAACAGTTCGTACGGCACCTCAAGAGTCGCAAGAGCCCCGGTCGGGTGCTGATGGTTTCGAGCCAGCTCGGTCTGCAAGGCGCAAGTCAGGTCTCGAGCTACTGCGCCGCCAAGGCGGCCATTTGCGGCTTCGGACTGAGCGCCGCGCAAGAGCTCGCCGAATTCGGGATCACCGTCAACATCCTGAGCCCAATGGCCTACACGCGACTGACTGCGGGACTACCGCTGATGGACTTTCCGAACGCAGAACAGTTGATGTCGCCGGACTTCTGCGCTGACATCTCGGCGTACCTCGTGTCCGACGCGGCAGCACATCTCACCGGACAAATCATTCACGTGCAGGGCAGTCAGCTCTCTGCCTTCGAGATCGCCATGACCGATGGCGTCGCGCCGAAAGGCGAGCGCTGGTCGCTCGACGAGATCCGCGAACGCTGGGGTCAAATCGTCCGGTGACTCGAGATCCCGATGCTCCTCGGCCGGCCGAGCGCAAGTGCGTCGGCTGCGGTGCCGCGCCGCCCGTTTCCGGCGACGGCTCGATCACGCTGCTGAGCCTCAAACATGGCTGGCGGCTGAGTCGTAAAACGGACGCCTCCGGGCTGGTTTGCGCCGAGTGGCGCTGTCGCGCTTGTTGGGCCGAATATCGTACGATTTCGCGGACCCCGGCGCGCCAATGACCCAGAAGAGTGACTATCGCTGCTCTTCATTTGCAGCACCCCTGGCTGAACGGTAGCCTAGTCACACAAATGGTCGAACAGTCCGATGAGCTTGCGCGCTTACGCGCCGAAAATTGGCGCCTGAAGCACGAACTCGCAGAACAGCGCGAGCGCTATCAATCGATGCTCGACAACGAGCTGGTGGGCTTCCTGATTGCGTCGTTCGAGCTCAATCGCTTCCTCGACACGAACCAGGCTTATTGTGATTTTCTCGGCTACGAGCGCGAAGAGCTGCTGAGCACCGACCCGTACCAGTTTTGGCTGAACACGACCTATGCCGACGACCGCGATGCCGAGCTGACACACTTGCAGCGCGTGGTAGCTGGAGAGACCAGCATGTACCGCCTGCGCAAGCGCTTCGTGCGCAAGAACGGCGAGGTGCGTTGGGGAGAGCTGGCGTACAGCGCGGTGCGTGATTCGCAGGGCCGCGTGCGCTACGGCGTGCTCACGTGTGCCGACGTTCACGAGCGGCAACACGAAGTCGAAGCGCGAGAAAGGCTACAAGACAGCCTATTTCAAGCGCAGAAGTTGGAAACGATTGGCCGGCTCGTGGGCGGCGTGGCGCACGACTTCAACAATCGCTTGCTGGTGATCATGGGTCACGCCGACATTCTCCAGCGAAGCGCCAATGAGCCCACGCTCGCGTTCCACGCGGACATCGTGGTCTCGAGCGCCAAGCGCGCGGCAGAGCTCACACGCCAGTTGCTGGCCTATAGCCGGCGTCAAATGCTGCGCCCGCAAGCGGTGGACGCGAACGCGGTGGTGGAGGGCACGCGCCGCATGCTCGAGCGTGTGATCGACGAACCGATCGAGATTGTCACCGTGCTCGAAGCCCAATCGCCCATGCTGGCCGATTCCGGGCAGCTCGAGCAAGTACTGATGAACTTGATCCTGAATGCGCGCGACGCGATGCCCGAGGGCGGGCGCATCACGCTCCAGACATTCGACGCGCAGGTCACCGAGCTTGCACCCATCGAAGGCCTCGCGCCGGGCGCGTACGTTGCACTTGCAGTCGTCGACACGGGCAGCGGCATCTCGCCTGCCACTCGTCCCCAAATTTTCGAGCCTTTTTTCACGACCAAGGAGGTCGGGCGGGGCACTGGGCTCGGTCTGGCGAGCGTCGAGGGCATCGTTCGCCAGAGCGGCGGCAGCATCACTGTGGTGAGCTCGGAGGGACAAGGCAGCACCTTCACGGTGTACTTGCCGCGCGCCAGCGCCGAGGCCGCACAGGTCGCACTCGCGCCCAGCAACACGCCGATCAGCGATCACGTCCCCTGCCGCGCTGCGCTCGAAACCGTGCTGCTGGTCGACGATCAGGACGATGTGCGGAGTCTGCTCGCGGAGGTGCTGCGCCTCGGAGCCTATCGCGTGCTCGAGGCAAAAAATGGCGTCCAGGCTGTCACCCTGGCTGAAGCCCACGGCGATCCCATCGATCTACTGGTGACCGACATCGTCATGCCCGGCATCAGCGGGGTTCAGCTCGCCGACTCGCTGCGCTTGCGCAACGCGAATTTGAAAGTGCTATTCATGTCCGGCTACGCTGAGCGAGATAGCTTGCGTGTACTCCAAGCGCACGAGCAGTTCATTCCCAAGCCATTTCTGCCAGACGAGCTATTCCGGCACGTGAACGGCTTTCTGCGTGCCCCGCAGCTCACGCCCTGAGCGCGCTGAATTCGCCCGGGTCGTGAATGATGGCCGGCGCTGTGCCGCCGTGAACGTAGTCCTCCGTCTTGTCGTACATGCCGAAGCGGCTGACCTCGGCTGTGCCGCCCACGAGCGGGAAACCATCTGCACCAGCTTTGACGCCCATGGCGTTCATCAAGTTGCAAAAGTATTTGTTGATCGGTGCGTTGGCCAAGCTCGGGTCGGTTCCAGTCAGTTTGAAGACGCCGTCGGCCATGTCGGTCGCGGTGCCGTCAGCACAGAAGTGTTCACTGTTGCCGCCGGTGAGCGTGGCTGAACCGTTCTCGACGTTCACGGCCCAACCGGTTTTGAAATAGCCGCCCGCGCTGCCGGCCTGAACGATCGGCAAGTTGTTGAGGTTGTGAGCCAGCCCATCCGACTGCCCTTGGAACCAGACTGTCGCGGTGTGATCGAGCAGCTTCTGATCTCCTTCGTCGATGCCGTTCAGCACATCCACCAGGTGGGCAAACTTTCTCGCATAGTAGTCGTCGATCTTGTACAGCATCTCGAGCGCACCCGGCAGGCAATGGTCCTGCAAGTTCGCGTTGCCGATGCGATGAGACAGGCCGTGCGCGTCGATATGTAGTCCGAGCCCTTTGAATAGGAAAGCGGACGGATACTTCAGGAAGATCACCGAGTTCAGATTGCAGAGCGCCGCGAGTGCGGCGAAGTTCGAATAGATATCCGCCCCGTCCAGCGCATCCGTGACGCGCTTCGTGAGCGTGTCTTCCGCGTCCGAGCTCGACGATTGTTTAGCTGCAAGATCGACGTTCGCCTTCGTCACGCCCAAGGAGGTCGCGCCGTCGGCACTGCACGAGGCCGCCATCACGCCGCGGCTCGTCTCGTCCAAGAGTTGCTTCCAGGCCTCGAGCTTATTGCGGTCGGACTTGCTCATATCGACGCGCGCAAACGAATCTAGATCGTGGCGCACGAGATCGATCAGGCTTTTACCCTTGCTCGCTTGATACGCATCCGGCGACATCGAAGCGTTGCTTTGCATCAGCCCAGTGAGCGCCGTGTACGCATTGGCGAGCGTGAGCCCGTTGTAGTAGCCGACCTGATCGCCCTCGGGAAACGAGATCGCCGTGCGCGGGTTTTGGGTGGATGATCCAACGTTCATGAACAGGGGCGCGCCATCCGGGCTGAGTTGCTTGGCCATCACGTGGTCCAGCGACGGCCCCTTCGGTTTAGGGATGAACAGGGTGGGCGTGGAAAAACTGAACGGTTCGTCGCTATTCGGCGTCACCGGCGTGCAGGTGAAGAACGATGCTGCCATTTCGGTATGCATGTCGTTCCCCTGCCCCAGAGACAGATCGGTCGTCCATTCGTTCATGGATCGGATGCCGCGCGGCAGCAGCAGCTTGTCGACGTATGGAGCGAGGTGTTTCAGCGTCGTGCCTTGTAGGTCCGCCGCGCTGAGCGGCCCATGTGACTTCGCCGGGAAGAACCGGTTCGTGATGCAGCCGTACTCCGTAAACATTACGATCAGCCGCTTCGGCGGAGTCATCGCCTGCGCGTGAACGGCGCGCTCTGCCACTGAGCTCAGGAACGGCGCAGCCACGCACGCGCCACCGAGGCCTCGCAGAAACGTCCTTCGAGTCACCTGCCTTGCCATCTGCTGCCCCTTTTCCTGTTGCGGTGACTATCGCAGGTTTCCGTGGCGAAGCCCACACGATTGCGTGTTTCCCTCACGTGTCTAATAAGCCCCGCGCAGCGTTCGCCACTCACTGTGCGGACTCAATACGCAGAAAGGAACTTTCGATCGTGTCGCGAGTCACTGAGCAGCGGGGAGCCTCCCTAGCCTTGGATGAAGCTGACGAGTTGGTGTCACGAGTGACTCCCGTCATTCCGCCGCCTGCAGATTGGCTGCGCGATCTCGGCGACGGCGTGCCCGATCTGACAGCTCCTCGGGCAGCGACGGAAGAAGATGTGTTCTGGAGTACTCCACCGCGCTACTCGCTACTCGTCTCGCTCGCGCCGTCGTCCCCGGCCCCGTCGCGACGTACCTGGGGCATGCGACTGCTGTTCGTAACGCTCGCTTGTGCCGTCGTGACTTTGCTCGTGCACGTTTCGAATTCGCCTTAGAGTCTTAGCACCCCGCGCAGCCGGTCATGCTCTGAGCGCCGCAAATTCTCCTGGATCGTGAATCATTGCTGGATTCGTCCCGCCGTGGATGAAGTCCTCCGTCTTGTCGTACATGCCGTAGCGCGTGACCTCGGCCGTGCCGCCCACCGCCGGAAACCCGTCCGCGCCCGCCTTCACTCCGAGGGCGTTCATCAAATTGCAGTAGTACTTGTTGATCGGCGCGTTCGCCAAGGTCGGGTCAGTTCCGGTGAGTTGCGCGACTCCGTCTACCCGGTCGGTCGCAGTTCCATCAGCGCAGTAGAGCTCGCTATTGCCTCCGCTCAGCGTGGGCGAACCGCCGTCGAGATTCACGGCCCAACCGTTCTTGAAGTACCCCCCACAGCTACCGGCATGAACGATCGGCAGATTGTTGAGGTTGTGAGCGAGCCCGTCCGACTGCCCCTGCAGCCAAACAGCGGCCGTGTGATCGAGCAGCTTCTGATCGCCTTCATCAACCTCGTTCAGTAGACCGACGAGGTGTGCAAACTTGCGCGCATAGTAATCATCTACTTTGAGCAAAGACGCGATCGCGTTGGGCAGGCAAGATCCAGTCAACCCAGCGTTGTCGAGGCGATGCGAAAGATTGTGAGAGTCTCCATTGATGCCGAGCCCAGTGAAGATGAAGTTCGCGGGATACCTCACGAAGATCACCGGATTCACGTTGCACAGCGCGGCCAGCACGGCCAAATTCGAGTGGATATCCGCGGCGTCCAGGCTATCGGTCACGGATTGAGTGAGGGAGTCCGTCCCTGACGAGCTGGAGCTGAATTTCGACGCGGTCTGGATGTTCGCCTGAGTTATCCCGAGCGCGCTCGCGCCATCAGTGCTGCAAGCTTTGACGCCACGCCCGGTTTCGTCGAGCAGCTGTTTCCAAGCCTCGAGCTTGTTGCGATCGGCGCGGCTCATATCGGCCCGCGCGAACGAGTCCAAGTCGTGGCGCACGATATCGATGATGCTCTTTCCGCGTAGGGTTTGGTACGTGTCCGGGTTGAGCGTGCCCCCCATCGTATTGGTGAGGGTGCTGTAGAGCTGCGACAGGTTGATGCCCGGGTATTTGGTCTTTGCCGCAGACCAAGAGATGGCAGACGTTGCAGTATCCTGCGTGTTGCCCACGCGTAGAAAGATCGGCGTCCCGTTGGGACTGAGCTGTTGCGCCATGACGTGATCCAACGACGGACCCACGGGCTGCGGCGCCCACAGCGTACCCGTGTCGAAGCTGAAGGGATCATCGCTGTTCGGTGTGACGGGCTGACAGGTCAAGAACGACGACGACATCTGCGTGTGCATGTCATTGCCCTGCCCGCGCACCAGTTTCGCGGTCCATTCGTTCATCGCGCGGATGCCGCGCGGTAAGAGTAACTTGCTGGCGTACGGCGCGAGGTGCTTCAGCGTCGTCGCTTGCAGATCTTCAGCCGTCAGCGGCCCATGAGACTTCGACGGAAAGAAGCGGTTCGTGATGCAGCCGTAGGGCGTGTACATCACGATCAAGCGCTTGGGCTGCGCGAGCCCCTCTGCTTTCAGCGCGCGTTCGGCAACGGAGCTCAAGAACGGAGCCGCGACGCAAGCTCCGCCCAGGCCACGCAGAAACGTTCGTCGAGTTACGTGTCTTGCCATGTGATGCCCCAATTCCTCGCCACCAAAACCGCACTCAGTATCGCAGCCTTCGCTCCGAAAGTCCGCCGCTCGCCCCGACCGTTCCGCGACTTTTTGGCCAATTTTCCCGGCTATTTTTCACACCCGCAGCCTAGAATTCAGCGCTGCTGCTGCAACTCGATCACTTTCGAGCCTATTGCAGACTCGAACATTGCCCGTCATCCAGCCGCGCCAATTGGGGTTTGGGGCGCTCATGATCCAGCAACGCACCTCGCTGCGCGTCAGAATTCCACGCGCGATCGCGGCCACCTTGCGCGTGATTGGTTCCAGCGAGTCCACCCCTGAGCGTGGGATTAGTAAGGGTTAATTCCTTCGAAATTTCGCGCACCGGCTCGGCGCGCGCGTCGATTCGTGCGTTCGGATCTTTCTGAAGCGCACTACTTCTGCGAGAGTTGCGCGCATGCAAATGCGAACTCTTCGTGCCGGTGCTCGTTACGCTTGCGTGGCCTTGCCAGTGTTGCTGGCCATCGCGTGTAGCGCGAGTGACGACGTGTACTCGGATATCCCGATACCGCACGGAGGCTCGGGCAACAAGGCAGGCAGCGGTGGCGTCTCTGGCAGCGGCACGGGTGGCAGCGCGATCATCAGCGGCGGGACCGCGGGCGTGGCCGAACTCGGAGGCACCGGGGGCGCAAGCGGCAACGCGGGCAGCGGCGGTACCGCAGGCGCACTCGCTGGAGCGGGTGGGAGCGCGGGTGCAATCGCGGGTGGAGCTGGCACGGGCGGCACGGCGGGTGGGAGCGCGGGAGCGAGCGGTAGCGGCGGCTCGAGCGCAGGCACTGGCGGCAGCGCGGGCACCAACGTCGGAGGCACGGCGGGTGCGAGCGCGGGCGGCAGCGCAGGCGCGGCTGCGGGCACGGGTGGTAGCGCAGGCGCGAGCGCCGGAACCGGCGGAGCGAGTGCTGCTGGGGCGGGTGGTACGAGTGGCGGCGCTGGCGGCGCGGCGAGTGCTGGTGCTGCTGGGAGCGGCGGCGCGAGCGCTGGCTCGGGCGGCACGGGCGCGAATGGCGGCTCCGGAGGCAGCGGCGGTGCCAGTGCCGGTACAGGCGGCATGAACGTCGGTGGCGGCGGAGCAAGCGGCGGTGTGGGCGGCATTTCGGGAGCCGCAGGCGGCTCGAGCACCACGCCGTGCGATGCAGCGCATTCCGTGGCAACCGTCGCAACCACGACCACCTATGTCGGCAAGGCCAATGAGTGCGTGCGCCTCGCGGTGAACCCAAGCTGGGCCACCGTCAAAATCCTGCTTCAGGCGCAACCGGGCACCGCGGCTTATCCAGTGCCGTTCTCGTTCTCAGCGAGTTGCGCGGCCTCCGGCACCGACTCGCTGACCGCGAACTACGACGAAGCGATCCTCAAACAAGGTGCGAACCCGGGCTGCGACTACTTCGTGCAATTCACCGGCGGCGCGACCGCACTCAAGTTCACGTACTACAACTGATCCCGGAATGCGGGGATAGCAGCGCCGCGCGCGGCGTGTCATGCGCTGCCCTACCGCCGCACGCAACCACCGCCAAAGAGACACCCAGCAGTAGGCGCGGACCCCTCATTCCGCGTACTAGAGCACGCGCCGAACTGCCGCGCACGTTGCACTACAGGTTTCCTGAGTCTTGCGGCAGCCGCCCGTCTCGCTCCCCGTCGATCCGACGGTGCGCGTGCGGCCCACACAACTGAAATATTTCATCACTCCACCTCATAAGTTGCTCGAACCGTTGCCACTGACTGTGCGGCCACAACGCGCAGAAAGGGAACGCGATGGTGTCGGGCGTCGTGAATCAAGTACCAAGTGCCAAGCTCTCTGAGGAGCCGGCGTCGGGGGTGTTTGTCATTTGTGCACCGCCAGCATCGGTGCCGTTCACTCAGGTTCAGGCGCTCTGTCACACCTGGAAAGCGCGCCACCTATACGCGATGATTTGCAATCGCTGCGCGCTTCACTTTCAAAACCAGACGAGCCAGGGGGCACGGTTCGCTCACGCTTGCACGCACGGTTGGCGCGATCGTCGTTTCGTCTCACCGCTTACTCGCGCGCTGCGAATCTCTCGCGGACGCTGAATCCTGAACCCAAAGAGGCAACTAGAATATGAGAAAAGCAGCTTGGTTATTGCTCGTCCCGTCCGTTTTGTTGGCATCCGCGAGCTGCAGCTCGAGCGACGAAACGAGCGCTGGCAGCGGCGGAACCTCCGCCAATGCAGGCAAGAATAGCGGCGGGCGCAGTGCGGCGGGCGCAGGCAACCGAGCAGGCGGCGACAGCGGAGGAATGACCAACAGCGCGGGCATGGGGGACGGGGGCAGCGCGATGGCGGGCGACACGGGGGCAGAAGCGGGGCAGGCCGGTGAAATGAGCACGGGAGGCGGCTCTGGTGGCGATGGCTCGAACGGCGGCTCCGGCGGCACGACCGCGGGCGGAAGCGGAAGCGGGGGCGAGGTCATCACTGGTGGCAACGGCGGCGCAATCTCCACCGGCGGCAGCGGCGGTGCGAGTGCGGGTTCCGGAGGTTCGGGAGGTGCAGCGCTCGTCTGCGGAGGCAGCGCTACCGCTTGCTCGAGCCTCTCCGCGCAGCAATGTAGCGTTGCGAAAGGTTGCTCCTCGACAAACACCTGTTCGGGCTCGCCCAAGCTGTGCAGTTCGGCGGCCGATGCGACGGCGTGCGGCAAGATCGCGGGGTGCGTTTTCACTACATCCTGCATGGGCACGCCCAGCGCTTGTCCTACCCTTGCGACATCGACTGCATGCGACAATTCGGGCTGTACTTGGAATCCGTCGTGCAACGGCACTCCGGCGGCGTGCTCGACGCACGTCGCTGCAAACCTGTGTAATCAAGCGCCAGGCTGCACTTGGAGCGGCAGCACGTGCACCGGCACGGCCTCGGCATGCGAAACGATCAGCAACTCGAACACGTGCGCGGGCGTGGGCTGCGCGTGGACGGCCTGCCTCGGCACCGCCGCTCAGTGCTCCACGATCAGCTCGCTCGAGTGCACTACCCAACCGGGTTGTACATTGCAGTAGTCGACTTCGCGGGGCCGCGAGCCGATTGCGGCCCCGCGCTTGCGCTCGCAGTGGAACTTCCTTGCGGCATGGCTCGTGCAACAGGCACGTGATGAAACGCAATGAAGCGGCGTGAAAACGCCGCTCGTGCGAATTGCACGGAGAACTTGCCCAATGCCAGCTTCGAAGTTCGAACGCACTATGACATGGATGCCCGCCCTCACCGTGCGAGCGGCGGTCATGGCAATGCTCGCGAGTCTACTCGGCGGTTGTGAGCCCGATAACCAATGCGTCGGTGGCCAATATCGTTGCGACGGCGACGTGGCCATGAACTGCACGAATCTCGCGGGCCGCCACAAAGACTACGACGTTTGGTACGCCACCGAATGTGGCGCCGGAAAATGCAAACTCGACACGACGACGAACGCGGCGTTCTGCGCACGAGATGCGGCTCCCGAACCACGCTGTGACGAGCAGCGCCGAGGTTTCTGCGATGGCACCACTCTGACGAGCTGTCGCGAAGGCTACGTGGTCGCGACCAAAGATTGCGCGACGACGGATCCGGATCCCAAAGTTTGTGTCCCGCTCGGCTCCGCAGACGTCGGCCCCCACCCGCTCGACGCCTTGTGTGCCAGCGCAACTGAACCAAGCTCTTTGTGCCGAGCGAGCAGCACGTCCGACACCTGCGACGGCGACGAAGTCGTGGTCTGCCAGCACGGTTATGAGATCGCGCGCGTCCCCTGCGGCGCGGGGCTCACGTGCCGCAACTTTGGCGTGTGCAGCACGTAGGGCCTAGTTGCCGTAACCGTTGGTTCGCACGGGCAGGCCAAGCTCACCCGCGACTTCAATCAAGAGCTCGGGCGAGAAGTAGTAGATGCGCAGGCGGGAGATCCGCGCGTCTTGAAGCTCGCTGCGGATGACGCAGCGAACGGTCTCGCCCGCAGCGTGCCCGTACCAGAGCAGAACGACGTGCTCGCCGCGGTGATAGACGAGCTGACTCCGCCCGCGCTGACCGTCGTAGCCCTCCAGGTGACGTGCGTTTACCCCGGCGCTGAGCGGCGACAGCAGCGTGTGATACGCGATGCCCGAGCGCGGATCAGTCGTCGCAGCTAGGCTCAGATCGATCGCGCAGCCGGGCATTTCGACGGTGATGGTATCGAGCAAGAGGGCCGTGAGCGCGGCTAGATCGCCGGCATCGAACGCGCGACAAAAGGCGTCGAGAGTCGCGGGCGCGGCCACACGCGGCTCAACCGCTTGCGGCTCACTGAGCTTGCTGCGGCCGCGGTGAAGCGCGGTCTTCACCGCGCCGACGCTGGTTCCGAGCACACCCGCGATGTCAGCGAGGTCGAGATCGAATGCGTCCTTGAGCACCACCGCGGCGCGCTCTTGAGGCGAGAGCGAAGCGATCAGTGTCCCCGCCGCCTCGCGCGTGGCGCGCGGATCGCTGATCTGTGGGAGTGTTTCTGTCAGCTCACCCTGCTCGTCGCGCGCACGCCGAGTGCGATCGATGTACGAGTTGGTCGCGACCCGGAACAACCAGGCGCGCGGATTCTCGATCTCCGGCTTGAGCTGAGTCGCGAGGGTGACCAGCGCACGCGCCAGCGTATCCTGCACCAGATCTTCGGCGTCCCAGGGGCTGCGGCTGAGGTGTCGACAGTAGCGGTACAACTCCGGGCGCAGCGGCTCGAATTGCTCACTGAAGCGGCGATAGGCGGTGCGTGTGAGGGCAGCGAGATCGTCCATGCAAGTGGCCTTAATCTACCAGCGAGCCGCAAGTGAGGTTGACGATCGCGCCGGTAGTCGCGGCCGCACGCTCAGAAGCAAAAAAAGCCGCAGCTTGCGCCACCTGCTGCAACGTCGGCAAGCGCCGAAGCAATGTGTCCCGCTCCGCGTGCGCCTGCAGCATGCCCTCCGGCGTGAGCCCGTGCTTCGCCGCGACTTCGCGGAAGACTTGCGCGCTGTGGGAACGCGAGAGCGCCTCGGGAATGGCGTCGGCGCGTAAACAAATAGCGCGCACCCCGTGCGCGCCGAGCTCGCCCGCCAAGTGACGAGTCATGGCCTCGAGCGCCGCGCAGGCCACTCCATAACCCATGAATCCAGGTCCCGGCAGCACGGATCCGGGCGTGGACAGCGCGAGGATCACGCCCGTCCCCTGGCGTGTCATGACCTGCGAGACCGCTTTGGCGATGATGAAATGAGCGCGAGCGTAACCGATGATCGGCGCTTCGAACTCATCGAGCGTCTGGTCGGCGAACGACTTCCCCTGAACGTGCATCAACCCGATCGCATTCAAAACCACGTCGATACGCTGCGCGCGCTCCGCCACGCGCTGGGCGTGTGCCTCGACGGCGCGCGCGTCGAGCGCATCGACCCGCTCGACGTCTACCGAGCCGCCGAGCGCCCGAATTCGTTCCGCCACCTCTTCGAGGGCCCCCAATGTTCGCCCAGCGAGGAACACCCGAGCGCCCTCTTGCGCAAAAGCCAGCGCCGCAGCGCCGCCGATGGCGCCGCCACCGCCGTAGATAACCGCAACCTTCCCAGTGAGCAGAGCCGTGCCGGAGTCGATTTTTGACTTCATGGGCGGACGACGCACGACGCCCCCGAAAAGATACGTCCGGGTTACTTTCAGTCCATAAAACGCAAAATCGTGCCGCGCACGTAGGACCCGATGCCGTTGACTTCGGTCACAAACCAATCGACTTAGCCATTCGAGGACCCTAAGGCGCGCGGTTGCGCCGAGCCTCATCGCAGAGCGCAGCTGTGAGCTTTTCATCCGTGTTGACAAATTTTGCTCTGCGGCGCCACGCGACCGCATGAACCGGTCCATGGCGAGGTTCGCCACGATAACTGAAGGCGGTTTCGAGCAACCGTTGTTGACTGCGGGTCCACACGCGCGCATGACGGCCACACTTTGGCGAAAACCATCGTATTCTTGAAACGCCCACAGATCAGCTCAGCGTTCGAAGTGACAGTTGTCCACCACGGCTTGACGGGCGAGCTTCAAGGTGACGTCGATGCATTGAGCAAGTTCCTCGATATCAGCGCTGGAGTTCCACAGTTCGACCTCGAGTTCGACGGTCACCAATTCCTCAAATGCGTGGTCGGAGCGAAGACCGCGAGCAATTCGCTCACGTTTTCGTTCGCGTCACTCGTCGCAGTCGACGAGATCAAGAGCGGTCCACGTAATCGCTACGTCTAGTTTAGGCGAGCGGTCTGCCCAGTTCAGGCGTGCGGTCTGCCCTCGAGGTCGACGGACCGCAGATGCAATCAACGCTTCCTCACTCCGCAACACGAGCTTTGCGACGAGCCATGCTCGCCGCGCCCGCTACCCCAAACTCTCAATCTCTCGAGAACCACAAGTCAGACTCTCTGAGTTGAAGTTGGATTGGGTTGGGCGAGCGGGCAAAGCACCCGCAGCGCGCCGCAAAGCCCGGAGGCGCCCGCGCGCAGAACGACTCGAGCGTCTCGCTTCGGTCATTGACGGAGCCACTCGCATTGGTCGAGCGTGTTGGCTCAGTGGTTGCTCTAGGCGGAACATGCTTTCGAAGACGATTCGCCCATTGACCAGGATGTGCGCGCTGGCGGCCCTGTTACTCGCTGAAACTGCGCACGCGCAAACACCTCCGCCGGGCTGGTATCTCCCGCAATATCCGGCTCATTTGAGCATTCAGGCGCCGCCGTCCACGGAGCTCGAAGTGGTGTTCAAAGATGCGCCTCCCGGCTCACCGACCGTCGCTCATTGCAAGCAGTATTGTGACTTTTGGGCGTGGCCCGGGAGGTACACACTGTATGCCCGCGACAACACTACGCAGGAGCGTAAGGAGCTCTCGCTGCGCGTGAATCAGTCCGCTCGGTATCTATTCGAGCCGGGCGACGACAACGCACGTAAGACCGGACTGGCACTCGGCGTCGGCGGCTCGATCGCCATCATGGCCGGCTTCCTCATGATGACGCCAGCGGTGCTGTCTCAGATGTGTGAAGACACGAACTGCACATCGTCAGATGAACGTGATGCGGCTACAGCAGGCCTCGTCGTGCTGCTCGCGGGAGCAATCGCCACTCCCGTCGGTTGGATCATGTTCGCGCACAATGGCACGCATCTGAAGCAGCTCGACGGTGGCTCTGCAGCAGCGACCAAACCGCAGGTTCGCGTTGGCGTGGTCGGCGTCGGCCAGGGGGGACTTGGCCTTGGGGGCTTGGCCACGTTTTGACGGCACTCCGCCAGCGTCGCCGCGGCAGCTGGCAACGCTGGTAGAGACGGAGACTGTGCGCGTTTACTATTTGGTGAAGAGCGTCAGATCGACCGAGTCGCCCATCTTCTGATAGCCGGCCGGACCTGGGTGCAGTCCATCCATTTGAGTCCACGCGGCGTAGGCCGCCTGCAACTTGGGAGGATCTCCGCCGTCGGTCAGCGCCGCTTCGAAATCGATAACTCCGTCGAATACACCGCTCTTGAGGTAGGTGTTGACCTGCTTGCGGGCATCCTCGTGCGCCACGCTGTAGTACGCGGGGTTGCCCATCGTGTTTCCGCCGAACGGGAGGATGGTTCCGGCGTAGATGGTGATCCCTTTGGCATGGGCCTGGGTGATCAGCTTTTGGTACACGTTCTTCATCGCCGTGACCGTCGAGGCCGTGTCGTTGGAGTAGCCAATGTCGTTCACTCCGTCGAGAACGATCGCGTACTTGACGCCGCTGATCCCGAGCACGTCGCGAGCGAAGCGCGCTTCAGCCGCGGTGCCACTGCCCACCAGAGGGGTCCCGCCAATGCCTTGATTCATCATCGACACGTTCTTGGTCGCGGTATTCGCCTGAAGGCGCGCGGCCAGGATGTCGGTCCAGCGATTGTTCTTGTTGGTGTCCGTACCGCGGCCGTCGGTGATCGAGTCGCCAATTGCGACGACACCTTTGGCAGAAGCATCAGCCTGTACGTCGATGCCACTGATGTAATACCAATGATCGGTCGTCGTTGAGCCAGACATGTTCGCTGCGCTCACGTCGGTGCTACTCGCCTTGATGTACGACGTGGTTCGAGAGCCCGAGTGACCGACGACTTGGCCCGGCACGCTGCCGAATGCAGTCGTGATGGTGAGATTGCCGAGCGCAGGGAGCGCGAAGTCGATCGGATCCGACCACACCTCCTGGCCCTGAGCGATGGTCACGCTGGCCGTTCCCGAGAACGCCAGAGCTTTTTCGGTCGTTGCGTCGATGGTGCTGTCCACCGAGGGGGTAGCCTTGCACAGCGCTATGTGCACCGACTTGAGCGCGACCGCACCGTTGCCGCTCAAGTTGGAGAACTGGATCCGAATACGGCTACCGCCCATCGAGACGCGGGTCACCTGACGAAGCACAGCGTTCGTGAGCGAAACGGGCGGCGGGTTGTTCGAGTCATAGTAGGGCGACGCCGTCCACGTGCCGATCCAGTTCGTGCTGCCCACTCCGCCAGAACCACCGTTCGACGAGCCACCGCTCGATGAACCACCGTTTGCGGCTCCGCCCTTTCCGGAAGTGCCTCCGTTTGCGGAACCTCCGTTTGCGGAACCTCCGTTTGACGAACCTCCGTTTGACGAACCTCCGTTTGATGAGCCGCCAGTCGTCGAGCCACCTGTCCCAGAAGTGCCGCCATTCGCGGAGCCGCCGGTCGCCGAGCCACCTGTCCCAGAACCACCAGTCGCCGAGCCACCGGTCGTCGCTCCACCATTCGTCGAAGTACCGCCGGTCGCCGACCCGCCCATCCCGGATGCGCCGCCGATACCGCCCGCGTGAGCGGCGCCGCCTCTGCTCTGTCCGGCACTGCCACCATCCGAATGGGAGGCGCCGTTGCCATCGCTACCGCAGGCGCTGAAAAACGCGGCCAACGCGAAGACTCCCAAGAGGTCACTTCTCATCATCGCGCGATCTCCTAGCACACAGGTGCGTCATTCCCGCCGACGCAACGGCGGTAATTTAGCTTTGCTCAGAGCGTCACTGGAAACAATACGCCAGCTGCACTCACCGCTTACAGCCTGCCACATGCGTCCACGCCCACTTCACCATGCAGTGCGGGCAAACTCAGCCGGCATCCGGAGGCAGACCTGCGCGACAGAATCTGAACGCTTGCTCTTGTGCGGTACACGAACTACCGCCGTCCGGCGGAGAACAATCAGAGTACTTACATTTGATATATGCCTGGTACTCCGATCCGCATTTCGAATCCGAGATCCTCGACGGGCACAATTCACCTTCGAGCGAAGTGGCGCTGGGGTGGCAATGGTCGACGATTTCGCAACTGACTTGCGCCCCAGGCGTTGCACTCGATGAGTTCGGTGAGCCGCAGCCCGCACTCAGAACTGCAAAGAGTCCAGCGACCAGCACTTTCATAGGCAGACGCGTTACCATCCGTCGTGCAGCGCGTCGACAGCGTCGCTGCTCCGACGGATTTGGATTTGGGTTGAGGCCACGTTGAAAAGTGCGCGCTTGCCGCGGTGTTCGTTGGGGTGGTTCGCTCAGGCGAGCCATGTTTCGGCGCTGCGGCCACGCCGGCCCGTCAGTGGGGAGGCTTCAATCATTCGAGCGAAGCGCGCCGTTCTGGATTCGGATTCACACAGGCCAGCGATAATGGCCAGTTGACAGACACCGAATCAGATAGACAATCTCGCCCCAAGCGATACCAAAAGATCAAAACACGGAGACGCTCGATGAAAACGTCCGCCATCGTCTTTCTTGCCGGCTGTGGGGTCATTTCATGTGGAACCAGCGATCAGGCGCCCGCGGCCATGCCCGCCACGCTGGAGCTGGCCAATTGGTTTTCCACGAACGAAGATCTGAGCGCACTTCAGCAGGTCATCGACAGCTACACGGCTCATCACCCGAGCGTCAGCGTCGTTCTGAAACCGTTGTCCACCAGCGGCAAGACCCGAGCGAGCCAGCTCAATCCTAGCGATCCCGCTTCGATCGGCTCCTGGGACGCCGGGTTGCAAACCTTAGTCTGGATGAGCTCCACGGTTGGGCTCAACCTCGACGATCAGCCAGAGCTCGCCGCTCTCAAGCACACGATTTCACCGCTGCTCTTCCCGACCATGATCCAAAACGACCACTGGATCGGCGTGCCACTAGACGTCTTTCATCTCAATTCGGCCTTCTTTGGCGTGGCCGCGCTCGAAAAGCTCGGCTTCAGTGGCAGCCCTCCCGGCTCCTTGGAGGACTACAAGAAGCTGTGCAAGGCCTACGCAGACGGCGGAGGGAATGCAGCGGGCTTGCCCTATCCGCTGGCTATGCCGCTCGCTCCGAACGCGAACGAGAACACCGCCGTCTTCACCGCCATGCTGTTCGGCCTATTGGATTCGAACGTCACCCTGGCTACCTCGAAAGACCCAGCGTCGGACATGCGCCCGACTCTGGAATTGCTCCAGTACTATTCCGAGAACGACTGCCTCACTCAAGTCCCAGACAGCAACGGCAACAACGTCGCAACGGATGACGTTCTCGACAGCCTGATCAGCGGCTCGGCCGCCGTCGTCTTGGGCTTCGAGTGGTACTCGGGCTACCTCAGCGCTCGAGGCAAAGCGCCGGGCAAAGACATCATCTTGAGCAAACCGCTCGCCACAGGCGCGGTACTGCTCAACGGCGACTACTTGGTCCTCAATACGGAGGCCAAGCAGCCCGCTCTGGCCACACAGTTCGCCGCACAAGCGCTCTCCCCCCAAACTCAGCTGACTTTCGCGGCAGCCCACGGCGTCTTGCCCGCGCTCCAATTCGAACATCCCGAAACGGAAATTTCCGACCCGGCCATGCGCACGAACTACCTCACTCTCCAAGACGACTACTCCGCCGGTCGCGCGCTGCCCCCCTCTGCGTGGATCAGCTTTGCAAAGGGAACGTCGATCAAACCGTTCATCGATTCACACGGAACCGACACCGGCGCGACCAGCGACGACGTGGTGAAAGCCATTCTGTGCACCGCGCCCGCCTACCCCGCCTTCGCCAACGCCGACGGTAGCGCCACGGACGACTGTCCGAACCCGTGAGCGAACGCAGCGGCATGGGCCGCGCTCAATGACTTGCAGAATCGAGCCGGCGTCGCAGCGACGACGCGCGCTGCTTCAATGCGTCAGCATCTCGCGCCAACTCAGGGAAATCATCCGCGTGTGCCGCATCGAAGAGCACTTTGGCATTGGCGACAATGCCAGCCAGTTGCGCTTCGACGTCGCGCAAGACGGCAGCGCGATCACCCTCATTTGACTGAATCCGCGCTGTCACCTCGGCGGCCGCGCTACCGAGAGCCGCGTAGGCTTGCATGTGCTCACTCAACCGTTGATGCCGCGCCTGAATCTGCGCCGCAAACGCAGCTAGTGGTTCCAGGGCGGCCTCTTGACGCGCCTGCATGGTGGCCATGGCAGATGCCAACGCCTGTAAGCCTGCCGCCATGCGCTCGGGAAGCGTGAGCACTTCTTCCAACTCCTTGGCGGCGCGAGTGATACTCTTTTCAGTATTCAGCGGGAGCTTGCGCGCAGCGCGCGTCATCGACTCCAGATTGAGCAGCTCGGCTTCCAAGGCTCGAGCAGCGCCGACGAGAGCGGAGGAGTCTTTGAGGGTCGAGTCGTGACCATTGCGCGACATGCGCTCACCAGCATAGGGCCCGCGAATGGCTAAGTCGATCGATCTCGCATCCCGACGGGCTGCGTTTCTCCTCGGTTACATACCAGCAGTAAGCGCCTTCGTCGCGCCTAGCCCGCCGCCGGGCGCTTCGGCCGCGATCTTCGACCGACTCAGCCATTCGCGGACCCTTACCGAAATCAGCTGCGGCGCAATCAAGGACCGCCCCTTGTGGCGTTCGGGCTGACGAAGGCCGGCGCCGGCCAACGCGCGTTGGCGCTCTTTGCCGTGGTCTCAGCTGGGCACGCGGCTTGCGATTCGCATCCTCGACCCATGCAGGCTAAACTCCGCCTCGTGTCGCAGCCGACCATCGAGCTTCGTTACCGGGTGCATGCGGCTCTCGAGGAATGGGTCGTTCCGGAGGGAACGGTGCCCGAGTCAATTCCGCATAGCAGTTGTACGCAGCACATCTTGGCCTTGCTCTCGTTTTGGTCGAAGAGCGCCGGGCGTCCGCTGTTCGTGGCCAGGAATCTGGCGGTGCGTTGGCTCGAGACGCACCCCGCGATCGGCATCGATCCTGACGTTTGTTTGCTCGACCCACCACCGCCCGACGTCGAGTCGCTTTCCAGCTTGTGTTTGTGGAAGGCTGGGCACGTCGCGCCGCCACTTGCTTTCGAGGTAGTCAGTCGCAACCATCCCTACAAAGACTATGTCGGGATCCAGGAGCGCTACGCGACGATCGGAACGCGCGAATTGGTAGTCTTCGATCCCCTGCTGCAAGGCCCAAAGTCGCTCGGCGGCCCGGTACTGTTTCAACTCTGGCGCCGAGGCGCCGATGACCTCTTCGAGCGGAGCTACGCCGGTCCGGGTCCCGTCTATTGCGAGACGCTCGAGGCGTGGCTCGCCGAAGCGGACGGCTTGCTGCGCATCTCACACGATCGCGCCGGGCGCGCTTGCTTTCTCACGGAGCAAGAATACGAACGCGCCGAGAAAGAACGCGAGCGTGCCGAGAAAGAGCACGAGCGCGCTGAGAAAGAGCACGAGCGCGCTGAGAAAGAACGCGAGCGCGCTGAGAAAGAACGCGAGCGCGCTGCGCGAATCGAGCTCGAGCACCGGCTCGCGGCGCTAGAATCGGCATTGCGAAAACGGTCGTAGGCTCAGAAGATCACGCCGCCAGCTCGATTCAAGGACTTGCCGGGAGCGAGCCTTCCCAGATCTTGAACTCCACCCCCGGGAAATTCTGGACATAGATCTGCACGCTATCCTCCGGGGTCACCTTGTACGCGGTGCCATACTCGGCACCGAACCCATCGACGACGATGCGCGTCCTGGTCCAGGATGTGTATTGTAAGTTCACTGGGCAGCCCGGGTAGCCAGCGCACCAGCCGCCCTGCGTGATGTCCTTGATCTGGAATCTCGAGATCTGCGTCACGGCAGGTAGCGTGCGTGGTGCGTCGCCGAAGCCGCTTCCGTCAACCTGAATGTGCATATTGGGGCCGGCTTGGCCGAAGGTCACTTTCGTGATGAATGGGGTAAAGTCCGTCCCGGGCGGCCTCTCTGGTCCCGACGTCAGCGAGCCGGTCCAAATGGTGAACTCGGTCGACGGATTCCGCACGAAAATCGACATACTATCGTTCTCTTGGACCTGATGCGCGCCTCCATACTCGGCACCAAAGCCGTCAATCACGATCTCGCTGTCGGTCCAAACACTGTATTGCAGATTTGCGGCGCATCCGGGGTAACCAGCACACCAATTGCCGGCGGTCACGTCCGCGATCTGGAATTGGCTCAACTGCGTGACGGCCGGTAGCGTGCGTGGGGCTGTGCCGAATCCTGCGCCCTCGACCACGACCCGCAGATTCTGCCCGACTTGACTGAAGTTCACCGTACATACTTGCGGAGTGGGCCCACCGGGATTGAGCGGTGGCGGCGCTTTGGGAACGAAAGTGCCCGTCCAGGTGACGTTCTCCCCACTGCTGCCTTTCACATAAATCTGTACCTGATCTCCGGCCGACAACGTTTTCACGCCTCCATACTCAGAACCGAAACCATCGATCACAATCTTGGTGTCGGTCCAGGAGGTGTATTGAAGATTCGCGGCGCAGCCGGGATAGCCCGCACACCAGCCGCCCGCAGTGACGTCCTTGATCTGAAATAGGCTGAGCTGCGTGACCGCGGGCAGCGTGCGCGGGGCTGCACCGAACCCGGTGCCCTGGACCTCGAGGTGCAGATTTTGTCCGAGCCGGCTCGCATACACTGCCGTGATCGACACTGGCCCCGACGTCGGCGCGCTCCCTTCCTGCGGAGTGGTTGGCAGGCCACTGTCAGGGCAGGACACGAGCGGCCCGCCCGCGGCACCTCCATTCGCGGCGCCTCCGCCATCGATCCCGCCTTCGCCCGCCTCGCTGACGCCACCCGCCCCCGCGTCCGTGCCACCCTCCCCGCCCAGGTCGGCGCCTGCCGCGCCGCCGTCAGTAGAATTGCCCGCGCCGCTTTGATTCGAGTCACCGGTCGTCCCAGAGCTCTCTTCGCTGCCGCCGTTCGAACGGCCGCCATTCGCGTCGCTCTTCCCGCCCGAGCCGCCGCCGCCACCTTTTGAATTGACGATGCTGCACGCGCTCAATGCGAGCCCCAACCCTGCGATACCAAAGACAATGCGCCGCCGTCGCGAACCGCGAAACTCCACCGCGCGCACGTTGCCGGATGCTGATCGAATTTCGAATACCATTGGTGGTCCTCCGCCTCATCGAGCAACGACGCAACAGCGCCGCGCCTGCGACTGGTAATCCTGTACGCACTGACAACGTCGGAGCTTCCCGCGCCGCAACCCCGACGCCCTCGTCTCTAACACGAAATCAGCGACGCACAGGAGCGGTGAGTCATGTGGGCGTCGATGCCGCAGCAAGAACGTTCATGTTGGCTACTAAAGTCGACGCGATGCGCTTGGACGTCGCATCGCTCAGGGGCGGCAGAAGCAAGTCACGGGGCAATATTGAATGCGGGCGCCCCTGCCATACTGAATCGATAGCCAAGCAAGTTACTCATGCGCCGGGGAGCCACTGGCGTTAGGGATCTCTGCGTATCGAGCGCGGAGTTCGACTCCAGTGAAAGGCGGGTAAATGCGGGCCTTGTGCGCGATCTTGTTGGCAACGGCGTGTGGCTCAGGGAATGGCTCTTCGATTTCGCATCAACCCGGCGCGGGCGGCTCCGGTGCGGGCAACGCAAACGTCTCCGGCGGAGCGTCAGGTGCGTCGAGACCACCGGGAGCGTCAGGTGCGTCAGGTGCGTCAGGTGCGTCAGGTGAAGCCGGCACGTCAAGCAGCAGCGAGAACTCTGCGGACACGTCCCAACTTCTTGACGTCTGGCCGAAGCGACCAAGCGCTGGGGACGCGTTGCTGTTTTCCGGCAACGACCTCGACCGTGTCCCGCGTGTGCAATTGAACGGCGTCGGCATCACTCCCGCGTACGCCGACAAGAACAAACTGATGCTCGTGGTGCCAATCGGCACTCCCGACGGGCCGCTCGAGATCGCGTTGCGTCAGGGCGCCGGCTGGGTTCGCCAAGGGCTCGCGCTGAGCGTCGTGCCGCGGCTCAATGACTATCCACTATTTCCGAAAACGCCCCTGGTTCCACAGCCTTATGTGGGAATTCCGCCCGTTTCGGACGAGTGGCGTTCGGAATGCAAGTTCGCGGGCGTCGAGGCCACACGTTACTTCTTCCAGGTCGACAAGAACGAGGGCGATCGGCTCGACTTCAGTGGCACGGTCCACTACTCCGAAACCACCGAGTGGCCGGTAAGCGCGAACTATTCGCGAGCGACAGGTCTCATCGAGATGGTGATCGAACCGAACACCTACGTTGGGTTGGTCTCGACCACCGAGCAGCGCTCGATGCTGCGCATGATCCTATTCCCGGTGACGAGCGGCCGCCAGCTCGTGTTACTCGGCTGCAGCCAAACCATCGCCGACGAAGACGGCCGATTGTGTCCCGAGCCGGGTGCGGAATCGATTGACCTGAGCGACACGCCGAAGGATTGCATCAAGTGAGTGACGGAGCGCGCGACACGCGACCTTCGCAACTAGTGCCCTCGCACCTTCCAAGAGAAGTCTTGCGCCTGGAGTTCGAGCACCCTCACTGCGCTCTCCGTATCCTCGCAACAGTTCCGCATCGCTTCTAGCGCCAAAAGCCCGGCCATTTTGAGTTCGGTCGTGATCTCGAGTTGCTCGTGTGGCTCGATGCGTTGGCTGAGCTTGCGTCGTAGGCTGCCCAATGTCACGGAGTCACGAGAAATTCTATTGAATCGAAACGCGCCACGGCGATGTGCGTCCTCCAACGCGGTGAGCAGTTCGCGAGCCATGTTCGGCCACTCCGGTCCTTCGCTCAGACTGGAGATGTGCTGAAGGATCTTGTCCCGATCGATCCGAAGCGCATCGTACCTTTCGTTGTAGGCAGTGATCGCTCGGCCCAAAACCTGGTTGGCTTCCGCATCTTCCGCCAGCGCTGCCTCGCCAAACAAGTCGAACGCGTTCTTCATATTCCTAGCCACGAGCACGTAGGCTGCCACACGACTCGCCAGATCGACGAGCGCCTCGTCCCTGAGCTCATTTGCGCGCACCGAGCGCAGCTCGCTGATCAAACTAGTGATGTGCGACTGAACCATCCGTGCGAGCTCATCGACGTTTCGAAAGCTCGCAACCGGGCCCCGGGTTTCGTAGTGAGCCCGTAGTTGTGCCACTTGCTCGAGCTGCAGGTCCGTGTGTGAGCTATCCGGAGCGGCCGTGCAAAAATAGATCAACACTCGGCGATTGGTGGAGAGCAGCCGTTCGACTTCCTCCACCGAACCTGAAGCGTGCGTGCGGGTTGGAGTGCCCACGCGATTCCAGAACAAAGCCAAAGCGAAGTCTGCATCGTCGACAATCGCGTCGTTGAGCACCTCCTGGACGGACGCGCCCAGCTCGGATCGGGCGGATGTCTGCCAGTGAACGAGCTCTAGCTGGCATTGAAATATCGGCGCGACATGAGCATTCCAATCCACAATGGTGCGACGCACGGCCGAGCACGCATCACCCACGTCCGAAGGTGAAATCAGCAAACAGCGGTAGACCCTGATTGAGTGAGCCGACACTACGCGCGCACGAGGGTACGCGTTTTTTCGCCCCCGGGATCCATAGATACTTAGTCATATTTCCGGAGCGCCAACTGCCGCAAGCCACGACTCGCATCCGACTTGAGGACGCGCACCGCACGGTCGCCAGCACGAACGTTTACGATAACCCTCCCAGCGATCACCACTTTCTGCGCCCCCGCATTCAACCAGAGCGGTGTCGAACTCAGCCTACCGCAGGGAACAGTTCCGCCCTTGCCGTACAAGTCACACCGTCCGACGGAATTACCACCGCGAGCGCAGGCGCCGACATCACGCTGACCGTTGCGCCAACTGCCGCCAGTGGGCCGCGTACGGTCTTAGTGACCGACACGGCCAACGCCAATCACAAGGCCAAGCGCACGATTCAAATCGTCGAGGTTCCGCTTCCGGGAAGGCCACAGTGCGCCGCAATCTCAGTCGTCGAGCCGGAATGCTTGGCGATACTCTGGGATGACCGTGCCGTCGGGGGACATGATCATGAACCAGTGTTGCCACGGGATCTGCAGCTCTTCGAAGACTCCAATCAAGTCGGTGTAATAGCGAGCGCGATCGGCGAGCTGAGAGGTCGCGTCGTAGGCGCCGAACTCATTGCAGATCACGGGCACGTTGTGTGTAACCGCCCAACGCTTGGCGCTCACGATGTGATTTCGGATGGCTGCGCGGCTGCCATCTCGGTAATAGCTCTTGAGCGCGTCGAGCATCCAAGACTCCATGCCCGCGTTGAACCCAACGCCAGCATAGTACTGAGACCAACGTGCCGGATCGTAGGGGTACGGCAGATCGTGAGCCGCGCCCAGATTGGCCCACGAGGCCCCCTGGTGAGTAAAGATGAACGGTTCGTAGTCGTGGAAGGCGTAGATCACGTTCGCGTCAGAGAGCGGATTTCGAGACACCAACCTGTCAATGCCGTACCACTGAACGTCCCCAAAGATGATCGAATGCACCGAGTCCTGCGCGCGAATCGCAGAGACCATGCGTTCGGCAATGGCTCCCCACTCCGCTTGCGTGGGGTCCGTCCCGCCGAAGGAAAGCTCGGGCTCGTTCATCAACTCGAAGAACAGATCTTCCCGCGTATTATTCGCAAAGTGCGCCGCGACTTCGCCCCACAAAAGCACGGCTTTTTGCACTGAGTCTGGGTCCGCCACGTCCG
The DNA here is from genome assembly GCA_035634635.1 of Polyangiaceae bacterium. Lineage (GTDB taxonomy): Bacteria > Myxococcota_A > Polyangia > Polyangiales > Polyangiaceae > PMG-095. The sequence goes on from DASQCO010000108.1 coordinate 97,362, forward strand.
GCAACGTCCCGTATTGGTGGTAGTCGATCGTGAGTGAGAGCCCGTGTGCGTGCGTCCAGGCGTCGAACGCATCCAGCACCTGCCATAGGTCATCAGACACCGTAATCGCGAGAGCGCTGCCGGTGCCGGTAGTCGAAGCAACGTAAAGATCCAAATCGATCGGTAAGCGCAGACCGCGAAAGCCGGCCGCAGCCAGCTTCGTCACGAAGCTCTCGTCGTACGTAAAGCTCGTGAAGCGATCTTGCTCCAGCCAATTGGTCAGATTGTAGCCACGGGTGAGGTATCGCATGGCCTTGGCTTGCAGCGGATTGTCGATCGCTATCGCGTCGATCGTGACATCTGCTGGTGGGGCGGCTTCGCGAATCATCATGTCCGGGACGGTCGATCCAGTCGATCGCGTCACCACTAGGTTGTCGATGTCGACTTTGCCGCTGGTACCAGTCGTCCCCCTGATCGCAAAAGCGATGTTCTTGACGTGGCTGAGATCGAACGGCGCCTTGGCACCCCATCCTTCTTGGGCAAACGTCTCGAACGGTAGAGTGACGGTCTTCCAAACCGGGGACGCGGGCAGATTCACCTCGAAGTCATCGTAGTCCGTCACGTCGCTCACTTGAACCTGCACGCGGTGCGCACTGCCCTGGTACGTGTATGAGATACCGGTATATTTCGTGAGATCGTAGGGCGCGGCGTCGCTGCCGATCCCCACGCCAAAGCCGACATACGGATCGATCGTGGAAGCCCCTTTGACGAGCGCGAAGCTGACCTCGAGCGACTTTTGCGACTGAAAGCCAGGACCGTTCATGGCCACGGCGCCGTCTGCCGCTCCCGTAAAGCTCAGCGTGGACAGACCAGCGTTGTCTGTGTCCGTGTAGCCGTACCAACCCCCAGGGATGAGCGGACTGTCGTCACCATCTTCGAAATCATCCACCAGCAGACCGTCGACCGCCTGTCCCGCAACGCCACCACCGCCAGCGTTCCCTCCCACGCCTCCCCCACCCATCTCGGCAAGTAAGCCGCCTTCACCAGCCTGAGAGGTCGTGGGCGGCGCGCCACCCTGACCACCAAGAGAGATTGAATGGCCATCACTGCGGCCCGCACAAGCGAACGTAGTTAGACACAAAACCGGCGCGAAGAGGCAAGCATGCGCAAGACGACAGGGACGATTCATTGGTGATCCTATGGCCTGTGCAGCCCTTGCCGATCAGACAATCGGCACGCCCACACAGATGATTGCTGGCGCGGCCGGGCGAACAACCAAGGACCTCGGTGAGCAGACGATGCTCGTCTCGTCCAATTAGTGCACTTCCTTTACAGACTGCATCGAGCTCCGGCTCGCATCAGCTCGAGCAATGGGCATCTCGTCGTGCGCCTGACTCGGGTGAAGTTACCGTTACCGACTAGAGAGGTGCCCGTACTTCGCGTCGAATCGCGCTTGCACTCGGTCGGCGACGGTGGCGTCGCACAGCGATCGAGAACCAGCGTGCCTGCGGTAGTAGAAGTGGTCACCGGGAACGTGGTGGGTGCGCGCGCCGCGCGCCAAGACTCGGATCCAAAAGTCGTAGTCTTCCCAATTTTCGACGTGCTCATCGAAACCTCCGACCTCCGACCACCAGCTGCGCCGAAAAGCCGAGCAATAGTGAATCGAATTGCGCTTCAGAATCATGCCCAACGTGCTGGCCTTCGGGGTGGGCCAACGACCCGACTCCGAGCCGAACAGGATCGCATCTGGGTTGGCTACGTCCGCGCCTGCGCCCAACACTCGATTCGCCTCGAACAAGTAGTCGCCTCCCAGGCGGTCGTCCGCATCGAGCAGCACGACGAAGGTGCTGTCGAGACTGGCGATGCCCGTGTTGCGGGCACGGCTGACGCCACGCTGTTGCTCGTGGCGGATCGAGCGAAGGTGCGGGTACTTGTCGCACAGCTCCGCGACTACTCTCGGCGTCTCGTCGCTCGAAGCGTCGTCGACGATCGTCAGCTCGTAGTCCGCGTCGTTCAACAGCACGGATTCGACGGCTTCCGTGAGGTAGTGTCCGTAGTCGTGGCAGACGACGACGACATGCCACCGGGGAGGCAACGCGAACCCGAGAGCGCAGCGAGCGAGCCCCAGGGCATCACGCACGGCGAGCGAGGACATTTGCCAATGCTCGGGCGCGAGCCATAAGGCAAGTCCTGGCTCCGAGTGTCCTTCGAGGAGCGTAAGCGCGCCGAGGCGCGCTGCATGGTGCCGCCCCTGGAGTAGGGTGAAGTATTGGTCGGCTTCGCGCTGGAACAACCTGCCCTTTCGAGCGGCCTCGGGCACCAGGTCCAGCACCGACAACCAATCCTTGTGAAAGATGGCGCCGGAGCCTAGGAGCGCGGAGTGGTGCTCTTGGTACAGGTGCCGCTCACGTCGCGCAAAGTGCCAATCACTCAGGTTGAAATGAATGCGCGTGGGATCGCTCAGGAACTGGCCGAGTAAGGCCGGTATATCGTGCACCAGCACGTCGTCGTCCTGAACGTAAATCAACGGGAATGCAGCCTGTGCGGCACACGAGTATCGGCCGTAGCGGATCAGGTTCGAATCCGAGTCGATGACTCGGACGTTGCGGTCTTTTGGTAACCGCAGCTCGCACGCTGGCTGGTTGTTCCAAATCAAAATCTCACCGACGCAGTCGAGAGCCAGCAGCTGCTCGACGACGCGTCGTACGTTTTCCGGTCGGCGCCAGCTCAAGAGACAAGCGGAGATCTTGGGGAGCACTACGGCACCTCGCTGATCTTCTGACTCGGGTTCAGACGCCGGCTGATCGCCGCATACGCCGAGAGGTCCTCCGCCGACATGAACAGGGGCTTGCTCGACCGCTGCCAGCCCGAAGGCTTACTCCGCCAGTCCGGCAGCGACCAGGTGTTCGAGACATGACGGACGCACACGAAATGCGGCTCCCCTGCCAGTCGCAAGACCCGAGTAGCGGCAGGCAAGGACTTCATGAACTCGACGTCTTCCCCGCAGCGAACCGCTGCATATCTCGCGCCCCGCAGCCAGAGGCTGCGTCGGAAGGTCAGCGTTCCGGGGCATAGATCGCGGTAGTGGATGCGCGCGTGGTGCCAGGTTCGGCAACGCCAGAAACGCAGCGCCGGTAGCTCCATGACCAGCGGCATCGTGAGCGCGCTGACGTCTGTGACGTCTCGCACCAGCGGCGCGACTTGCGCGGCGATCCGCTCCGCGCCGTACCAGTCGTCGTCGTCCCAATGCATCACGAAGTCCCCCTGCGCCAGCTCGCAGCCGAGATTTCGTTTGTCTCCGAGGGTCATTTCACGCGCGACATGGACGTAGCGGATGCGCGGATCGGGCGGCAGGACATCCTGGGCGCTTTCGCGGGCGTCATCGATGACGATCAATTCGCGGCGAGGGTACGACTGACGCATGAAGAGCGCCGCCGCCATGGCCAGGAACTGCCGCCGATCGCGGGTCGGTACGATGCAAGAGACGAGTGGAGGCTCGGTCCCCCAGATTGAAGCATGGTCCTCGGGAAGCGCTCCGCGAGGGCTCTTCTCTCGTGACTCGCTCGCGGGCGGTTCCGGGGGCGGCCCCTCGGATCTGGTGGGCGCGTTCCGCGCCAATGATGCCGGAAACTCTCGGCGCAAGCGGATGAGTTCGGGCGGAGCGAAGTGGCTACACGCATCCCCCGTGCAGTGCGTGTCGTAACCCGCCGTCTGCCGGCGCAAGCGCAGCGCACAATATTGGTCCTGATAGCGACGCTTGCTCGCGGGAAAGAGGCGCGCCTCGAGCGCCACTTGACTCTCGCTCGGCAGTGCTCTCCGTACGAATGCGGCCTTTGCCCAGATGCCACGAAACCCCGCGCGCGCCGCGCGGATGTTGTAGGCCATTTCCCAACACGGGCCGCGACCGTAGCCCTCATCCGCCGCACCGATGCGCTCGATCACCTCGCGCCGCACGAGGTAACAGAACTCAGCCAGGCTGTGCAGAGGCTCGAGCGAGGCGTGAGCGTCGCCGAAACGCGCTGCCGCTTCTTCGGCTACGCGAACCAAGTCCGCCTGCGAGGACCCGCACTCACGGAAGACAGACTGCTCGTTCCAAGCCCGATTCGTCGATGGGCCGGCAAGGCCGTATGTCGCGTCGGCAGCCAACGCGGCCAGCAGGTGCGAGAGCCAGCCGGGCGCCACTTCCGCGCCGTTTTCGAGCAGCAAATAGCAGTCCGCGCGGCGCTCGGCGACGAGCCGGTTGAAGCAATGGGGAGCCCCCGAGGGGCGGGGCCAAGACAGTACGCGCACGCCGCTCGCGGCGCGCAGCGCGCAGCTCGCGGCCGCGTCCGGGCCGTCGCCCAAGAGCACGATGGGCACATCGGGCGAGAACTTCTCGAGCGACGCGAGCGTGAGCGCCAGGAGCTCCGGGCGCTCGCGAACTGGGATCCCAATGCATACGTCGGTCATGCTTGCTTCCTCGCGACGCGAGCTGTGAGCTCGACCTGCTGGGCAATCGACGGCGAGTGTCGTGCGCTGATCGCAGCGCGCGTCCGCGGCTCGTCGTCGCCCAACAGCTGGCGAACGGCGTCGACTTCCACGGCTGTGTAGCGCGCGTCGCGCGTGTGCTTGCGGCTGGTGTTTCGTGGGTGAATCAGCGCGACGTAGAAATCAGGGTCGTCGAGAGCGTGGATGCGAGCCGCGCGATTGGCCCAGATGAATCTGGTATCTTCACCCACGGAGACCTCGGGAAAGGGATTTTCGCGCCAGAATGCGCGAGCAAAAGCGCAGGTGCCGCCACACACCCACCGGCGACGGCTCGGCGGAAACACATACCGAAAGGCTCGTCCTCGCAGCGGCTCGTAGAACCAAACCCGATCGAGCCCGGCGATGTGAGCGCCGGAGCGGCTCAGCGCCTCTACCTGATAGCGCACCCGCCAGGGCGCGAACCAGTCATCATCGTCCCAATTGATCAGGACCTCGCCGCGCGCGCGTGCACACGCAAGGTTGCGTTTCCTGCCAAGCACGGTCTTGGCCGAGAGTCGCTCGTAGCGAATACGCGGATCCGGCGGAACCAGATCGGCCACCGCGTCTGCCCCATCATCCAAGATCACGAGCTCGCGGTTCGGGTAGTCCTGACGCTGGAAGTAAGCGATGGCTTGGGGCACGAACGCCCGTCGGTTCGCCGTCGGCATCAAACAAGAAACGAGGGGGTCTGCCATGGTCAACCAGCTCTCGCTCAGGGCAAGCGCACCGGGCACTGCGCGCCGAGCCTGCGATATTCACGACGTAACGAGGCAGCCAGGTGCTCGTCCTTCAACGCGCCCCCATAATCGATGGCGAGCAGCCGTGCGTGCAGGGCGACGTTGCGGATCTGGCCGCCATTGAGCACGCATTGCCCAGCCAAACGATCGAGCAAGGCCGTGTCGACCTCGCTCTCCTCGGGCAGGTGTAGCTTCCAGAGCCGGCGGCGCTCGGCCATGTCCGGCATGCGAAATTCGACGACCGCGTCCATGCGCCGCTGAAACGCGGAATCAATACGCTCGCCGGCGTTGGTCGTGATGAACACGATGCCATCGAAGCTCTCCAGGCGTTGCAGGAGAAAATTGGTTTCCAGGTTCGCGTAGCGATCATTCGCGGACTGCACAGTCGTGCGGCGCGCCAGCAGGGCGTCTCCTTCGTCGAACAGCAACACGACGTCGAGCTCCTCGGCGAGCGACAGCACTCGGTCGAGGTTCTTCTCCGTCTCGCCGATGTACTTGTTGATGACGGCAGCCAGATCGACGCGATACACGTCGCGGCCGAGCGCTTCCCCCAACACGCGCGCCGCGAGCGTCTTGCCCGTACCGCTCGGACCAGTGAAGAGCGCCCGCACGCCCGCGTTCGGCGCAAAGCGATCTCCTTCACTGGCGAGACGCTCACGATAGCGACAGCGCAGCTCGACCGCGCGCAGCTCATTCATCATCTCCGGAGGCAAAGCGAGCTCGTCCCAGGAGCCGCCCCGCGGCAGCAGGGTCGCTAGGCTGCCGATTTCTTCGCTGTGCAACGCGCGCGCCGCAGCGGCAAAGTCTGCCAGCACGGGCCGCGCCGCGCATGCGAGCGCAGCGCGCGCCGTCGCCTGCCCGGCCAGCTGAACCAGTCTACCCGCGGGGGTGCGATAGCGCGCTGCCAGGGCTTCACACAGCTCAGCGTCCGCTTCCGGCATGAGCGCTTTCCAGAGCGCCAGCCGATGTTGCTGAGAGGGCACGCCGAGCTCGAGCGTGACCGCACGCGCAGCGCCTGTTCCCGCGAGCCCGCCGCGCCGTCCGAGGATCACAGCGAGCGGCCGCGGATAGTCGCCGAGCTCTGGGACGCGCCACGTCTCCCCAGCGCTGAGCTCGAACTCGACCACCGGCATGGCCCCGAGCAGCGTCGCGAGCGGACCGAGCAACGACCAACGTTCGTCGTCCGGCTTGAGCGCGGGCGAAAATGTGAGCAGGCCTCGGCCCAGCGCCGGCGCCAATTCGCCGAGCAATCGGCTGCGACCGCTCGCGCGCGGGCCGCGCACGACGACGGTATCTAGCGTTCCAGCTCGAACCAGCTCGGGCAACGCGCAGACTGCGCGCTCGGTCTCTTCCGAGAGCACGAGCGCGGGCCGCGCGTTGCCGAACGACGCGGCGGGTTCATAGACCCAGCCCGGGCCCGACGCGCGCGTCTCACCTTCGGCGATCGCGTCCCAGACCCACGACGGAACTCGTACCGTCGCGGTGTGTCGACCACCGTCACCCGCGGTGACCTGCAAGAGCCCCCATTCCTGAAGCCGCCGCGTCGGGGCCGTCTGACCGTCACTCCAACACGCATTGAGAAATCCGACCGTCGGCGTGCGCAGCGTGCCACCCTGCATCCGAGAGAACAGCGCTCCAAAACGAGGATCGTCCTCGGAGAGCCCCAGCGTCAGCAGAGCACCGACCGCGTTCCACCCCTGAGCGATGCCGAGGCGCAGCGCGCGCAGCGGGAGATGCTTCTTTCCGCCGGCTTCCCAGCGCTCGATGGACGCCCACCAGCGACGGGCGGCGCGCGCGTCCCTCCAGTCGAGCCCGCGGTCCACGAGCTGCACGCGATACTCGTCGAGGAATGGAAACTCTTGGGCCAACTCCTGGCTGCCGCCGAGCGCGGCGGTTGCGGCGTGCACGACCTGGATCAAGGCGCCAAACCAACACAGTTTGAAGTGCTCGCGCGCGATCACGGGCAGATCAGAGAGATCGATCAGCGCGACCGCTTGCGCCTCGCGAGCTTCGCGCGGGAGCCTAGCTTCGGCGTGCGCGTCATTCATAGACGAACCGCAAATCGCTAGCAGCCGCCGGGATCCAGCCGGGATCGCGATCGAGCCCGGCAAGGCGAATTTCGAGAGGATGCTCCGCCAACGCGAAGTGAACATCGACGCGCTGCGCTGCGCGAACGACCACTCCCTGCTGTGCCAGAAAGCGCGCCGGCGGCGCTCCGAGCGCCAAGCGCAGGCGCAGCTCGAGCCACGGCACGATGCCCGCGAACCAGTCGTCCCAGGCGCGGGGTAGCATCGGTGGCTCGGGCAGCGTGTGGTCGTGAGTGGCCCATGCGCGCCAGGCTTGGGGAATACACCACGCTCTCGGCGGTGAGCTGCCAATCCCGGGCGCTTCGTCCTCAGCTCGGCCCGCCATGCGCGCCAACCAGGCCCACAGCGGATCGGCGGCAAAAGCACTCGGCGCGACCTGATTCGCGAGCAACCTCGAGCCCGCGCCCGCCAGAAAATCCCAGAACGACAGCTCGAGCCCAGGGCGCGCCGGCTCGGAAAAGTCTGCGTAGAGCTCGAGCGCGAGGGCCACGTTCGCGAGGTAAAAGACGCCCGCGCACGAACTCCGAAAGACTTCGTCGGTCGGCCACGTCTCTGGCGCGTTGGTCTGAAGGGCTTGCGACTTCGCCGCGTTCGTTAACGGGCGTTCGGCGGTGGAGACTCGAGTTGGGCCCTGGTCGCCTCGTGCGCTCACCCCCGCCTCGGGCAAGACAGTGCTGACCGACGATCGGCTCTTCGACTCGCTGGCGCTCTCCTCGCGCGTGCTCGATACGGGCGCGCCGTCTTGGTCGGTGCTCGCGTTGCCGGCGTCGACGTGGTGATCCGGGTCCGGTTCGATGGGCAGCTCGCGCGGCGCTGCCAGCTCGAGCTCGTCTCGCTGAGCCTGCGCTGGTGCGAGCAGCTCCAAGATCGCCTCGGCGAAGCCAGCGCTGCGAACGCGCGCCGGTTCCAGCGCGATCCCGAGCGATAGCGCAAGCCACGCGCGAACTGCGGGTCTCAGCGCTGGCTCTGTAACGAGCGTGGGCCACGTGGCAAGCTCACGCTCCGCCGCGCTCGCGCCGTTCGGCGGCAAGAGAGTCGAATCGGGGTGGAAGCGGGCGTCACGACTCGGCGTCGATCGCCTGGCGATGTCTCCACGGTCGCGCACCGCGTCGAGGACCGAAGCGAGCGGTCCGAGCGCGAACTGCGTCGCCGTCTCTCGCAAGAGCCATTGCGCGCCAGGCTCTGACAGGGTCGCGGCCACGTTTGGAAGGGCGCGCCAGGCCGAAAGGCGCGCCACCGCCGACGGCAGCTCGGTCGGATGGACCTTCCAAGTCGGCAGCCAGTCATGGGGATCGAGGCGCGGGAAGAGCAGCCGCCACCACCATTGACCGGGTGCTCGTCGCTCGACACAGGCCAGCGCGAACGCGGCTAGCGCCTCGGCCATGTCCGTGAAGCACACGGCTCGCGCGTCGACCGGAACACGGCCGCCCTCGGGCCGCGCAGCACCGCGCGAAAGCTTCGTCACCTGTTCGCGGAGTGCCGGACCGAGCAGCTGCGGTGCCAACGCCAGCGAGGGAACACGCACCCGCAGCCCGAGATCGCGCACCAACAACAGAGAGCGCTCGGGCCATCCCACAGGCTCGAGCTCCGAGCCTGCAACGCAGGGCGCGACCGCACAGCGCACGCGCCAGGCGTTCTCTACCCGCGGCTCGCGCAGGGTGAGCCGGCAGATCCGGGGCCGTGTGTGCAGGTCGGCGCTCATCGGCTCAACTCACGCGAACCGGCCGCAGGTTGCCAGCGGTCACGCTGACCTCCTGCGAAAATACTTCCTTCGCCCCCGGCCTGGAAACGACGACCCGATAGTTGCCAGGAAAAAGCTGGTCAGCCAGAAAGAAGCGCGCCTTGCCGTAGATCTCGACGGCATCGATGCCCTGCTTCTGACCAGGCGTTTTGCTGCGAAGCACCTGGAATTTGGGGGCTGACTGCGCTTTGCTGAGGCCGGCCTTGGCGAGCGCCGCGCGCTTCGCATCGAGATCGGTGACCTCGTCGAACCCTGATTCCAGTGTATGGCCGTTGCGCAGCAATGACGGCGTCGGCTCTCCGTTGGCATGCATCCATTCCTCGGTCACGAGCACGAGCAACCCGCCAGCGAGCGCGACATCGACCTCAGCGGGGAGCGGGGCAGCTTGGACGTCTGCCTCGACCTCGGTCCGACGCCGCAAGAAGAACACCCAATTGTTTGCCTCGGGGAAAACGAAGTACGTGATCGGTGGGAGCGACTGCGCGTCGAGGTTGATCGGCTCACAGCGCCAGGATTCCTCGACAAGCCCACGCAGGCGGCCGTAGTCCAGATCGGACACGCGGCTTGCGCTCGCGCCCAGAAACGCTTTCACATCGCTATCGCTAGCAAATGGCAAAAATCCTCCGCCCGGAAGGAACGCGAAGTAGGTCTTGGCCGCCTTGCCTTTGAACACTGTCGCCTGCGCGGAAACCTGATCCTGAAAGCAGAGCATCGCCGCTTCGCCCTCGGCGCGACGTCGATCATCGCTGCCACCAAAAGGCCAAAAGCGACGGGAAAGCGGCGGGTGCAGGAGCGGGCGACGAACCGGCCACATGTCTACGAAGTCGAGCGTGTGGTTGTCGTTCAGGTTGATGATCGCGAGCGGGAGTTCGCAACCGCACAGATCGCCGCTCGCGCGCAGCGCGTCGATGCTGCCGTAGCCCGCGGTAGCGGTCGCGCCCGGCGGCGATGCCACGGCCATCTCCAGCGGCGAAGGTCCCGTGAACGGATCGCGCAGCGCGTCCGTCAGCACGGGGTCAAAGAAACCAAAGCATTCGAGCGCGACAGCGTTCCGGAATCGCTCCTTGCTGGTCGAGACTTTGCTGCTCAACGGCAAGGCCCGGAAGCTCACCCCAGCCGTCCGAAACTTGGTGTTGCACGGGGCCGCCTCGTTGCCGAGCCCACTCACCGGCGCGAGGCCTTGCTTGCCCGACGCGGGGCGGATCACCAGCAAGTGCAACCCAGTGTTCGCGATCGAAACGCTCGTGGTCGCTGTCTGGCAGTCGACGAAGGCGTCGAGCGTCGAACCATTGCTCGCGCCCGAGGGCGTGGGCCGCGGCGAGAACTGCAAGCGCACGAGCTCCGGCAGGTGCAGCGTGTCTCCATCCGGGGCAATGCCGAGCCCCGGGGCCACGTCGAGCACGACGCCGTCAGGGCTCGAAGCCGACGTGTCCGCCGCCACCTCCAAACCATAGGCAATACCGCTGCCGAGCGCGCGCCCGAGATGCTTGCGCCGTGCCCGCTGCACGGCTTGTTCCTGCGTCAGATCTTCTTGCGTGAGCAGCCGGCCGTTGAAGAAATAGGGAGCCTCGAGGCCGTCCTCGAGCAGCGGCTCGTCCAGATATCGGAGGTCATTTGCCATCGTGCAATCCTGTCGTTTGCCGTAGCTAGCGAGGCGTGATGACCCCGTTGTCGAAGTTCACGTCGATCACCTTGTCCGCTACGAGGTCTTTCAGCGGCGGATTGAGGGCTTCTGGCTTCACACCGAAGTGCGTGGCGAGGTCGGCGACGAGTCGAGTGCCCACGGTCAGTTCCGCCAGGATCGCGCCTTTCAAGAGGCCCCCGTCGCCGCCGATGTCGAACCGCCGTGCCTCGCGCGTGTCGGCTTCTTCGCTGACAGGCACCGCATACCAGCGAACTCGGAAGTCGCTCGTGTCCTCCCCCTCGCGCGTATCCTGAATCATGATCAGAAAGCTTGCCGTGTGCGGTTGGTAGCCGACCACCATCCGCACCGCAGTCCCACCAAGACAAGTGTCGGTGTTTTCCGCGATGTCGAAAGGCGCCTTGCCGGGCGTCTCGAGGCTCAATCGGATCATGACCAGCTGCTCCTTGAAGCCATGCTCGAACGGGCCGAACCAACCTACCGAACCAGCCTTGATGCCACCGAACACCACGACGCCGCTGCGCACGGGCAGCGAGCTTGCTCCCGCTGCGGGAACCCACGCGCTGCCGTCGAACTTGAGAAACTGCTCGGCTACCGGGGTCGCGGCCTTGACGTCTGCGAGATCGGCCAGGTTTCGTGGCACGGCCGCCGCGCGCCATACCGCATGAGCGATCCCCGGCACGGCTGAGGGGATCGGGATCGGGATCGGGCCGGGGATCGGGATTGGGCCGGGGGTCGGGATCGGCAGGCGCTCCAGCGTGTACGTCAACACGAAGCCCGGTTTGGGATCCTCCACTTTGACGTCCGAGAGCTCTTCGACCGTGTGCGTATGGTGCGGGAGCACGATATCGCCGGGGTGCCAGTGATCGTTTGCGAACGTCAGCACCTGACCCGAGGTCGCACCCGACGTCTCCACATCCGACAGGTCGTCGAGCGTGATGTCGCTAGGCTTCCAGCTACCGTCTTCGAACGTCAGCACCTGACCCGCCGTCGCACCCGACGTCTCCACGTCCGACAGGTCGTCGAGCGCCAGCGGGCCAACGACGGTGCGCACGAAAATGGTGTCGCCCACTCGATCCACGTATCCGTCTCTCGAGTGATCGAGTACCTGGCGCAGTGTCCGGCCCGTGCCGGCCCGCTCGGTGATCGCGTCGAGCGCGAAGCCAACCGCGACCTGGTCGCCGGCATTGAACGCTCGAGACTCACCCAGACTGACGATGAACACGTTGTCCCGATGCTCGTCGAGCGCCGCGACGCCGAAGTCGTCGACTGGAGCACCGTCAATCTCTAGGCTCAGCGCATTCCGCGGAACGTCGAGCGCGACCGGGTGATGCACCCAGAGCAGCAACGCGGTCTTGCTGGTGGCGAGGACCGAGGCAAACGTCGCCAGCTCGAGTGCGCCGATCGCATCCGGGCCGCAGCTGACGAGCTCTTGCAGCATGCGTAGATGCAAGACGTACGGGCGCTTTTCATCGTGCAATTCCAGGGCTGCATCCGGATCGAGCTCCACGCCGCCCGCTCCGTCGCGCAGCGGAACCCATAGCTCCGCCAGCAGCACGTCCTCTTCCACGCCTGCGCTCTCGGGCGGAGAGAGACCCGTTGCGCGTTCGGAAGAGCAATCGCAGCCGCTCAGAGCCAGCGGCTCTTGCACTCGTGGACGTAGCTCCGTCGTCCACACGAGCAGCGCTGCGCGCAAACAGGCGCACAGGTCGTCCCGCCCGATCACGAGCTCTGGCGGTGGGTCACTGAGCTCGAGATCGATCGGCGGAACGGCACCCTTGGACGAGCTCGCCGCGTCACGCAACGCGGCCACGACCTCGGCCGGCGACGCACCGTGCTCGACGATCGGAATGCCACGCAACCAATGCACGAGCTCACGAATCGCGTCCTCCTCGTGCTGAGCGGGGGGGTCGAAGCTCAGCTGCAACCGCCAGCTGTCCGCGATGCGCGACGGCGACATCGCCTCTTCCTCGGTGCGGCATGGCTCGCCGGGAATAGGTACGCTATCGACCAGGCAATCGCGGTAGCGCAGCCTGACGAAGACGCGCGCGATCGTCCCCGACGACACCTGTTCTCGGTGCGCTCCCAGCCCGACCTGGTTCTCCAGCCACTTGCGGAGATCGGCGCACTGCCGTCGTTTGATCCGAACGAGATGCCCGGCCGGAGTGAGGGCGAGACCGGGCTCGACCATGACCGTCGGCGCGCCGCTGCTCGTATCGATCGCTACAGCAAGACCGCTGATCGTGCCGTAGCCGGCGAGATCGCGCGCGAGCATCGCGTGCCGTTCGGCGTGCCACGCGAATTCTTGGCGAAAGTCATCGACGCCCAGGACCATGCCTTGGACGAAATTGACGTGCTTGCTGGGATCGAGCGCCGAGGTCTCGGTGGCGTCGCCGAACGACTGGGTTTGGGTCATGGCATTGGCCTGTGTGGGCTGGTGGTTTCGAAGTGGACGGAGTCCGCGGAAGTCGCCGAAATGGCCTGCTGGGAGCCGGTCTGTCCGACACGCCGCTCGAGCGGATTGCGGCCGAGCACCGTGCGGCCGCGCCCCCAGTCTTCGGGGCGCGGCGCGAGCCGACCTTCGGCGAGCGCGCCTTCGCCCAACACGAACGGGGGAAGCAATTCCGGCAGACGGCTGCCCTGCCCGAGCTGCGTGTCGCTGCCGAGCCGAACCTCTCCGACGCGAAAGAGCGCCCAGTAGAGCTGCACGCGATACACGGTATGCGCCGGTTTCTCGAGCGCGATCAGCCGATCCGCGAGGTGCAGCTGGACGCGCAACGCGGCGGCGTCGCGCGCGCGCTGCGGCTGCACCGGCAGCGCAACCGTGAAGCGATGGGCCGCGCCGCGCATTGGCCGCAAGTAGCGGTTGAACACGACCCAGTCGTCGAGCGCGCGCGTGTTCGACGGCAGCACGTCCGGAAGCTGCAGGTCGGCAAATGATGCAAAGTGGCTGTCGAACACGTCGGCCCAAGCGGCTCGCGCGGCGTCGAACGACGCGTAGCGGCTGCGCAGGAAGCGCTGCCACGCGCTCGTATCGCCCGCGCTCGTCTCGGGCACGAAGCCCAGGGTGCTGCGCGAAAACGCCGCCCACGCGAGCTCGCCCGCGCTTTCCTCCGGCGGCGTGAGCGGATAGCCCCCGCTCGTTACGCCCATGCTCGTTCGCCAACGCCGGTTCAAGGCCTCGAGCCCGTCGAGCGGCTTCCACAGCATCGACTCGGTGCTCTGCGTCGCGTCGATGCCCGGGCAGGGCGATTGCTTCGGCCCGCTCGCGCTGGGCAAAGCGCGCACGCGAAAGTCTTCGATCACGCGATAGCGGCGCGCCTCTGCGCTCGCGTCGCCCTGTTCGGTGAAAATTGCGTCGCCGATCGCCTCGTCGAACACCAGCCGCAGCGCGCTGCGCAGACCGCGGGCCGTGCCGCGCCAGAGGAAGAAGGTCAGCGCGTGCTGTAAGAACAGCCGCTTTCGGGCGGGCGGCCAGGCGGGATCTAGATAGACCGCGTACCAGCGCCCAAGCCAGTCGAGGAAGTCCGCGGGCGCCGCAGTGGGATCGCACAGCGCACCGAGCCCGAGCGCGCGATCCTCGATCGCCGTCACCAGTCCCTCGAAATTGGCCAGGAATCGCTCGACGAAGGACGCCGACGCGACGTCGTCCTCGTAGCAGGCAGGCAGGTAGTGCGTGAGGTAGGAGAAGCGCGGGAAATACAGGCGCAACGCGCGCACACGCGGCGAGCGGGTTCCGTCACCCTCTAGAGTGATACGTAGCTGCAGGTACCGACCGCGTGCGCTTTGCAGGAGCAGCTCCCACGTCTCGTGTCCGCCGACGGCCTCGGCGCGCAGCCACGGAAGCTCGCAGCCGCTCACGCGCCGCACCGGGACGGGTTCCTCTTGCCAGAGCAGACCATCGAGCGCTTCGGCGACGGCGCGTTTACCTTCGGGGCTGGAGATGTCGGCGCCGTCGGCGTCGGTCGCACGCGAGGCAATTCGGACGGAGGCGTCACTCGGGATGCAGGCCTCGAACAGGACGCGGTGCCACACGCAGCCGGGTGCATCGCCGTCGAACGCTGCGCTGATGACGACCGCTCGCTCTTCGTACCGCGGTCGTTGCTGCACGACCAATGGCACGAAGCGACCAAAGCCGTCGTAGTACGCTCGATCGTCGGCTGCCACGAGCCCGCGCCCGCCGAACAAACGCATCGGCACGAACTCCGAGGTTGCCGTGAGTTCGGGAGCGCCCGACGCTGACAGCCGGAGCTCGAAGCAAAACGCCTGATTTCCCAAGCGATCGGCCACGAAAAGCAGCGGCGAACGCAGGTTCAGCGGCCTCAGCGTCGAGTCCAGCCACATGTCGAGCGAAGGCTCGATGACGATCGCAAAGTCGTGAGGGATGAGCTTCCAGGGATCGGAGTCGCCATCGTCGATGACAGCCAAGATTTCGTCCAACGCGGCTTCCCCGCGACGAGCGAAGTTACGATACGCGGCAATGCGCGGCGACGATTCGCGCCGATCGAGCACGAGCGCGCCGCCGCCTGGCAGTGGCTCGACAGCGATCGGCTCCTCTTCGTCGAGCGGCATGGCGTGCGCGAGCGTCACGCGACTGACCGCGCAGCCCGAATCCCTCGGCTCCGCGCCCGTGCTCGAATCGTCGCCGCCCGCCAGCGACGTAAAGCTCTCCTCCTCCGGCTGCGACGGAACGACCCAAGGCGGACGCACGACCTGAAAGTAGGTGTTGAACTCCCAGAGGCGTCGACCCTCGCGGTCGAGGAGCCAGAACCCGCCGGGTAACCGCGGCGCGACGTCCCAAGTTTCGAGTGGCACGTCGGCAGGCCAGCGAAGCCGCTGAGGCGGCCCGCCGGAGAACAAATCGAAGATCAGAATTTCCGAGACAGCGCCGACCGCCGCGACCACGACGAGATGATGATCGGCAGTCACGACCAGCGCCTGGAACGAAGGCGGCACAGAGACAGGCGACGCTTCCGGCTCGGCCGGTCCGAACTCGCCGGGATGAACCGGCTCAGACGCGGTTGCTGCGGGCAGCGGCCAAAACGTCGTGGTCTGATCCGAGCCGATGGAACGCACCAGAATCGAGCTGCGCTCGTCGCTGACCGAGTACCAGTTTCCGTAGCGGTCACGCGCGGCGCACCGGCGATCGGACAGCTCCACCGCGCGATCGCCGATCGATGGCGAAAAACGCGCGAGTCTCGGGCGCAGAGTGAGCTCCTGAGTGCGAGAGTCGAGCCAGCCCGCGCTCGCCGCCGCACCCACACTAGGCAGCGGGAGGTCGCCCTCTGTCGCCCACACGTCACCGAGCAGCGTCACGCCGTCCTCGAGGAAGCAGCGCGCCCAATCGCTGGCGCCCAGCAACAGATGAAAGCTCGAGTAGTTGGCGTTCATGGCGAATGAGCCTCAGCACTCCTTCGGGATGACAGGGACGGGCACGAGCGTGGGTGGGATCCGCGTGCCGCCCGACGTGGTCGAAACGGTGCCCCGGATCTGATCGAGGTCGAGCGGCGTGCCCGCGACCACGGTGAGGCCTGCCAGGCGCGGAAAATTCAAAGGCCCCATCGGCACAGTCTCCGTGTCGGGGCCAATTCCCGCCGCAAGCTTCACTCCCGAGACGGAGACCACTCCGGGTACACGCGCAACGGCGGCAACGATCTCGCCGCGCGTCACGGCTCTGCGCCAAGGCCAACCGCTGTCCTGTCCCCAATTGGGATCGGGCGCCGTGAGCAATGGAGCGAGTTCCGCGATGCCAGTATCAACCGCCGGGAGCGGCGAAAGAAATTGGGAAAGCGCGCTAGTCACGGCTTCGCGCACGACCGCGGCCGACTGCGTCGCGGCGACGCCGATGCCCACCGAGATCCAGATATCGATGTATATCGGACCGCGCACGACAATCTCCGTCGTGAGCAGTCGGCGCGGTTCCAGGTAGTTGCAAAGCGACTGCAGAAATGGCGCGCTCGGTTCGGGCGTATCCGGGTGGACCGGGTCGTCCTTTGGAACCACGAGCAGAGTGACGACACCGGGCGCGGATCCCGGCTCGGTGTCCAAGCCCAGTCGTGCATCGTAAAGCGACAGCACTTCGATGCGGCCAATTTCGAGCCCAGGCGCGCGCCGCGGAATGATCCGAAAGTCTTCCTCGGTGACGAGCCGATCCCGGTGTTGCAGCCAGCGCGCGACTTGCTTCTGCCCTTCCTCGGGGCTTTCGGCATCAGCGCCGCCCCAACTTGGCAGCGCATTCGAGACCGTTAGCCCTGGGGGCAGCGCAGGCGCTTGATTGATCCGGTTCGGACCGACGTTGCCTTCGGCTCCGACGGAGTAGTCGTAGCTCACGACCAGTCGCGCGTTGGCCGGCGGTCGCTTGCCACGCATCCCATCGCCGAAGCGCAGGATCCCCGCTTCAGCGTCGAGCGCGAACACTTCCGATCGCATCGGCGCTTCCCAAAGCGTTCCGGGCGCATGCTGCGGATCCGGCGCCGACACTTCGGGGCCGCCCGCTGTCAGGTCCGATACCTCGCTCCAAACGCTGACCGTACCGTCGACCGTGACAGTCAGCTGCACGCTTCCGGGCACGACTGGTTTGTGCGCGAGCGCAAACTTCTGATCGGGCCGGCCCGTCCCCGCAGGCAGCACCTCAGTGGCCACGCGCTTGCGCTGCGCGGCAAAAGTAGCGTTGATCCCGCACCACAAGAGCCGCACGGTCGCCCCCTTTGGCCAGCGGATGCGCAGCCACGTCACACGACGAGCTTCGAGCGCGGTGTTCTCGAGCACGGGCGGGAAGTCTCCGGTCCCGGGCTCGAGCGGATCGAGGTTGTTCCAGAGGCGAAGATCGAGAGCCGACGGAAGCAAGACTTGAAGCACGGCGGGGGCAGTCGGCACGGGCGCCTGGAGCAGTGTGCGATAGACGGGTTGCCGATCCCCTTCGACGCCACCAGAGCCAGAGACACGTGGGATCTCGATCGTCAGTTGCGCGTCTGCGCCCGTGCTCGCGGACGCCGCCGCAGTGCCACCCGCAGCCAGCACCTTGCCCTGTGCCGCATCGACCACGGGAACGATGCCGATGCTGAGCGTCTTACCGGCGATGGCTGTTCGGAAGCGATCGACGTACGCTTCGACGTCCGGCAAACCCGCAGGCGGCTTGGCGGCTGCCGGCACGAGCAGCGCGACCCACAGCGTACGATCCACCGTGTCAGTCGCGAGATCGACACCGTTGTCGAGCGGTGGCGGCAAGGCGACGGTTTCGTACAGCTGCGGCACGGCGTCCGGCGTTTGGCTGCCGTCAGTGGCGAGAAAGGACGTGTAGAGGGAGGTGTAATAGGCGGTGAGCGCGCTCGATGGGGGGACCGGCTTCTTCAAGTACGCGCGGGCTTCCAGCGGAAGTACGTCGAGCCCCAAGGTGGTACGAAACGGCACCTCGGCGGCGCGGACCTCGAGATCGGCGTCAAGCGTCACGGTTTGGATCGGGCCGCGCTCGTTGGCGATCGAAACGATCGCCTGCGCACCCGCGCCCGGCTGTAACCCGAGCTCCAACCGTTCGAGAAACCGCCGGCGCAGGTTCTCGGGTGCGCGGTTCAACATGTACAGCGAGTTCTCGGTGAGGAACGCAAACAGAGCGGCCAGCGTGACGCCTGGGTCGCTGGCGTTGAAGTTCGTCCACTCCGGCGTGTGGACGGGAATGCGCGACAGCACCTCGTCGAACAACTCCTGATAACGACGCGCGTCGAGGATGGGAGGCAAGAGGGGCATTGTCGTGAATTCCGAGCTGGTGAGTCAGCGACTCATGCCGACGTTGAACGTGAGACGCTCGCGTGATCGCGTGGCGACCAGCTCGTATTCGATGGCGACGACGGCGGCTTCGGGATCACCTGGGTCGACATCGACGTTCACCGCGAGCAGGTTGATGCGCGGCTCCCAGCGGGCCAATGCGCGCTCGATCCGATCTTGCAATTGCCGATGCCGGGTGGCCGTATTCGGCTCGAAGAGCAGTGACTGCAGCCCAGCGCCGAACTCGGACAGCCCCAAGCGCTCGCCCGGATTCGTGAGCAAAATGATGCGGATCGATTCGCGGATATTCTGCGTGCCTTCCGACCAGGCAATGCGGCCGTTTTCAGCGACGCGCGGTGGGAAAGCGACGCTGCGACCGTAGATGCTTCCGCCATCTGGGATACGTGTGTCGCTCATAGCTTGATCACCTTCTTGCCGCGGATCCCGATCGGAAAGCAGACCCAGAACCAGGGCAACCAATGGAAGATGCTGTCGAGCACCGTCACCATGATCACGAGCAAGAGCAGCGCGCAGATGGTGATGATCGGGATCGACAGCGAGCAGACGAGCCCCGCGCCGCACGGACCTTTCTCGGGCGCCGGCAGATCCTTATGAAACGGCCAAGGCAGCACGCTGAGCACGAGATCGCCGAGTGTCATGCCCTTCAAACGCGAGATCTGACCGCACAAAATGTCGGACATCATGAATGCGGTGTTCTTGTCGAACTTGCGCAGTCCCGCGGGCGTGGTGTCGATGGGCAGCCCGATGCGAATCGGACGCGCAGGCGCGTCCGGATCGAAGAAGCCCGCCAATTGGAAGAGCTCGCTCGGCGCGCTCACCACGTCTTGATGTAGAGCCCCGCACGCGGGGCGCTCGTACACACAGCGAATGTGGAACCAGCCGTCGCGCATGTCCGCTGGGCGCTCCGCCGCGGTCGGCACCACCGGCTCTGGCTGATCGTCCGCGTCCTCCAACGCGCGAATCACGACTGCGGCGAATGTGTCGATGTCGGCTTTGTAGGTGTCGAAGTCCGCGTCCGGATGCGTAGGAGGAGGCGACTGTTCAGGCGGGATGGGCTCGGAGAACTCGGCGGTCTCTTCGGTGGTAGGAAGAGGGGCGGTGATTGCTGGGGAAGCGGCCTGGAGAATGAATTCCGGATCGGCCAGTGGAAAGAGAAACTGCGGGTACTCGGGGTTGGCGGTGACCGGGTCGTCCGGGTCTCCCAGCGGCTCCGGGAGTTTTGGCCAGGTGTACGGCGTGCTCGTCAGTTCGAGACTGGCCTGAATCGAAGGCTCCAGAATGAACATGTGGAGCGCGGCCGCCATGCTGTTCGGGATGAGGTCGGCCTGTTTGAGGCCGGGAGCTTTTTTGAGGTCCTCTCCAATGAGTGTGTCATTCAAGACCTTGAACAGGTACTTGGCCTTGTCCGACGCAGGTGGTTTCTTGTCCTTCAGCGCTTGGTACACGCTGGGCACGTAGGTTTGCAGATACGAGGCTAGATCGGCGAGCACGAACCAGGACCCGAGTTGGAGCGCGGGGCGTGCTTCGTAATTCGCTGCTCTTGTCTGATTCGGGGTGGGTAGCTTTTGGTCGAATGGAGAAAGCGTATTGTTGACGGTCCACACTCTTCGAGCTTGCTCGACCAAGGCCTTCCACGGTTCCGACACCACCTTGCGGAAAAGCACCTTGCGCGCGGTCTGGCTGGTCGAACCGCCAGCCCCGCTGTTGCCGTTCGCTCCGAGGCGCGACGCGGCGTGATACAGCTCGCGCTTCCCTACCGGGATGAGCCCGGCGAGCAGACGTCGCGCTCGCCCATCGTCTTCATTGAACGCGAGGGGAAACAGCGGCAGCCGCTCTTCCTCATCCAGCGCGATCGCGCGCTTCGATTCGCCGGCCCCGGAGTCCGCGACTGGCACCCACGCGAAACCGCCCCCCGTTTGCGCGACGAAGGCGTGCTCAATCCATTCATTGGCCTGGAAATCGGGGAGATCTTCGCTCTCCGGGCTGGCCTTCGGAAACCAGCGGCGGATCACGAAGCTCACCTTCTCGCGCCGGCCCGCGTCCACTTTGCGATCGGGTAGACCCGGATTTTGGCAAACGAGCGACGAGCCCACGAGATAGAAGCGCTGGTGCGCGGGCTGATAGAGCTTGAGTGCCATCGCCGTCGCGTCGCTCGAGGGCGCAGGACGCGCGGTGATCGACGTGGGCGAACGTCGCAAGCCGATCCCGAGACGTGCGAGCACGCCCGCCCGCCCCCCCGCTGGGTTCGCTGTGCGCGCTGGTTTGCGAATACCACGCCAGGTTTCTGGCACCGCGACGCAACCGCGTAGCTTCTCGGGATCCGTCGCGAGCAGCCGCTGCAGCTCCTCCATGAAGTCGTCCGTAGCAAAGCGCAAGATCGACGGGCTCTTCAGCTGCTCGTGGTTCGAGTCGATCCAAAGCGGGGACGGTGGAGTCCACGTGAGCGCGTGATCATTGAGCATGACGGACATCGGCCCTTCCCTTCACCAAATGTTGCCCGCACCGGGCGTATACGTGGTGCCGACCACGGTGGTGGCGATGAGCGTGTCGCACTGCACGACGCCGCTGAATTTAGCCATACCGGCGTCGACCTGCACCATGCCGGCCGTGACCGAGACCTGACTGCCGTTGACCGTGACCTTGCTGCCGCTATCGATGGTGATGCCGCCCGACTCCAGCTTCACCGAGTTGCCGTTTGCATCTTCGATCGCCACCGAAGACGGTCCATCCTGAAGGGTTATTTTCTGACCGCCCGGAGTTTCAACGAGAAACTTCTCCTGCCCGTCGTTGTCGTCGAGGGTGATCTTCACGCCGTTCCGTGAGCGCAAGACCTTCTTGTCATTGTTGCCATCGCCGTCCATCGTCTCGGGAGGAGAGTCCTTGCCGTTCCAGAGGCCGCCGAGCACGTACGGTTGCGCTGGATCGCCGTGCAGAAAGGCCACGAGCACCTCGTCCTCCTTGTCGGGAATGAACCACGAGCCTCGGTTATTGCCCCCCATCAACGTGGCGAGGCGAGCCCACACTTCATAGCTGCCGTCGTCGGTCTCTGGCGACCAGGGGAACTTGATCTTCACGCGCCCCTGGTTGTCCGGATCTTTGACATCCGTGACGAGCGCCGGCATGACCCCGTAAAAACGTCCGCCAAGCCCCGCGGGCAACCGCGCGCCCGCGACTGACGCATGGATCGCGCGCTCAGACATGATCCTGCCTTCGGAGCCCGAGGGCCCGGCCAACAGCTGAGCAAGAGAAAGGACGATCGACCATCATGGTTTTCCGAGCGCAGGGCGTTCGACGGCGAGGTCCGTGCGATAGCCTGCGGCGCTGAAGGTGTGGTGCGCTTGCACGATCACGTACTTGCCACTGAACAACGCACCGACTCCGGTGACGTCGACCTCACGCCCGACGCGCAGGTTCACGTTACCCTCGGCGGTCCCGCGACCAACCACGAACTTGCGCGCGATGCCCCGAAAGTACGCTTGAGCGATGGCCTCGGCGGCCGACGAGTTGCGCGCCCCCGTATGCACGATCGAGTCCACACGCGTGCCGAGCGCGGTGTCGAGGATCGAGGGGCCGCTGTCGCCATTGCCGAGCTCCGAGCCCAAGTCCGAATCGGACGCATCTTCCTTCACTCTTTGCTTGGCGCTCACGTCCCAACCGCTCACCACGACCTGGGAGCGCTGGTGTGCGAGGTCGGCGGTCACCGTGAAAGAGCGCAAATTCTTGCCCGGAGAAAGTTCGCGCGCGCTACCGTTCGCACGTGAAGGTCGCGCTTTGGCGTAGAAGGTCCTGCCCTCGACCCACAGCTCTGCACCGGCGGCCAGCGCTCGTTCGCGCGCGAACGCGAGATCGCTCTGATTGAGCTGCGCGAGCACGGGATGAGTGGGACCGCTCAAATCGATCTGCGCGGTCAGCCCGTGGTCATCGGCGATGGTGCGCAAGACGTCCGCATCGCTCTTGTTTTCGAAGGAGCGCGTGCGCCGCGTCATGCGCAGGTCCTGCAAGCGGTCGTCGCACAGCACGGTGATGCGTGGCGGCGCGCCCTCGGGGAACTCTCCCTCGAGGCCCGTGATGCGCCCCTCGAACAGCGTCGTATTCGCGAACTTCACCACGAAGTCTTTGCCGAATTCGAGCACTTTTCGATCGAAGTAGAGAAAGCTCGTCGAGTCGCCCGAGGCTCCCCAGTTGCCGAACGTCGCCTCACAGCGCGAGAGTCCCTCGCTGTCCTCGTACACTGTCATCGCGAGCAAGCCGAGGGCGAGCTCAGTGCGCTCTGCGCCACCGACCTCGAGGACGGGGCGGGCGGCTCGCAGGATGTCAGTATCGTCGGGCATGGTTCAGCTGTTCCTGAGTGTTCGCTTCAATGCGCTCGCACGCGCTCCTCACGTTCGCGCAACTTGACCAAGAGTCGCGGGAGCTCTTGGAGCTGCGCGGCAATCGTCGCCGAATCGCTCGGCTGCGCCGGTGTACCGGTGATGGCAGCGGCGCCTGCCTGGGGTGCTGGAAGGGCTTCGACCGAGACTTCTTCGACGATCACGGGCATTTCAGTTTCTCCGAGGATTCAGGGCGTTCCGCGTCATTTGATCTCGAGTGTGGCGTTCAGATCGATGAGTTGGCCGGGCAGCATCATGCGTGGGTTCAGCACACCGTTCGCCGCGGCGACCTCTTGCCAGCGATCGCCAACGCCCCCGGCATTCGCGAGCGCTTGGAGCGAGCTCCCGGAGGGTGCGGGCGTGAACGGATTCGTACCGGCGGCGATCTCGACGCCCGCTGCAGCGCCGCCACCGCCACCCGCGGACAGCCCGGGGAGCGAGCCGAAAGCGGCGGCTGGGCGTCTTCCGCCGGATGCATTGTTAGCGCGCTGGAACTGAATCTTCTGCTGCGACAGCGTGAACGCGACGCTCGCGCGCAGCGGGCGCCCGTCGTTGGAGAAATAATCGAGGTTCTCCTCCATCGAGTCCATCAAGCCATCGAACTGGAAGGTGCCCCAAAGGAACCGAACGCCGGGAGGGAGGAAGGTCGGCGGGGTCGCGTCGTTCTTTTTGGGTGTGATGAAGTACGCGATGCCTTCGGTGAGCTGGCGCACGTCGTTCTTGGTGTTTTCGCCGTCTTCGAGCGCGGTCACATCGAACCAAACGGTCAGGGACAGCTTGGTCGTGCCCGCGCCAACGAATTGCATCGCGGCCGACCCGTTTTGGTCGCTGCCGCCAGGCGGGGGAACGATCTGATTGGCGAACGTGACCTTGAGCGCCTCGGGATTGAACTGCACGGACGTGGTCCGACCATCGGACTTGGATTGACCGTTCGAGAGGTTGATCTCGATAAGCTGGGCCTTGGCGATGTTGGCTTGCTCGGACATGATCGACGTCGTTGCTATGTTCAGATGGGGGAAGGACGCGTGAAGCGAAGATTCTCGTAAGCGAGTTGCAGCTCCTCGACCGCGACGGCGCCGTCTTTGGCACTCAGCGCGGGGGCCTTGAGCTTGATTGGAATGCAACGATCCAAGACGAAACGCGCGCGCTCGGTTTGGCCGTCTGCTGCGAGGATGCTGACGGTCGCGTTGCCGCGGAGCTTGGCGTTTCCGGGCTCGAGCTGCGACGAAAACCAGTCCCACAAATCGAAGTTTGCCGTCATGCCGCGCTTCAAGGTCAGCGTGCCGAACGTCGCGGGCCCCGGCAGTCGGATCTGCCGCGTGTTGTTGCCGCCTTCACGGATGGTCTTGATTTCGAGCGATTGCTCGAGCCCGTCGCAATCCGAAAAAGCTGCCGCGCACACTTCACCCGAGAGCCCTGGCACGTCGATCACGACCTTGAAGTTGAAGGCCGAGAAGGGCTGGCGCACCGTTTCGTCGACGGGATTGGCCATATTCAGAGGATCTCCGCGACTTGGCCACGCTCGCCCGTCTGCACCAACCGGATGGTGAGGAACGCCATCGGACGCGAGGGTGCAACCTTGATCTGCGCGATCAGCCGCCCAGCATCGATGGAATAAGGCGGATTGAGCTCGTCGTTGCACTCGACGCGGTACGACTCGGAGGCGGTGCGACCCGCGAACGCGCCTCGTGACTGGAGCCCGGCCAACACCGACTCGAAGGTTTGGCGCACGCGGATACGCAGGTTGCCGCCATTGGGCTCGAACACCAAGGGCTCGCCGAGTCGGAGGACTAGACGGCGCAGCAGGATCAAGAGCCGCCGGACATTGACCGGTCGCACCGCGGAGTCGCCCGCTTCGAGGTCGAACGCCAGAGTGTCTTGCGAAAGCACGAGATAGCCTGTCGGCTCGCTGCGCACCAAATTGAGCTGACGATCGAGGAACTCCTGCCTACGGCCGACTTGGATGGCAGGCGAAAGCGCGATGATAGACCTCAGCGCTCGATTGGCAGGCGCGATCCATGCTCCTCGCTCGATCGCGCAAGCGGCATAGGTTCCCGCGACGGCGCCAAGCGGCGGCACGGAGAGCAAAGAGCCGTCCTGCCCGGATTCCGTCAACCAAGGATGATAGAGCGCCGCATATCCCCACGCTCCGCTCTCACGCAACCCGAGCGGCAGACTCGAGCCAGTCAGGCCGACGTCCACCGCTGTTCCGCTCGCCGAAAGAAGCTCGGCCTGCAGCGCGAGCGCTTCGTCGTCCCGCGCGTGTCCAGCCAAGGCAAGCAACGCCATGGCGTCGCCGCGAGCGGCGCAGAACCGCACCAGCGCCCGCGATACCGCGAGCCACGTCCGAGAATCGTAGCTCCGCGGAGCGAGCTCCTCCCAATCGGGTGCAACCGAGATCGACACGACCACGCCGTTCGACCAGTCGCTGCGCTCGAAATGGCCGAACACGCAGCCTGCGTCGCCGGGCTGCTCGCGCGTCGAGCTCGGACGGCCGCTCTGTGCCAACCACGCGCGGACAGCTTCGACCGACACCCCCGAGTCGTCGTCCGGGCAACTCACGAACGGCACCACGGCGAACACGCGATAATAGCGAGCGTCGAGAGCACCAAGCGCGCGACCGCGCACCACGTGTTCCATGCGCGAACCCGAAGCGGCGCCTGGCTTTGGTGATCCGATCCACAACACACCGACGTCGCTCCAATCGGCGAGCGACGCCTCTTCCAAAACGAAGCATACGGAAGGTTCGCCGCCGTGCACCCAGCGCAGCGTGAACGTCCCATTCGCATCGGGCGGTATGGCGACCGAGAGCGCGGGCGTTTGCGGAACTCGGTGGCAACAATCGTCGAAAACGAATGAGGGACGCTGCAGCGCCGGCAATGCCTGGGGCTCGGCCGCGTGCGGTGCGGCGCCCCGATCCCAACCCGTGTGGTGCGCGTCGGGAACAGCGATCAGTGACGCTTCGTCGATCGGCCAGGCCGCGTGCAAGCCACGCAACGGCACGGCGGTCGCCCCTTCCCCGAGCCCGAGCCGAATGAACTCCGCCTGGTTGGCCAGTGCATCCACGCTCATGTCGGCGAGCGACTCGTGGAGAAAGAGCTCTGGCCCGAACGTCGACAGTCCCTCGCGTTCGAGCGCGGTGCGCTCCGAATACCAGGTTCGACCGACCACTCCCAGTGTGTCGAGGCCGAGCGGAACGAACCAATCGTCGGCATGCGCCGCAGCGGCCGCGGTGCTCGACGCGACCGAGAACCGCGGGCTATCCACCAAGAGCGCGAGCGCCTGTGCCGACTGCGCCACGGGCTTGTCGTCCTGCAAGAAGTGCTGTTCGTCCGTCGGCAGTGAGGCCCAAGGCAGAGTGTGCGACGGGCAAAACCCGAGCCCGGTCAATTGACGCGGCTCGCGATCGGTATCGCGCGCCTGCAGATCGAGCGAGACGATCTCCGCGCTCCATGCCTGTCTGTCGTCGAGCAGCTCGTTGGGCGGGCGAGCCTCACGCCAGGCGTCCCCTTCGATGTGTACGATCGCAGTTCCGGTGCGCGCGCTGTCGTAGGCGGTGCGGACGCGCAGCCAGAGCACGCCGCTGACGTGCGCAAGGCGCAGCCACTGGCCGACCAACGCCTGCGAAGCTGCGATTGGTTCGAGCTCGAGCACGAGCTGCGCCCGCGAACCCGACACACCACGCTCCGGCCAGCTCAGGATCGTGCCGGAACGCGCGATTTCGGTCCACGTGCCCGCTGCGTCGGGCGTAGCATCCTTCGCGGAAAACAGCGTGGCCATGACATCGGAGCTCGTCGCTGCCTCGGGTGCGCTCGCGTCGACGAACCACTTGACCCGATCGGCCCTGAATCGAGCCTGCGTCACGTCAGGCAAAGATTGCGTCTTGTCCGAGGGCGTGTCGCGAGGCCCGAGCGGCGCGAACCCAGTCCAGCCCGCTTTTCCTGCTCCAAACGAGCGCAGCCGGATCAGATCTCCGACGCGGATGTCGCGCAGCGCAGCCCCGCTGAACGCCAGCCTGCCCTCGCTTGTGCCGAGAAGCGAGAGTGCATCTTGCTCGGCGCTGAGCGGGTGCGACAGCTCCACGCTCCTCACCGAGAGCGACGCTCGGACGAGTAGTCCATCGAACCACGCGCCCGCGCTCCGAGCCACGGCCATTGCTGGCAGCAGCTCTCCGTTCGCCGATACCGAGAGTACTGCGGGCAGGCCGAGCCGCGCCCGCTCCGCGCGGACCTCGTCGGCGACGCGGACCACCCAGCAGCGTCGCCCCCCGTTTGCGAAGAACGCACGCACCGTCGCGCTCAGGTGAGCGCGACGGGTGACCCCGCTCGTTGGGTCGCGCGCAAGCGCGAGCTCCGGCCCGAACACGTCCTCGAAGCGTGCAGGGTTCTCCAGTGCCACCGGCGTATGCAGGGGACCAGCAGCAGCAAACCCGACGAACACGGCAATGTCCATGCGCGGCAGCAACGTGGGCGCCGCGGGCGTGCGGTCCTCGAAGCGAATTCCGGCGAGCCGCCGATTGCTGATGGAGTTCGTCAACATCTTTGACCTAAATACCGAGCGAAAACTCACTCCATCTCGAGGCGTTCGTAAGCGAGAGTCAGCTCTTCCATCGCGACATCAGTGCCCTTGGCGTTCATGGGGCCACTGACGTGCTTGATGATTCGGGCACGCAAGAGCTTCCACGTCAGCACGACCTGCGTGTGATCTTCGTTTTGTAGCTTCACGACCACGGTACGCATGGCGTTCTGATTGCCGTTGCGGATGTCGTTCAGCCAATCGTAGAGCGTGAGCGAGCCGATCACGCCACGCTTGAGCGTGACATCGGTGGACTTATTCAAGCCCGTGATCTTCATCACGCTATTTTCCTTGGAATTGCCGTTGCGATACTCCGCGACGGTGACCTCCATGCCGATGTTGGAGCACTCTTGAAAACCGGCATCGGGCCCGTCCGATGTTCCCGTGCCGAGGTCGACCAGGAAGTTGAATTGAACGTAAGGGCGATCACGAAGTTGGGCCATTGCTCACTCAAACCTTTCGATCACTGGTCCACTGCCCAATGCGGAAAATGACGAACTCGGCCGGCTTCAGCGCCGCCACGCCAATCAGGCAGATCAATCGGCCGTTATCGAGATCGTTTTGGGTCATCGTCGAGCGGTCACACTTCACGAAGAACGCCTTCTCCGGCTTGTCTCCGAGCAGCGCGCCAGAGACCCACTCGTTCAGCAAGAAGTCGTAAATCGTTCGCCGTACGTTGTCCCAGAGCGCCTCGCCGTTCGGCTCGAACACCGCCCACTGCGTGCCTCGATCGATCGACCGCTCGAGATACGCAAAGTAGCGCCGAATGTTGACGTACTTCCACTCGGGGTCCGAGCTGATGGTGCGCGCGCCCCACAGGCGATAGCCGCGGCCTTCGAAGAACCGAAAGCAATTGATGCCTTCCGGATTCAAGATGTCTTGCTGACTCTTGTTCAGTAGCTGCTCGAAGCCGATCGCCAGGTTCACGACCTCGTTGGCCGGCGCTTTCCAGACCGCTCGGTTGATATCGTTGCGCGCGTAGATCCCCGCCACGAATCCGCTCGGTGGCAGCGCAATTTCCTGGCGCGTGAGCGGATCGACGACGCGAACCCACGGGTAATAGAGGGCTGCGTAGGACGAATCCAGCTGCGCGCGCATCGCCCGCACCTCGGCGATCGACTGCGCATTGCCGCTGTCGATCACGGCAATTCGGTAGTGCATCCGCTGACAATGCGAAATCAGCAGATTGATAATCGTCTGCGAGTCTTTCGCTCGGTCGGGGTTCTTCCCGTAGCCGAACGTGGAGCCCGGTGCGGCGAGGATCGAGATATCCTCGATGTCTTCGAACTGTTTGAGCCCAGTCTTGCGCGAGCTGTCTTCCGGGGCCGTTCCTTCGTATTCGTTTGCTCCGGGCCTGCGCCCGTCGCTGCCCTCGTCCAAAACGACGGTCAGGGTGCGCGCGGCATCGCTCGACTTCGGATCGAGGAGAGCCGTGCTCAGCGGCGTCACGCTCGCGGCAGCGGAAGCCGTGTCGAGCTCGGATTGCGTGAACAGCGCGTGGAGAATGTCGAGACCGGTGACCGTGTTTGAAGGCGTCCACGGCTCGATCACGAGCGGATTTTGGCGCGCGCGAATGATATTGGGCGGCTCGGCCTCGAACAGGGTCAGCGCCGAGTCGGGCGTGCCCCCTTGCGTGTGGCGCGGGTCGAGCGCGAGATCAGAAGCCACGTAATTCGGTGATTCGCCGCGGGATGGTTGTACGGACACGGTCAAAAGGACGCGACGGACTTCGTCCTTTGCAGATAGGCTCTCCAGCGCGAGCTCGTCCGACACTCCGTCGGTAGCTCGCGTGAAGCTCCACGCGCGCGTCCGCTCGTCGAGTAGAGCGATATAGAAATCATCGCTCGTCGCTGCGCCACCTTGGCCAATCGACACCAGATCGAACGGCTGCATCCCTCGCAGGCGCAGCACGCCGGCAGCATCGCTGGCGAGCACGTTCTGCCCAAGCTTCAGCAGGAGGTTGACCCGGAAGTTTCCGGCCTCGCCGGGATACCGAGCGCGCAGGCGTAGCAGCGGCGGATCGGCGTCAACGCCGGGAAGCGCCGCCCAGGCGCAGCACGCCTTGATCCTATCCCGCAGATCGTGGGTCTCGTCCTCGTCTTGGAGCGGGCGAAAGACGCGACTGATATACAGTCGCTTACCGCCTTCTTCGAAGAACGCGCGCACGGCGTGCCAGAGATATCCGTCCATCTCGCCGTCGTCTTCGAATTCGAGGCGTTCACGGCCGCCGTAAATGCGTTCGAATTCACCGAGGCTCGTGACGATATCGGGCTCGATGTCCAACGGACCGAACCGGCAGGGACCGATGAATCCCGTCGTCGTGGTGCTGACGCCTTCTATCGATTTGGATCGAAACGACGTCTCTTCGATGTAAACGCCCGGGGCAAGGTATTCCGGCATGGGCTCTTTCGCGATAGAAGTGGAGGGTTAGAATTCGGGGACGTCGTGGTTTCACGGCGCCGGTTGGATGAGCAGGAATGATCGAAGGCGTGCCTCGACGCGCGCAGGTTCGGTTCGTAAGATCAGCGGTTCGAGCAAGCTCAAGGGCTCCCGCCAGCGCCCCGGAGGCGTTGCAGACGCCAAGAACGTATCGGGCGATCGCGTCAGGAAAATGCGCGCGTCCGGCGCGCCGTGTTGGGCGACAATCCCTTCGAACGGCGGAAGCTCAGCGGAGCTCGCGCCCGCATCGATCGTGAATGCCGGTGCGTACGCGACCCGCGCCGAAACATCCCAAGTGCGCTGAGCCGCTGGCAGGTGCGTGCCGTCGACGGGCACGAACGGCACGGGGAGAAAGACGACCGCGGAGCCACGTTCGTCTGCGAGCCCGAGGAAGCGCAGCGGGCCCCAGGGGCCTGCGACGGTGATCTCGAGCAGCGCCCACGCGGCTGCCCGATCGCCTTCCACGTCCCAAAGGTCGGCGCGCACGCTCAGGTGACCCGGTGGCGCCAGCCGTGAAGCCCTCGAAAACAGCGGCACTGGGCCCGATCCGAGCGGTGAGCCGTCGTCCGAAGTCACGGGACCGTGCGGCCAATCGAAGAGTCCTCCTTCGATCGGAGCGATCGCGTCGAACTCCACGGTCTGAAAGCGTCGAGCGGTGTCGGCGACTCGGACGGTCAGCGAACGCGAAAGCGGCGCGAGCGGCGTGCCCTCGAGGACCGCCTTGCCAACGTCGAAGGAATTGACGCCCGGAAGCATCGGGAAGTGCCAGACGCCGGAGCGATTCTGCACCGCGTCGACCACCATGCCGCTTTTGCTGCGCGCCTGAACCAAGAGTCCGTCTTGCACGGGAGCGCTGGCAGCGACGTCCCAGAACCGTAGCCCGAGCAAACCAGGCAAGAACTGGCGCTCGAGCACGCGGATAGGAGGTTCTGTGTTGGCGAAAGGCATCTCGAAAATCCGGCTCAAATTGCAGAGTTCATTCGCTCAGCACACCGGGTTTGAAAGTGCGCGACCGCACGATGCCGACGTCGGGCACGGGCACCTCGGAATCGATCGCAATCATGCGCGCCACGTAGCCGAGCGACGGCTGCATGCGGTGCTTGTTCACCTCCCAGATGGCCAGGAGCTCCTGGATCGACAATGGCTCGGCGACTACCTCGACCGATTCGCTGGAGCCAAAGACGGTTTCGCCGCCGACTGCCCAGCGATTGAGAAAGCCCGGAGTGAGGATCGGAGTGTCTTCCAGCATGCGCGCGGCCCAGCCGAGTAGCCGCATTTGCTCGAACGCGCTGCTCGCCCAGGCGCTGATCAAGAGATGCAGGTCGAGCAGCACCGGAGGACGAAATCGCTGCCCATCCGCCGTGACACGCGGCAAGACTGGGCGGCGCTGCGCGTTGTGCGCCACCCGATAGGGAAAGACCGACACACCGAGACCTGGGGGCGCTTCGTTCTCGTCCGCTCCCACGCCGCTGATCACCGCCGTGCCTAGCAGCGGAAACTGAGCTTTCGGAAACTCATCGTCCATGCTGGCTTCGTCGAGCAGCGCTGCGACCGCTCGGGAGACCACTGAAAGCGCAGAAAAACGTGCCATCTCAAGTCCTCGCCTACCCGGCTCGCGTCACTCGTCTCGCGCCTGGCTGTGATTGCGCCGCAAACGAAAGAATTGCGCAGATTCGATCTCGAGTGCTTCGAGCACGTCCGCCTTGACGAGCTCGGTCAGCGCGATCTCGAGCACGTTCAGCTCTGCGTGAAGCCTCTGTCGCGGGATCCAAAAGCGCGCAATGCCCTCGAAGCTATCCATCGCCTCTTCGTGCCGCCCCAAATAGTCGACGACGGAGCGGCCGACCTCTTCGACTCGCTCACTGACAACCGCTTCTTGTTTCACGAGCCCCAGTCGAGCAAGGCGTGTGCCACCGAGTCGTCGACGCGAACCCGCGAGCAAGACGCTGATTTCGAATCTGAGCGCGGTAGCTCGGGTGCGATCGCACCCACGAGGATTGGGCGTTCGAGCGCTGTCTACGCG
>DASQCO010000109.1:0-26172 GCA_035634635.1 Polyangiaceae bacterium
GCACCGGCGGTGATCGTCGTCGCCGGCATGGAGGGCGCGTTGCCCAGCGTCGTAGGCGGTTTGATCGGCGCACCGATCGTGGCCGTGCCGACGTCGGTCGGATACGGCAGCGCACTCGGCGGTTTTACAGCGCTCTTCGCCATGCTGACGAGCTGCGCGTCCGGCATCACCGTGGTGAACATCGACAACGGCTTTGGTGCCGCAATGGCCGTCGGTCGGATGATCGCTACTCAGCAAAAGCAATTGGCTGCGCCATGAGCGGTCCGCGATTTTTCCTCGCTGAGCACGGCCACTCACACGGGCACGGTCATTCGCACGCGCATGGTCATTCGCATTCGCATTCGCACGACCATGGCGAAGTGCTCGCGTTGAACGGCGATCCGGAGGCGCATCGTGAACCGCTCAGTCGCGGGGCGGGCGGCGGCAAGACCCTATTTTTGGACGCATTCAGCGGCCTGGCTGGCGATATGACCATCGCCAGTCTCGTCGACCTGGGCGTGCCGTTTCAGGTTGTCCAAGAGAACGTCGCGCTGCTCGGGCTTTCGGGTTTCGAGCTCGAGCTGAAGCAAGCGCGCGGGGGCGCGATCGGAGGCAGCAAGTTCGACGTCATCGTTGCGGACGCGCAGCCCGATCGCCGCTATCGCGCGATTGATGATTTGCTCGGTGCGTCGAGCCTTGCGTCGGGCGTCAAGGCGCTGGCGCGGCGCATCTTCCTGCGCTTGGCCGAGGCCGAGGCCGAAGTGCACCGCAGCACGCTCGACTCGGTGGCGTTCCACGAAGTCGGCGCGGTCGATGCCATCGTCGACATCGTGGGCGCGGCTGCGTGCTTCGATTTCCTCGGCGCGGACGTGGTGTCGACTCCGCTGCCGATGGGGCGAGGCAGTGTGCACTGTCAGCACGGAGTGTTGCCCTTGCCGGCTCCGGCGACCGTCGCGTGTCTCAAGGGCGTGCCGACGGTGGACGCGGGCATCGAGGCTGAACTCGTCACACCCACCGGCGCCGCGATCGTCGCGTCCGTGGCGCGCGTATTTCAGGCTTGGCCGAGCTTTGCTCCAGAGCGCATCGGCTGGGGTTTTGGGACTCGAATTTTGCCCGATCGGCTGAACGCGCTGCGCGTCATCCTGGGGGCCGGGGTGCCTCGCGAAGAACTTACTCTCGACACGACGCACGTGGTGCTCGAAGCCAACATCGACGACATGACGGGCGAACTTGCCGCGCACGCCTTGCAGAACTTGCTCGCGTCCGGCGCGCTCGACGCGTGGGCAACGCCCATTGTGATGAAGAAGGGCCGACCCGCGCTCACGCTGTCGCTGATCTGCGAGCGCGGCGCCGAGCAGCGCCTGGCCGAAGCGCTGCTGCGCGAAACAAACTCGATCGGCGTTCGGCACACGGCGGTGTCGCGCACTGAGCGCCCGCGTCGGATCGTCGAAGTCAGCACCGATTTCGGTGTGATTCCGCTGAAGGTGAGCGAGGGGCCGTATGGTCCGCCGCGCGTGAAGCCTGAATTCGACGCTTGCGCGGCTGCGGCCGCGGCTGCGGGCGTGC
The DNA here is from genome assembly GCA_035634635.1 of Polyangiaceae bacterium. GTDB lineage: Bacteria > Myxococcota_A > Polyangia > Polyangiales > Polyangiaceae > PMG-095. The sequence goes on from DASQCO010000109.1 coordinate 1,546, forward strand.
CGGTCGGCGTCGTGATTTCAGCGGCACTAGCCGCGTACCAACCTTGAGCGCGAGCGACGCCTGAGGCGTCAGTCCGGGCGCTGCAGGCGGAAACCCGCAGCTTCCCAACCGAGCACGCCGCCTTCGAGGAAGGCAACCGGGACGCCTTGCTCCGCCAGTTTGGCCGCGAGGTCTTTCGTCTGATCGCCGGAGCGACAATAGATGACCGGGGTGCCGGGCAGCATGTGTAGCTCGGCGAGCCGAGACTCGATTTCGGCCATGGGTACGTTGATCGCGTTTGGCAAATGCGCTCGAGCGAACACCGGCGCCTCGCGGGTGTCGACCGGGACGACTCGGCCGCTCGGGAGCAACTGCGCGAGCTCTTCCGGTTTGATCGCGCCCTCGGCGCGCGGCAAAAACGGATCGAGCATTTCGCGCAGCTCGCGCCGCTGCATGGCGCCCACTTTGCCGCCCACGGGGCGACCTTGGTGAAACACCACGAACGTCGGCACCGATTGCACGCCGAGCTGCCGCGCGATCATCGGCGATTTGTCGATGTCGACCATGACGACCTTGGCTTTGCCTTTGAGCTCGTTAGCCAACGCCTGCAGTTCTGGCGCCATGGTCTTGCAGGGACCGCACCATTCCGCGCCGAACTCGACCAGCACGGGTTCTTCGCTGAGTAGGACCTCTTGCTCGAAGTTTCGTTCGTTGACCGTGGGAAGGGGCATGGGCGAGATTCTCGGGGGAAGATCGGAGAGGCCCTTATGGCGCCCGTCGTTCCCGGGGTCAAGGCGGAGCTAAGAGACGCTCGGTGGGCGAAACAGCGCATGCAGAGCAACCGTCAGCCAAGCCACGGAACCTGCCGCGAGCAAAGCGGGCAGCGGGCTCGGATGGGGGCTGCCGAGCAAGACGCCCCAAGTGGCGAGTGTGGTCGGCGGACGGAAGCCGGCTTGTGAGACGGCGGCGTCGAGCGCCGTCAGCCAGGCGACGCTGAATGACGCGCTGACGAACAGCGGACCGAGCGCGGCCGCCATGCGCCGTCGCAGGAATGCCACGAGCGGGGTACGCCCCAAACTGCGCGGAGCAGCGTCTGGGTCCTCCGCCTCGAGGCGTACGATCTCACACCTCAGGAGCCAGGCTTGCTCCAATCCGCGCAGCACGCCCAGCCCACACACGAAGCTTGAAATGCGGCTTGTGCCGGCCCAGAACACGGCCGCGACGAATACGGTCGGGAGCGAACCCACCAGATCGCACGTAAAGCGCAGCCCCCAGTCGATGACGCGCGGGCCGCTTGCGGCGAGGGCGCCGAGCGGCAGCGCCACGATGAAGGCCACCGCCATGATCGATAGTCCTGCGAGCACCGCGAACGCGAGCCCTCGCGCGTACGCCTGCAGCTGTGGTGAGAGCGGTGCGAGCACGGTGGCGAGCAGGACCAACAACGCGGCGCCGCCGGCAGCCAGCGCCAAGCGCCGTTTTGCGGATAGCGGTTCGTTCACGATGAGCTCCCGAGTTCGCTCTGCAGCGCACGCGGACGAATCAAATCAGCGGCGTGCCTGAGCAAGAGGGACGCGGACGCGAGCGACAGCGAGGCCGCCATCCAAGCGTTGACGTCACCCGATGCCAGCGAGAGCGCGGCGGTGCGCCCGAGCCCCGGCAAATGAAAGGCCAGTTCGACCAGCACGATGGCGCTGAGTACGAACGGCGGATAGGTCGCTCCGAGCGGCGCCGAAACCGAAAATGCAGCGGCGATCGGCGAGACGCTTTGGCTCATCGTGGAGCGCGCCAGGTGGCGCGACACCCAAGCCGCGGTGGTGATGGTCACGATACAGATCGCGCTCAGTAGCCCCGCCGCCCATCCCGAAAACAAGCGCACGAACGTCGCACACGGGATGGCCGCGAGCGCCGTGCCCGCAACCGCCGAGGCCAAGCGCGTCACTGGCCGATGACTGCGGCGTTCGAAGCGAGTCCAAACCACCCCCAGTGGAAAGCCGCCGCCCAGACCGACGAATAGCAAGAACGAGGTCGTGGTCAGGCCCTCGCTGACCAGATCCACTGCGTGCTGACCGCTCTGCGTGCGGCCCAAACCGCCGCGCAACACGGCGGCCAGCCACTTGGCGTACTGAGTTTCGACGAACGTGGCGGCGAGACGGCGCGGGCCATCGAGCGCGGAGTACTCGCTGCCGTGGAGGTCCCAGAAGTCCTGCCAGGTATCGACCACGCGTCGCGCATCGTCGACGTTCGCGTCGGGAGCACAGAACACGGGCAAATCGGTGATGTGCGCGAGCACGGCGTTCAAGCGCTGGATTCGAGCGACGTCAGCCAACGTCTCTACTCGACCCAACGCTTCGATCAGCTCGGGCAATGCGAACGTGTCGACGTGAATCAGATCCTCGCGCCGTAGGGCGATCGAGCGCTCTGCCAGGCGAGCCGTCAAATGCCGCACGCTTGCGGTGCGGAAATCGATCGCGCGGTCCTGCCAGAACCGCGTCCAAAACAGCACCGCTTGGGCGCCATCCGTCAGCTCTTCACGAGTCGCGACCTCCATGCGAACGGCGATCGGCGTCAGTGCTAGCGCCACTCGTTCACGGCTGCGTGGATCGAGCGAGTCGAGCGCCGGGAGCACGTACGGAAGTGCCGCGCCGCCCAAGCGCGCCAGCGACAGCCGCGCGCCGACCGCGGGTTGTCCGCCATGCGCGATGGCATGTAACGCCCGCGTGGAGAGGTCACGCACGCCGCTCGGCCGCGGGTTGAAGAACACGGGGAACGCGGCGAACGGAGACGCATGCTGGGCACCCGTACGGCGCGCGTAGCTCGCCGACGCCCAAAACATGCCGACCGACACAGCGATCAACGTGAGGGCGATCCCGAAGAGTCGTCGGATCGCGGCCCGCACGTTCACGGATCTACCGAACGAGCAAGTAGCCGGCCATGGCGACGAACAGCATCGCCCCGAGCACCAAGATGCCGACCACCGATGGCGGCAATCCACTGGTTGGAATCGAGACCGGCTCGTTATCCATGCTGAACGACGGTGGGGCTCCCGAGACCCGCGGTCCGGGCGGCGCTGAAGAGAGGCCGGTGATCGGATTGACGGCGCCGACCATGGTGTGCCCGACGCGCAAGCGTCGCGATTCTTTGGTGGCTTCTTCGCTCGCGGCGGAGGCCTCGGCTTCGTACGGGCGCTGCGTGACCGCGGGCGCGCGCACGGTCGTGTCCACCGGCGCTTCGGGCAAGGCGTACTTCTGATACGAGATCAGCGCCTCGGGTGAGGGCGGCGAGAGCCCCGGACCGTCGAACTCGGCGACGATCACCGTGATGTTGTCGTGACCGCCAGCGCGGTTGGCGCGATCCGTGAGCTCCTTGCAGGCTTCCAGAGAGTCCCGAGTCGAGAGCAGCACCTCGCGCATTTCGTCGCCTCGCACCATGCCCGAGAGACCGTCCGAACAGACCAGCAAGCGGTCGCCGCGGCACAGATCCACGAAGGTCAGATCGACCTGCACGGTCTCGGCGGTACCGAGCGCCTGGAGAATGATGTTGTTGTGCTCGAAGGTCTCGGCTTCCTCTTCCGTGAGTTGGCCGGCCTCGATCAATTGGTTGACCAGCGATTGATCGCGACTCACCTGAGTGAAGCGATCTCCGCGCAGGACATAGGCGCGGCTATCACCCACCTGGGCGACGAACAGACGCGCATCCATCAGGGCGGCGATGGTCGCGGTGGTACCCATGCCGCGTCGGGTGCGATCCGCACGGGCTTCGTTGAAGATACGGACGCCGGCTTCTTCGACGGCTTGAACCAACCTGCGCGCTAGGTCGTCGTGGTTGGTCGGGGCCTCACCTTGAACGAGCTTTTCGTAGATGATGTCGACGGCCAGCTGGCTTGCGACTTCGCCTGCTGCCGCGCCGCCCATCCCGTCACAAACGCCGAGCAGCATGCCGCGTTCTCCGACAGGAGGCTCGCGGTCGCTCTCCATCAGACTGCGCGTTCTTCGGGTCAGGTCAGCAACGAGGAAATTGTCTTCGTTGTGCTCCCGGATCTGTCCCACATCGGTACGGCCGAAGACTCGTACCTTCAGGCCAGACCCCGCTCCGTTTTCTGTCATCGTGCGTCCGCCCGCCCGACGTCGAGCCGAAACAGATGTTGACCGATACGTACGTGGTCGCCCGGAGTGAGCTCTCGCTCGGATCGAATTGCCAAATAGGTTCCGTTGGAGGAGCCCAAGTCCCGAAGACTGAACGTCCCGTTGTTGGGGTCCCGCGTGATGGCAGCGTGCCGCCGGCTCATGAAGGGATCATTGGTGAAAACGATGTCTCCCTGCTCGCGGCCCACGACCGCTTCGTCACGGGTGGGATAGTAGACGTCTCGCGTGACCCCTTCCACGGTGCGCTGGCAAAGGCGCATGTGGCGAGCCGCCGACGGGGAGCCGAAGATTTGCGTGCCGCGCTCCACTGCTGGGCCGAGCCCTTTCTCCGCGTCGCTCACAACCTCGAACCTTAACACTTCCAACCCGATCAACACCAAATCCCCGTGCTGCAGGCGTTCGGTGGCACGGAGCCTCACGTAGACCCCGTTGACCGATTCCAGGTCCCTGACAAAAAACCGGCCGTTTCGCCGGCTTAGGCGGGCATGGCGAGCACCGACATAGGGGTCGTTGGGGAGCACGATGCTGCCCTCTTCGCGGCCTATATCGGTCTGATCGTCGACGATCGGGTAGTCGCGGCCCGGCTTTCCGTCCTGCCCGATCACCACGAGGCGTGCTTCGGGTTTGGCTTCGGGAGCCGCGTATTGGGGAGGTGGCACGATTGCCGCGGCAGGAGCCGGCCCGTAAGCCGACGCACGGGCGTCTTCCGGACTTCCGGCCAGTCGCGCACCACAGAACTGGCAAAAGGACATCAACGGCGAGTTCGGTCCGCGACAGCGCGGGCAATTGAGCATCGCCGGCGCCGCCGCCGGCGCCGGAGGCGGAGCGGCGTAAACGGGGACCGCTTGGGTGGGCGCTGCGGGCGCAACTGCCGTGCGCGGCTGCGGCGCAGTGGACGGTTCCTGCGGGCGTTCTAGTGAACCACCGCAATTCGAACAGAATCGGCCGCTGACCGGGTTGCTCGTGCCGCACCGGGTACACTTCCGCTCCGGTGGGCCCTGCGGTGAAAATTCGAACTGCGGCGCGGCCGGCCGCATCGGCGCTTGGCTCGGTCGCGGGGGGACGGATGGTGGTGCGAAGGTACTGGGCGGCGCGAAGAACGGTGGGGCGGCCGATTGAGGGCGTGGCGCAATCGACTGGGGGCGAGGCGCGACGGATTGCGTGCGTCCGGGTCCCGGCGCGGGCGCAGGGGGAGGGGGCGCAGCAGGCGGGGGCGCTACCGCTGGTTGTGCGGCGGGCGCGAGACCTCGCGGTGGCGTCGGCGCGACGCCCGCCCCTTCGCCTGAAATCAGGCGATTCCCGCAGTCCTGACAGAACCTCAGAGACTCGGGGTTTTCTTTGCCGCAGCGGCTACACCTCACCAACGATTGCCCAATCTTTCGTTCCTCGCTTTCAATACTTCAAACCGGGGGCGGAGTGAAAGTGAAGTGCCGAGAACGTCGCTCACCAGCGAGCGAGCGGGCTCCTCAGCTCGAGGATGAACTCCAAGCCGACAGTGTGGGCAAAGCCGAAACCGAGGTACTGGTCGGCACGAACCTGACCGGTGCTGTCGGTCCAATGATGGAAGAGCAGGCCGCGGTAGCCGAGGCCAAGGCCGATCACGGTGGACTGAGTGATCTGAAACTCCAAACCCATGCCCGCGCTCAGCATCGGGCCGCCAGAGCTCACTTTCCACTCGTTGCCGTAAAAGACCGCCCCCAAGCCGAGTGTGCCGTACGGAGTGAGGCGATTTCCCCGATCCAGGTAGTAGCGCGCCTCGCCGCGGAGCTGCTGCAGAATGCCCAGTCGCAGCAGATTTCCCGAGTCCATGCGGGTGAACTCATAGGCCCCGCCGAGAAACCAAGGGCCGCGGGAGCGGTACCCGAAGCGAAGCGCGAGGCCACCACCGCTGCCCAGAATGCACGGCGTTGCCTTCTTGGTGACCTCGGTGCCGTTGGTCGTCGAGGTGGTCGTGCTGGGACAGACGTCGCCTCCGGAGACCACTTTTTCGAAGGCGACGGCGACGCCGTACTGAAAGTACTCCACATTGTTCGGCGGCGGGCGCTGCGACTGCTGGGCCGACGCGCGATTCGTGCGCGCAAAAAGAAACAGCACGAGCAGCGCGCCGAGCGCAAACGAGGCGGCTTTCCTGCGGCGTGCGCGCTTGGGGAGGCGCGCTCTGGCTTTCGCGGGACAAGCCGGTTCGACCTTTGTCGTCGTCACGGGCTTGACTGTACCCGAATCCTTCGTCTAAAGCCGGGTCGAGTCCCCAGGAAGCTATCGGAATGGAAATTCACCTCGACAAACGCGCTGTCCGCCAGATTCGCCTTTCTGCGCAAGAGGCTATCGAGGAGGATGACACTGAGTCACTCAGAGAAGACATCCTCGAGGCGTTTACCGAAGATCAGGTCGAGGAAATCGAGCGTCGCCTAGACAATGGCGATTTCTTCGAATTCTTGACCGACGTGATCGACGAATGGAGCGGTGACGACGTCGACGAGCTGCTCGAGTTGCTCGAGACGCAGCTCGGCGAAGTCGGCATTGACCTCAAGACAGAGGCCAAGAGCGAATCTGCCGACGACGAAGACGAGCCGGACGAACCGGACGACGACTTCGACGACGAAGATGACGACGAAGACGATGATGAGGATGACGAAGACGAAGACGACGAAGAGGAAGAAGAAGAAGAAAAGGAATGAGCTGAGCCGCGCCGGCCAGGGTTCACTCGGTCGATCCGTCTGACTCCGGCTTCGCGGCTTCCGGCTGTCGAAGCTCGCGCTCGATGTACGCGGCGCACTCGCGCCGCGCGACGGGCGCGATTTTCGCGCACATTTCGTGTGCACAGGGCACGTAGCGCGAGTCCGGGAACTGGCCGACCAAAAGGCCTAACGGCTCGCACGCCTGCTGCTCCGAAACTCGTCGAGCGAGCCTCGCTTCCTGCCAAAGCGCGTCGTCACGTAGTGTGCTCGTCGGGTAGCCGATGAACACGCCACGGAAGGCGCGTCGCGCAGCGTCGGGGTCGTGCCTGGCATCGCGATAGAGCTCGGCGAGGCGATAGGCGGCGTCGGCAAAGTGCGGCCGCTCGTAACTGCCCGACAGGCGCGAGGTCTCACGCGCGTGCAGCATGCGCTCGAGCAGGGCGATCGCGTTCTCCGGTTTGCCCAAGTGTTGCTCGCAGTCGGCAGCGCGTAGCAGCGCGTCGTCCCAGTACGCTCCGTACGGATACGGAAAGCGATCCGCCACGGTCACGTAGGCGAGCAACGCTTCAGACGTAGCGCGGAGTGCGTCGAGTCGGCGAGCGCGCTCGTACAGGATTTGTTCGGCGAGATCCGTGCGATCGAGCTCGGGTTCGACGCGCGCGATGTAGTCGAGCACGGCGCGATCGCCACCGTGATCGGCGAGCGCGGAGAAGTAGCGGCGCAAGGCGAGCGCGGCGATCGCCGAACTCGGGTATTTGCGAATTGCCGCCTCGAGTTCGACGAGCCCGCCCTCGGCATCGCCGCCCTTCAAGCGCAGATCCGCGAGCGCGAACGCGGCGCGCGGTGCACGTTCGCTCTTCCCGCGCGCCAATAGCTCGTACCATTTGCGCGCATCCTCGACTCGACCCGCGCGCTCGAAGCTAGCAGCGGCTCGGTAGCGCGCGTCGCTGCGATCGCGTGCGTTGTCGGCGTTGTCGGCCGCGTGCAGCCAGAGCTCGGCCGACTCGGGGAATTGTCCCTTAGCGTAGGCGATCTCAGCCGCGTCGCGCGCGTTCACGTACGCCGGCGGCAGTTTCGGCGCACAGGCTCCCAGCGCCATCGATAGCAGCGCCAAGCGCAGGGCGCGCTTCACGCCACCCCTCCACGCAAGTGCACGACCGTATCGCACAAGCGCTGCGCCGCGCGCTCGACGTCCTCTGCCGAGACGTCGAGATGCGTGACCGCGCGCAACGAGCGCGGCCCGGTTGCATTGAGCAACACCCCGCGCGCGCGTGCTTCCGCGGCCACGCGCTCTGCGCTCAGCCCGTCGATGGTGAACGAAACGATGTTGGTTTCCGGCGGCACCACTCGCACGCCCGCGAGCTGAGTCAGCGTGCGCGCGAAGGCTTTTGCCGAGTCGTGATCGGTGCTCAAGCGTTGTCGTTGCTGCTCCAACGCGAACAGTGCACCGGCCGCCAAAATTCCGGCCTGCCGCATGCCACCGCCCAGCATCTTGCGATAGCGGCGAGCCGCGTTGACGGTTTCGCGCGCGCCGACCAACGCGGAGCCGACCGGCGCGCCCAAACCCTTCGAAAAACAGACACTCACGGTATCGAAGGGGCGGGCCAGCTCGGCTTCGGCGACGCCGCTTGCGATCGCCGCGTGCCACAACCTCGCGCCGTCGAGGTGTGCACGAAGCCCGTGACCTCGCGCGCGTTTCACGACGGCTTCCACGGTTGCCTGCGGGAAAACCCGGCCGCCCGCGCGATTGTGCGTATTCTCCAGGCACACCAGTGACGTGCGTGGGTGATAGTCGGCGCGCGGCTTGACCACCGCGCTCAGCTCGTCTGCGTCGAACAAGCCCCCAGCGCCGGCTTGCGCGAATTGCACGCCTGCGAGCGCAGCGCCCGCGCCCGACTCGTAGAACGCAACGTGCGCGCCTTCGCCGATCACCACTTCGTCGCCGGGGCGGGTCTGCACGAGCAGCGCGATTTGATTGCCCATCGTGCCCGAGGGCACGAACAAGGCACTCTCTTTGCCCAGAACCTCTGCCACGCGCCGCTCGAGCGCGCCCACCGTCGGATCTTCGCCGTATACGTCGTCACCGACGGCCGCGCTGGCCATCGCCTCGCGCATCGCGCGCCCTGGGCGGGTCACGGTGTCGGACCGCAAGTCGAAAACGGGCTCGCTGCTCATAGAAGGAGCCCAGCCTACACCAAGCCCTCCGAGCGGGCCCAAAACCCGAGAGCTGGAGAGGGTTTAACCGCCGAGCCGCAGAGGCCGCAGAGATCTGAGAGAGGGAAGATTTGGGGGTTGCTCGATCGGCGGTCTGCGGCGTGACAACGTGCGTTCCGACGTTCAGTGGGAACCCCCAAAAATCTCCCTCAGATCTCTGTGATCTCTGCGGCTCTGCGGTTCAAATTCAGGGGACGGCTCTCAAGGCGTGTGTGCAGCGACCTTTTTCGGGTGCGGATGCGGCGCTTGATGCTTCAAGACGAAGACGGGTTTGCCGACGCCGCCGAGGGCAGGGCTATTCGCGTCGTGCGCCGTGAGGTTCGCGAGCAATTCGCAATCGATGTTCAGCGTGCTCTCGCAAATCCGAAAATCCGGGCGCACGTCATTGCGGCCGTCCTTCACCAGATCCGCAATCGGGTTGGTGAGCGTTCCGTCGTCACAGCAGCGAGAGCTGCCGCAGTGGGTGAGCTCCGTGAGCAAGGCTGCAGAGCAGGTCGCGCCCGCTTTGACCTCGTGCTTGCCGCCTTCGCTCGTGCCCATGCCCTGCGACGGATCGCGACACGTCACGTGACCACCGAATACATGCGGGCTCTTCGGATCCGCGCTCGGGAAAATGCAATGCAGCTCTCCCTGACCCGGGACCTGCTTGGCGCTCTCGTTGGCGACGAACTCGGAACCCGAATGGTAATGACAGCTCACGCCGTTGGCGAAGACGCAGTCGCCCTTCTCGTTGATGGTGCCGTCGGTGGTGCTCTTGATCAGCTCCGCGGGCGGCGCGTCCTCGGCGCGACAGGTGGTCATCTGGTCGAGAAACGCCGGCGCGAGCTGGGCGGCGACCGCCCCGCTGCGCGCGCCTGGGGCTGCGGGCACGGCTAGCTTCTGCCCGCCACACATCGGGTATTCGCTCGGCGCCGGGCCTGCGACCGGGGTGCTGGCGGCGCTGCTCGTGGCTGGGCCGGCGACAGGGGCCGCGCTGGCAGCCGGGGGCGTGCTGCTGGTCGCCAGAGGCGTGGTCGGCGGCAGCGCCGGACTCGCTTCGGGCTCCTTTTGGCAACCCGCCGCAAAAACGATCATGATCATTGCGAACCCGCTCTGAAGAAGACGACGCATGTGGAGTGCTCCTCGCAATGGCCCTGTCACATGGCTCATGGGCCTTTGGCGCGCGGGACTCTAGACGCGCGAATACGAGTTGTCTCGGCCAAAAATAGGCGCATTTTGAGCCCGTTAACGTTCCTTGGAAGAGCCTCGGGAAAGTCGATTCGAATTTGCCGCGGGTGCCGTCTTCCAGTCGCGTGGGTTCTCCACTACGGTCGGGCTAGATACGACTCGTGTACTCGCACTTCGACGCTTAGTAGCCTTTAGCTAACCCAAAGAGTGACAATGCGCTTGTCGCAAAACCTCGCTATGCTTTCTTCGGCCTCTGGTTCATTCACTCAACCTCCTTCGCAGCAGCGTAGCGGTGAGTTGCGGAGCTCAATCGTGCGGGTACTAGGCGCGTCATCGGTCGCGCTGGCCGCGCTGCTCATCAGCGGGAAAGCCAGCGCCGGCGGCCCAATCGCCGAAAACGGCAAGCCCATCACCACGAGCGAGTACTCGCTCGATTTGTTTCAAGGTCCGCTGTTCGCCGGTTCGCGCGTCACGAGCCTCGGCGGTGCGTACGTGGCCATCGCCGAAGACGTCGATGGTGATTTGCAAAACCCGGCTGCACCCGCGGTGCGTCCGTTCTTCTCGTACACGCACTTCGACTACTGGCTTGGCTTCGGTGTGACGTTTCCCGCCGACCTGAGCAATATGGATTTCTTCAACAGCGGGAGCAAAACACACGTCCCGAATCCGCCCAACTCATTCGTATTCTTCACGCCGGCGGTGAATCTGCAATGGGGGGAGTTTGCGATCGGCCTGAATCTCGCGATTCAGAATTACGCGCTCTCCGATCCGGTTGCCGGCGAGCGCCGCGGTGTCACGGCCACGATTCCGACGACCCATCTGCAAATTGCGCGCGGTTTCGATCACAACCAATTGGTGTTCGGTGTCGGCGTTCGCTACATCTCGATGACCGTGAATCAGCCAGACGAAGGCGGATTTCTATTTCGTTCGTCTGGTCCCGGCTTCGAATTTGGCGGTGTGTGGAAGCCCGAGACGCTGCCGTTGCGGCTGGGCGTCGCCTATCGCACGCCGATCGTCACGCAGGCCTCGTATAGCGACCGACTCTTGCCGAACTCGAACGGCGATCTCGTGCTGAAGCGCTCGGACGGTTCGAGCATCTATCTGCCCAAGTCGGTATCGTCACCCTGGGATCTGAACTTCGGCTTTGCGGTTCAATTTGGCGCTCGTCCGCTCAACCACCGCTGGCGCACGGACGAAGAGCTGATCAAACGCCAACTGCTCGAGCGCGAATTGCGTGAGCTGGACTACGAAGAAGACCTGCAGCGCGGCCTCTCGTTGGCCCGCACTTCCGCTGAACGCACGGCTGCGACGAATACCTACGAAAAGCGTATCGCCGCTGAAGACCGCGCCGCCGAGATCGCGCTCTTGAAGGTCAAGACGCAGATCGAAAAAAAGCTGACCGACATGAATCGGTTCTACGTGCAGGTCGCGGGCTCGATGCTGCTCTCGGGATCCGTCGAAAACTCGGTGGGCGTGGAAAGCTTGGTCAATCAAACCGTGCAGCGATCCGGTCAGCACATCGTGAGCTCGCCGCGTCTCGGAGTGGAGGTAGGCGTTTTGCCCAATTTCCTCAAGCTCCGCGCTGGAACCTACCTCGAACCCACCCGTTTCGACGAAGCCAAGCCGCGCATGCACGGCACCGGCGGTCTCGATCTCAAGCTGCTCGTTTGGAACGTGTTCGGGTTGTGGCCCGACAACTACATGTGGCGCCTGGGCTTGGGCTTCGACGGCGCGCGCGACTACTACACCTGGGGGCTCACGATTGCCGGTTGGTACCCACGCCACAAAGATCCCGAGTCCGTGCCGGACTTCACCAAGGGCGCGAAATCGCCGCTCGATCTGTGAGCAACGTCGCTGCCTACTACGGCTGAACGACCACGTTCTTGGCCAAGGTCTTGAACCGTTCTCCGTTCGATTGAACGACGGTGATCGTGACGTGACCCGTCTTGCTGGTGTTGATGTCGCGAACAATGCCGGATTTGCCGGCATGCGTGCCGCCGACCACTTGGCACTTCGCGCCGTCCTTGAGTTCGCCGGATGCTTTCGATTTCATGCGCCGTCCTCCGTCAGTCCTGTTCGTCGAAGTTGTCGAGCGCAACGGGCGTGCCTTGGCGGGTGCGCTCGGCGAGCGCTTCTACGAATAGCTCGTAGGCCATGATCTGCGTGGCTTGCGCGAGGTTTACCGAAGGCTGATCGGCGGCCATCGGGATACGCACGTGCAGGGTCGCCCAAGCGTGATCGGCTTCGGATAGGCCGGTCTTCTCATTACCGAACAAGAAGGCCACTTTGCCACCCGTGGCCGCATGCTGAACGGCGCGAGCCGCCGCTTCGCGCGGTTGCAAGATGCCGGAGAAACCGCGACGCGCCGTGGTCGCAAACACCAAACCGACGTCCGAAAGCGCGCTGTCGAGGTCCTCGACGCGGCGCGCGTCGTTCAGCACGTCCCAGGACTTCACGGCCATCTTGAAGGCCATCTCGTGTTCGGGAACGGCCAGACGCCCGGGCTTGATCAACGTCAGCTGGGTGAAGCCCATGGTCTTGATCGCGCGCGCCACGGCGCCCACGTTTTCCGGGTAATGCGGCCGCACCAACATGAACTGAGTCGCTTCGTGGATGGGCAGGCGCAGCTTTGGCTTGGGGATATCGAGGGGCTTATCGAAGCTCATGAGCATCACTTGCGCGTGCGGGTTGCTGCGAACGGGCGCAGCGGAAGCCGATCGAGGGGCGCCGTTCAGTCGGCAAGTAGGCTCCGCGCGCAGCGCCACGGAGCCATGCCATGGGTGAGTCGTAGCTGCCACCGCGGACGACGCGAGCACCGCTAGCCTGCGTGGCGTCGGGCCCCTGTGGGTCGACTTGATCCGTGTCGGCGTATTGCGTCGCGTAGCGATCTTGCACCCATTCCGCGGCATTGCCTGCCAAGTCCAAAAAGCCGTCGGGAGTGCGCCCGCCATTGAACGACCCGACCGGAGCAAGCTCGCTGAAGCCATCCGTATCGTCCGTCAGGTCGATGCCCAGGCGGCCGTGATTGGCAAGATGGGTATTGGGCAGCTCACCCCATGGAAAGCGACGGCCTGCGGTGCCGCGAGCCGCCCGCTCGAACTCCGCTTCGGTCGGGAGGCGCGCGCCGCGGAAGGCGCAAAACGTCTGCGCGTCCTCCCAGGTCACGAGGGTGACCGGAAAATTGGGCTGCCTGAAGCGCTGAGCGCCGCGCTCATAGGGCGGCGGTTTGCAACGCCCCACGCGCACGCAAGCGTCGAACTCGCTCACCGTGACTTCACGGCGGTCCATGAAATAGCCGGATAGACGCACGCGATGAGACAGAGACTCGTCTGCGAAGCTGCGCTCATCGCAACTCGTGGCAAGCGGCTCGCGCTCGCACAAGACCGTCGCGTCAATGATCTCGGGAGAGGTCGAGCCCATCCTGAACTCGGAAGCAGGTACTCGGATCATCAACGAACCGCGTGCTCGCAGCAGCTTCAGCCCGCCGCTCAGTGCCCGCTCGACCGGACTCTCGCCCAGTGGCCATTGCATGAGCACTTCGCTCGTTCGGTCGTCGGCCCGCGTTTCCGGCGGCACTGCCAAGGAGCAGAGCAAGGCCAAGGCAACGCTCAACACGAGGCGTTCGCCGAGCGCCAGCCGCGCGCCGAATTTCACGGCGGATCTACCTGTTCAGTCCCCGCGTCGCCGGTGGCCGGGGCGCCGGCGTCCGAGGTCGGCGCGCGCACGATTCGCGCAGCCCCAGCGTCACGCGCGACGTCTTTTCGCACCGGCTTCGGCTTCTTTGGCGCAGGTTCGGCGAGCGGCGGTCCGGCCGCCTTTGTCGGTTGGGCAATCTGTACCTGTTCGGTGCGCGATTCCGGCGCGCGCTCCGGCTCGCGCAACCCGATGCTCAGCTGAAAGCCTGCAATGCCGAGCAATGCGCCGACCGCGGCGCCACCCAGAACCAAACGCGTGGTGCGCGTTTCCTGAGGGGAGGGCGCGCTGTTGCGGTGGCGGACGTCTGGAAGCGTTGGCAGTTGCATGCGCGGGCTTTGCCAAAGCGCTTCGGCAAGTGCTCGGCCGAAGGCACGCGAGTCTTCGAAACGCGCGCTCGGGATCTTGGACAAGCCGCGCGAGAGCACCGCGTCCACGTGCGGATCGACGCCGGCGTAGGCCGCGATCGCCGGCGGCTCGTCGGTGGTGATGCGAGTCGCCACCGCGATCGCATCTTCACCGGGAAACGCGCGCTGTCCGCTGACTGCTTCATACAGCGTCGCCGCCAGCGAAAATTGATCGCTCAGCGGCGAGAACTTCCCGGAAGCGATGCATTCGGGAGCGCTGTATGCAGGCGTCCCGAGCAATCCGCCATCCTTGGTCAGGGTCGAGTCCGGCACGCGTGCGATGCCGAAATCTGCGACCTTCGCGCCGGTGGGCGTCAAGATGATGTTCTCGGGCTTGATGTCGCGATGCAGCACGCCCGCCGCGTGTGCGGTCGTGAGCGCGTCGCCGACTTCACGAGCGAGCTTGGCGGCTGCTTCGGGACCAAGCGGGCCGCGTTGCAAACGCTCCTTGAGCGTCAACCCTTCCGCGTACTCGAAGACCAGGCACAGCCCCAGATCCGGATCCTCACCCATGTCGTGCAGCGCAACGATATTCGGGTGACTCACGCGCGCGGAGGCACGCGCCTCCTGGCGCATGCGATGCAAGAGTGCATCATGCTGCTCCGGGGGAATATTCAGGTCGTCGCGCAGTAGCTTGATCGCGACGCTGCGGTCCAGCACCGGATCGTGTGCCAGGAGCACGCGGCCCATCGCGCCGCGACCCAGCAAGCGCTCGATGCGGTAACGGCCGATCTGCGCCGGCAGCGCTCTCTCTGAGGACTCCATGCGTTGGAGCCTCGATCTATCCCCCGGCCCACCTCGGGCTTCAATCGCTCAATCGGTGCCAGCGTCGGCTTCGGGCTTTTTCTGCGGGGGCGGTGGGGGGGCAGGTTTTGGCGGAGGAACCCCGTATTCGTCGTGGAGCTTCCGAATCAAGCCGTCGCGCAGGACGCGCTCGTGGTACTCGGGCATAGACGGGATTTGGACGAATAATTTGACGTGACCATCCGTGTCGACGATCTCGACCGTGCCGGTTGCGTTGCTCTTGCTTTGCCCGGGCGTCTGGTAGCGGAAAATGAGGTATGCCGCGTCGGGGTCGCGCTCGACGACCTCGTACCCGAGATCGACTCGCAAGTAGCGCAAGGCACCGCTGTACGTCTGCGCCTTGCTGTACTCGGAGTCACCACCCACCCGCGCTGTCGCGCGCTGAGCGAAGAACAGCCCGGCCGCTAGCAGGACGGCTACACCGAGCAATCGTCGCGTGGGTCTGCGCATCGCTGTTCGCCTAGCAGGCGTTGCTCGATGCGGACAAATTTCCTGCCGTTATTCGGGGAGCACGCCCGCCAGCAGCTGCTGCGGACCTTCTCGGAACATGAACGTCACTTCTTCGGCCCCGTACAGCGTGCGTAGGCGTTCGATGCCACGCCCGACTTCTGCGACGTCCGACGGGCGATGCGCGTCGCTGCAGGCAGCGTGGTACAGCCCGCGCTCGAGTAGCTCTTCCGCGCACTGCTGCGTCTTCTTGCCGTATTTGCCGATCAACGAAGCAACGTCGAGCAGCGCCGCAGAGCCTCCGTCGACCAAGGTCTCGAGGATCTCGGGCGACCGCCACAGGCATTGGTAGCGCTCGGGATGGGCGATCACCGGCAACAAACCGCGCGTTCGCAGATCGAACAAGCGATGCCGAATCATCGGCGGAAAATCGATCTGGTAGAACTCGAGCAGCACCGCTTTGCCGCCAGGGTAGGGCAACCCTTGTCCGGTCAGCAGCCGTTGAAACACCACCTCGTCGAAGTAGTGCTCGCTGCTGAGCGACAGCTCCGGCAAGGCTTCTCCGCTCGGCACGCTGGTCTTGAATTGCTCGAAGGCGGCACTGATCGTTGCGGCCGTGTTGTCGAACATGCCTGGCCGGGTGTGCGGCGTTGCCAGGACTCGTGCAAAGCCGAGGGCATGCAAGCCGCGCAGCATGGCAACGCCATCTTGGACGGAGTTTGCCCCATCGTCGATCCCGGGCACGTAGTGGCAGTGCAGATCGATGAACCCGCTCATCATCGCGGGATCATAGTCGCGTGTGGCCCGGGTGCACGCACGCGAATCTCAGTCAGTGGGTTAGGAGCGCTTTTTTCTCGACCAGGATGCGCCGGCAACCGCTTTCGATGCCGCCCAAAGCTCGCTCGAGGCCCGCTCCGCGCCCAGAGATGAACATCTCGCAGCCGTCCAGGGCCAAGCGGCGGACTTCGGTGCCGTGGCCGAGCACGTCCAGGTGGGTGGGCAGCGCAGTGCTCGCCGACCCGAACAGCGGGGCCACCGCCGCCAGTTCATCGCACAGTTCTGCGGCTCCCGCGCCGGCGACCAGCAACCCAAGCTCATCGCCGAGCGCCAGCGCTTCGAGCGCCGAGCCGCGCCGGGCGGCTTCCAGCAGGCGAGTGAGGGCGACCTGAGTGTTTTCGCTACGGGCCTGACGGCGATCCAGCTTGGGGTCGAACATGTTCCGGCCATTTTTACTGCCCGTCAGGGTGGGGCCAAGTTTTGGTGGCACGCCGATCGCGTCGTTCTCGTGCTACAGGCGCTCGACATGCCTGATTCGCTTCGCCCCTTGCTGGAAGGCAAACAAATCGTGGTTTGCGTTGGGGCTGGCGGAGTCGGCAAGACCACGGTGGCTGCCACGATCGCGCTCGGTTTCGCCCAGCGCGGCGAGCGGGTGCTGTGCATCACCATCGATCCGGCCAAGCGATTGGCCGATAGCTTGGGGCTCGGCGCGATGAGCGCGGAAGAGCAGCGCGTGAGCCCGGAGCTCTTCACTCGCGCGGGGCTTTCGATCCCAGGTGAACTCACGGTGCTGATGCTCGACACCAAGCGCACGTTCGATGACTTGGTGAGCCGCCATGCGTCGAGCCCGGCCGTTCGCGATCGGATCCTGCAAAATCGCATCTACACTTACGTTTCGACCAGCTTGGCCGGTACCCAGTCGTACATGGCGATGGAGAAGGTGCTGCTCGTCCGGCAGGACCCGCGCTTCGATCGCATCGTGCTCGACACGCCACCGACCAGCAACGCGTTGGACTTCTTGGACGCCCCCGAGCGCTTGATCGAAGCCATCGATAGCGCGGCCATGCGTTGGCTGGTGCAGACCTTCGAAAAATCAGGGCGCTTCAGTTTGAATTTTTTGGCGCGCGGGGTGGCCTTGGTGCTGAAAGGCATCGGGCGGCTCACGGGCCAAGGGTTCCTCGAGCATTTGGCTGAGTTCGTGGTCGAGCTGAACGAGCTGTTCGGTGGCTTTCGTGAACGCGCAGCCGCGGTAGCCAAGGCGTTTCGATCGCCGGACATGGCGTATGTGCTGGTCACTTCGCCAGCGCCCGCAGCCGTCGACGAAGTGAGCTATTTCGCGGCTCGTCTGCGCGAGCAGGGCATGCATCCGGACGCCGTCGTGGTCAACCGCCTGCAGCCCCATCCAGCCTCCGCGGACGATTCGGAGATCGCCAGGGCAGCGCGCGAACTCGGCCTCGAATTGTCGACGACCACGATTGAAAACGTGCAGCGCGCCGCGCAGGACGAGCGCACGCGCGCAACATTCGAAGCCGAACAACTCCAGGTCCTCGACCGCTCTCTGGGGGCCGAGCGGCCGTCGATCCTGCGCGTTCCGGTGCAGGCCGCGGACGTGCACGACGTTCGCAGCCTGGCACACGTCGCAGCGCTACTTTTTCCGTGAGCGCGACTGCCGGGCGACGGCGGCAGGCGCGTTCTCGTTGCGCTTGCGCGCGCGATACTCGACCGTGATCGGCACTGCGCGGAAGTCGAAGGCCTTGCGGATCTGATTGGCGACGAAACGCTTGTAGGCCTCCGTGATGTACTCGGGCGCGTTGCACATCGCGACGAAGCGAGGCGGGTGCGCTTCGGCTTGGGTCACGTAGAAAATGCGCGGCGCGCGGCCCTTGCTCGTCGGCGGTGGATGACGGTTGAGCACTTCCTCGAAGAAGCGGTTCAGCTCGCCCGTCGGGATTCGGCGCTTGAACTCTTTGCCCGCGCGCGCGGCCAAGTCGAGCAGCTCTTTCACACCGCGTCCCGTCTTCGCGCTCAGGTGCACCATGGGTACCCAGCCGGCGAAGCGCAGCTCATCGCGCGCTTTCTCTTCGGACTCGGCTTGCTCTTTCTTGTTCTGCAAGTCGGCCTTGTTCAAGCCGACGATCACCGCGCGTCGTCGCTCGAGGCACATGCCGAGCAGGCGCGAGTCTTGCTCCTGAACGCCGAGCACCGCGTCGCACATCAAAATTACGACCTGCGCGCGCTCGATCGAGCGAATCGCTTGCAATACGCTGACCAGCTCGACGCCGCGCTCGACCCGCGATTTCTTGCGAATGCCCGCGGTGTCGACGATCAAGAAGGTGCGGCCTTCGGCTTCGACACGCGCGTCCACCGGATCGCGGGTGGTGCCGGGCCGCGAATCGACCAACGCGCGTTCGCTGCCCGTCAGGCGATTGAACATCGACGATTTGCCGGCGTTGGGGCGGCCGATCAAGGCCAGGCGCGGGATGATTTCGTCCGGCTCTTCCGACGTCGGCTCACCGCGCGCCGCCTTGGGCAAGTGCTTGGCTACGGCTTGTGCGAGATCCGCCGTGCCGCGCCCGTGCAGCGCTGACACGGGAATAATCTGCGGCACACCGAGCTCGTACAGCTCGTTCGCCGCCGGCATTTTGTCGGCCGTATCTACCTTGTTGGCCACGTAGATGACCGGCTTTTTCGAGCGCCTGAGCAGCTTCACGGCTTCGCGATCGGGTCCGGTGACGCTCATCGAGCCATCGAGCACGCACACGATTACGTCGGCTTCTTCGATCGCCGCGTTGACATGGCGCGCGATACCCTGCTGCATCGGGTCGTCACTGCTCGGATCGAAGCCGCCCGTGTCGACCAGGGTCACGTTGTGACCGTGAATGTGCGCCGGCGCGTAGTGACGATCGCGAGTGACGCCCGGTTGGTCGTCGACGATCGCCAATTTCTTACCCGCCAAGCGGTTGAAGAGCGTGCTCTTCCCAACGTTGGGCCGGCCCACGACTGCGACGATGGCGCTCATTTCTTCCTCGGCGCAGAGCGCTTCTTGTTCGCCTTACGAACGGGTTTCTTCGGCGCCTCGATCTTGGACAGGCCCGCGGGGGGCTCGTAGCCCAGCTCGGCCAGCTGGCGTGGCATGCTCTTCCACTGCGGCGTGACGCGCACGAACAGCTCGAGGTGTACTTTGTGCCCCAGGAGTTCGCGAATGCGCGCCTGAGCGCCGACTCGGATCTGTTTGATCTGTAGGCCCCCCGTGCCGATCAGGATCTTGCGCTGCCCAACCTTTTCCACGTGAATCGTGGCCTTGATCGAGGAAGCTGTCGCGCCTTCCACGAATTCATCGATAGAAACTGCGACGGCGTGCGGGATCTCACTGCGCATCGAAAGCAGGACCTGCTCGCGGATGTACTCGCGCACGAAAAAGCTCGTCGGTCGGTCGGTGAGGGTGTCCTCGTCGAAGCCAAGCCCACCCTCGGGAACCGCTTCGGCGAGCGCGCCGAGCACGCGCTCGACTCCGTCGTCCGCCTTCACGCTGATCGGGATCAGCGCGGCGAACTCGCGCAACCCCTGATACGCGATCAACGCGGGCAAGAGCTTGCTTTTATCGCGCAGCGCGTCGACCTTGTTCACGACCAATACGACCACTGCGTCTTTGGGCAACGTCGCCAGTAGCTCTTGGTCGATTTCCTGCACGCTCTTCTCTTTCGCTGCCTTCTTGGGCGGCGTGAGCGCGGAGATGTCGGTCACGAACAGCACCACGTCCGCAGTGCGGGCGGCATCGAGTGCTGAGGCGTTCATGCGTCGACCCAGCTCCGAGCGTGGGGTGTGCACGCCGGGCGTATCGAGAAACGCCAGCTGGACGCCCTCGCGATGAACGACCCCGAGCACGTTGTCGCGGGTGGTTTGCGGGAGGGGCGAGACGATGGCGAGCGGCTCACCCAGGACGGCATTCAAGAACGTCGACTTTCCGACGTTCGAGCGCCCCAAGATGGCAATGGTTCCAAAACGCATGAGTGTTCGAGTCCGATGGTGCGCCGGCCGGGCGAGTATGCCCGTGAGAAGCGGTTCGATGGGGCGCGGCGCCGCGCACACCTCCCACCGTTTCTGCGCGGTTGCAACGACAAGAAACACCGGGTAGTAGGCGCACAGGCTGCGATGAGCGAGGAAAACGCCGGCGCTTCCGGAGCAAGCGCGGCCGGTGACCCCCCAAATACCGCTGGATTGTCGCCAGTTGTCGTGGGGCGCGCGAATCCACACGGCTTTTTGGCTTGGTTAGCCGTGCTCGTCTTGGTGTTGAGCCTGTTTGCGCCACTTTCTTCGAGCGGCGTCTGGGATCCGCCAGAGCGTGAGGTTGCGGAGTTCGCGCGGCGGATCGCACTCAATCTGCTCGGTGGCCAAGGGCTCTCGGTGGACGGAGCGGACAACGAGGTGCCAATTCGCAGTGAGCTCGGTCGGGGAGAGCTGCCGTTCACTTCCATCGCCCTGGGCTTTCGCGTCTTTGGCCTGCACGAGTGGGCGGGGCGCTTACCGCTCGCGATTTGGGGACTAGCAGGGCTCGCAGCCACCTACCTGCTCGTGCGTCGGCTCTCGGATCGCAGGTGCGCGTGGCTCTCGGTGTTGGTGCTCTGCACCATGCCGCTGTATTTTCTGCACGCCCGAACCATGCTCGGCGACATCGTGACGATGTCGGCGCTGGCGCTCACGGTGTCCGGGCTTGCGCTTTCGACTTTCGAGCGCGGTTGGGGAGTCGGGCTGCGCGTGCTCGCGCTCGCGGTCGCTCTGCTGGGCATGCTGTGCGGTCTGTATGCGCGGGGAGCGCTGATCGGCATCGCAGTGCCGGCGTGCAGCGTCGGATTGACGTGGCTCGTGCTGCGCTCGACGCGTGTGCGCGCTAGCGAGCCTTTCGGCGACGCTGTCGCTGCGCTCGCGCTCGTGGGAGGCACGCTGTGCTGCGCTTGGGCGTGCCGGGCGCTGCTGAACGCGCCGGAGAGCGGGGGTAAGTTTTCACTTTGGCTCGGCACGATGGTCAATCGGCCCCATGTGCTGCCGACATTCGATAGTGTCCTGCTCCAGCTCGGTCACGCGCTGTTTCCGTGGAGCGCGTTGCTGCCGGTCGCGTTAGGCTCGCTCTTGCGCGAACCGCCGCTGCTCGTCGAGGACTCCGCGCGCGAACGCGAGGCGGCGCTGCGCGTGTTGTGCCTGACGGTGCCGGTACTGGCGTTCGGCGCCTACGGTTTCGTGGCTCCCATCCTTGGTCCGATGCCGTTCGGCGCAGTCTTTGCGCTGGCGATCGCGGTGGCGCTGTTCGTGCGCGACTTGGAGCGTGGAGTGAAGCCCTCGCGCGCCATGCCGATGGTCGCGGTCGCCTTCGCCATCTTGCTCTTGGTCGATTTCAGGAACTTCCCGGAAAAAGGCTTGAGCGCGTTCTGTGTGAGCGACGCGCACTTTCCGGAGAGCTTTCGTGTGGCCGCAGAGCGTTGGTTGGGTGCTGGCACGCTGATTTTTGCGGGCGCTTTCTTCTTCCTGCTGCAGGAGCGCTCGAGCCATGACTCGCCTCGCTTTCGAGCCGCCGAATACGGCACTTGGCCGCGCTTGTTGCGCGAACTCTGGGCGGGCAATCTGCTGTTCGCGGCGGTGGTGGTCGAAGCGGCGCTGGTCGGCTTGTGCTTGCTTGGACTGCTCAGCGAGCGCGTTCTCGCACTCGGCAAGCTCGAAATGCTGGGCGCCGCGCAACGCGATTGGGCGTCGAAGGCGGCCGTCGGGTTGCCCGTGCTATTGGCGTCGCCACTGCTGCTGATGGCGGTGCGCGATTCGTTTCGCACGCTGTTCGATCCCGAACTCGGCTCCGTCGTTGGCTCGGGCTGGCTCTCGCGCACGTTGACCGGCGGACTTTCGCGGGCCCAGGCCGCGTTGCTCGTGTGTGTGGGGTTCGGGCTGTGCCTGAGCCTCGGCTACTACCCGATGTTGGCCGCGCAAATCTCGCCCAAGCAGGTCTTCGAAGCGTATCGGAAGCAAGCCAAGCCGGGTGAACCGCTCGGCATGCTGGGCGCTGGCAGCGCGAGCGCGACCTACTACGCGGGCCGCAATGTGCCGACCTTCGACAAACCCGAGCAAGCGTTCGAATGGCTGACCGCGAACGGCGCGCGCCGTTGGCTCGCGATCCGCGAAGCGGATCTGGGCGCGCTCAACGCGCTCTATCGCGCGCGAACGGAGCCCCCGAACAACCTGCCGGTGATCGACAATAGTTCGAGCGAAATCGTGCTCGTGTCGAACGAACTCGGCGCGAACGAAAACAAGAATCCGCTCTCCAGCTACGTGCTCGAGCAAGCTCCCGCGCCAACGCACCCGCTCAGCGCGAACCTCGGGGACAAGCTCGATGTGCTCGGTTGGGACACGCTCGACCTCGAAGGTCACCCAGTCGCGTCAGTCGAAGCAGGTCGTCGCTACGTGTTCGTGATCTACTTTCGGGTCGTCCAGCCGATCAGCGGCTCGTGGGAGACCTTCATCCACGTGGATGGGTTTCAACGACGCTTCAACGGAGATCATCCGACTTTAGCCGGCAAATACCCGTTCAACCTGTGGCGTGTGGGCGATTTCATCGCCGATCGAAGTGAGTTTGCGCTCGAGCCCAATTTCGGCGCCGGCAAGTACCGGGTGTACTTTGGCCTCTACAGTGGAAACCGCCGGCTCGAGGTGCGGCGTGGGCAAGCCGTGGAAAATCGCCTCGAAGCAGGCTTTCTAGATGTGCGCTGAGTACGCCATGCATTGCTTCCGTGACACCTGCTCACAATGGGGTTAAGCGACAGTGGTGAACGACGAGCAGGGAAAGCCGTCCGAGCCGCCAGTGTCGGAACTTCCACCCGTTTCGGAGCGCCGGATCCACGAGCGCATCGACGTCGAGTGGTCGGTCGATTGCGAGACCGAGCAGACGTTCCTGTACGCGAGCATTACGAACATTTCCGAGATGGGGATCTTCGTAGCCACGCGCGACCCGTTGGAAGTCGGCACGCGTTTGACGCTGCGTTTCGCAATGCCCGGTGAGGAGTCGCCGTTCATCCTGCTCGGCCAAGTTCAGTGGGTGAATCCCATCCGCATGCTGTCGGACAATCCGAATCCGGGCATGGGGATTCGCTTCGTCGATCTGTCGAGCGAGAACCGCGAGCGCATCATCAACTCCGTGCGCACGATCGCCTACGTTCGCGATAACGCGAATTGAGCTCGGCTCCGGGGCGGCGCGCCGCGCAAACGCATTTTTTTCGCCTAGCGCGAAGGCTTTTACGCGGCGCAGCGCCGAATTTTCGCAGAAATCAGCGAAAAACCGGCCCGCAATGACGAAACCGTGACCCCGACTCGGGACTCGGCTGCTACAGTCCCGCGACTAATGCGACCCCGTATTGCCGCCGACTACCGCACGCTGCTTTGGGTGATGATCGCTCCTGCCCTGGTTGCGTTGCAGTTCGCGCGCCCAGAGCTGGTGCCCTATCTGTGGTGGGTGAGCGCGTACTTCGCGCTGGCCTGCGGCGTGATCGCGCACAACCACAATCACTGCCCGACCTTCAAGGGCAAGCTCCAGAACCAGATTTTCGGCAACTGGATCTCGATCTTTTACGGCTACCCGACGTTCGCCTGGATCCCGACGCACAACTTGAACCATCACAAGTACGTGAATCGGGCAGGGGATGCGACCATCACCTGGCGCTACACCAACCGTCACAACCTGCTCGTTGCGGTCACCTACTTCTTCGTCTCCAGCTACTGGCAGAGCGATCCAATCAAGTTCTTCATTCGCAAGGCGAAGAAGGAGAACCCGTCGCTCTACCGCCGCATCCTGCTCCAGTACACGATCTGGGGTGGCTCGCACTTGTCGCTGCTCGCCTTGTCGATCGTGCTCCACGGGTTGAAGACGGGCCTGTACGTGTATGTGATGACCTTGCTCGTGCCCGCGTTCTTCGCGCTGTGGACGATCATGCTCTTCAACTACGACCAGCACGTGCACACCGACCCCTGGTCGAAGCACAATCACTCGCGCAGCTGGGACGGCAAGCTGCTCAACTTCCTCCTCTTCAACAACGGCTACCACTCCGCCCATCACGAAAACCCCGGCGTCCACTGGAGCAAACTGGGTGAAGTGCACGCCGCCCTCGCGCCGAAGATAGACCCCGCGCTGATCGAGCGTAGCCTGGCCTGGTATTGGACGCGCGAGTACCTGGTGGCCCTGTTCGTGCCGAGCATGGGCTCGAAGCAGATCGGTCGCGCTCCGTTTGACGCGCCGGATGGGAACGCGGTGAACGTCGCGTCGGCGGACGTGGACGTGGGTGAAGC
>DASQCO010000110.1:0-5073 GCA_035634635.1 Polyangiaceae bacterium
CGCTTCTCAGTCACCATCCACGGACGCGAACGTCGCAGTCACGCCCAGCACGCTGGCGAGCTCGACCTTGAGCGCGCGTTCGAGCTTCTTCACCGCGGCAGCCGCAGCATCGAACCGCA
This sequence comes from Polyangiaceae bacterium, assembly GCA_035634635.1. Taxonomy (GTDB): domain Bacteria; phylum Myxococcota_A; class Polyangia; order Polyangiales; family Polyangiaceae; genus PMG-095. The sequence goes on from DASQCO010000110.1 coordinate 120, forward strand.
CAGGGTCGCGCTGCGCGGCTTCCTCGAGCGGCGCGCCCAAATTGGAGACCGCGCTGATCGACTGCGAAAACGCGGAGCGGAGGGCACGATCCACGGCCCCTGATTGCGCAGCAACCAGCCGGCACAGCCCGCGTTCCCCCGCGACGTAAAGCTGTTCGGTCGCGCGCAGGGAGGTGAGCGCCATTTGTTGCGACACTCGCCCTGCCCCGCCCTCGATCTCCGAGAGCTTCACTGTGCCGTTCTTGAGCAGCCGCGACGTGCGGGCAAACCGATTCGCCGACACGTTCTCCACGGTGTACACCAATTGCGCGACCAAGCGATTCACGCTGTCTTGGCCTGCTTCAGCGAACTTATCGGCAAACGCGTGGCCGTTGCCGAGCACGCGCGTGACTCCGTCCGCATACAGCGTGACGTTGGCGGCGAGGGCTCGGGCCAAATGAGTTCGGCGTTCGCCGCTCGGGCCTGCAAAGCGCGCCGCGGTCTGCTCCTCGGGTTCTTCGCCGAACAGCAGGTATTCGAGCGCAAAGAGGCCGCGACGATCCACACCCATCGCATCGACGCTCGCGTCGTCAATGGCCTGTGAACCCTGCAAGAGCGCGTCGATGCCCGCGGTTCTCACGGGCCAGAACATGGTCCGCAGCAGGCTGTTCGATTCGCTGATCGGCCCCATGCGAAACGCGTCCAGTCGCTTCCAACTCGCGAGCGTCTGCTGCCACGTTCCTCGAACAGAGCGCAGCGTGGCGACGCTCGCATCGGCGAGCGATAGCGTCTCGCTCTCCAGACGGTGACTGCTCTCCGCGACCGCCACCGTGTTCGGCACCACCACCTGTTCCACTACCGCGCGCAAGACTTCGCTGCGGGAATCTTGCTTGCGGCATGCAGGCCAAAAACTCATCGTGCCGCCCAACAACGCCTGCACGAAGGATCGACGTTGCATCTGCTTCACGGGGGAGTGCGGAAACCGGCGTAAGAAATGTTGTGCGTCGCGGAACGCGCGCACCTTACCACCGTCCGCGCGCACCACAGCTCGCCCTAAAAAACGCCTCAATACGAGGCAAATCCGGGCCATTTCCGGTCGCCGAGTCAGTGTAATTTTCGACTACACACCGCAGGTTGTCGTGGTAAGCCCCCGCGCGCGGCGTCATCCCTCCCCCCGCGAGACCGACAGAAAGAAACCCATGAAGGCGATGGCTTCTCGTCATGATTCCTCTCAATCCCCTCGGATGTTCGAGAGTGACTTCATCGACTTCTTCTCGCGCTGCCCGTACTGGGTGGTGCCAATCCTGTACGTCCCGGGCATGCTCGCATTGATCGCCGCGAGTCGGAACTATGGCGGCATGAGCTGGTCGACGACGCTCGGGCTGTTTGTCGCGGGCGCGGCGTTCTGGACGCTCGCCGAGTATTGGTTGCACCGCACCGTCTTTCACTTCGAGGGCAGCTCCGCGTTTGCCAAGCGGCTACACTTCCTCGTGCACGGCGTTCACCACCAGTGGCCGCACGACAAGCTGCGCTTGGTCTTCCCGCCGGGCGCGAGCATCCCGCTGTTCTTCTTTTTCCTGGCCTTGTTCGTGCTCACGCTAGGCCGCTACGGCTGGGCGTTTCACGCCGGCTTCACCGCGGGCTACATGTTCTACGACCTGTCCCACTATTGGCTGCACCACGGCAAACCGCGCAGCGAATATGGGCGACGCCTCCGTCGCAACCACTACCTGCACCACTTCAAAGAGACCGAAGCTCGCTTCGGCGTCTCGATGATGCTCTGGGACCGCGTGTTCGGAACCACGGGCTCCGGCGAAGCACCGCGCAGCTGAGCTGCAACGCGAGCGAGAGTTGGGGGGCGCTCACGATCCAGCAGCGCACCTCGCAACGCAACATTGTTCCCGGCGCGGCGCGCTACCGCGCGCCGTCGGAGTCAGATACTAGAACGTCGCTACGTCGCCGCGCCCGGTGAGCGCGATCATCCAAAAGCTGACGTCTGCACCCTTGGCTTCGACATGGCGAACCTCCGCGTCCATGCGGAAGCGCGGGATCTTGTAGAAGTTGAAACCGAGTCCGGCTTCCCACACCAGCGGCAACTGCGTGGCGGTATTGCTCTCGCCGTTGTACTGGAAGGCCTGCTTGATCACCGCGAGGCCGATTCCGAAACGCAGACGGAAGCGCCAGATGTCACTGGTCACGCCGGGCGAAAGCACCCAAGCGCCCAAGTGCTGGTGCAGGGTGCCACCGTTGTCGATGTCGTTGGCGGGGAGCGTGGTTTTCCCAGACGCGAGCGTGCCGTAACCGAACGACACAAAAGGATCCAAGAAATACTTGGAACGGAAGGCAACGCCGCCCTCACCGTAGAAGCCCACGCGACGAAACGAGTTCGTCAACCGCGGGTTCGCCGGCTCCCCTTGCGTGACCGTGGGCGCGATGCTGCCGAACAACTCGAGCGACGAAGGCTCAGCCACAGGCGCAGGCGTGACCGGTGTTTCATCCGCAGGTGCGGGTGCCGGCGCCACTACGGGTGCGGGTGACGCAGGAACTGGTTCAACGGGTGCTGGTGCGGGTTCAGACGGAGCGGCGGGCGCAGCCGTGGCTGCGGTAGGTTCAGGCGGAGCGACCGGCGCGGGCGCGGGCGTTGCGGCGGGCGCGGGCGTTGCGGCGGGGGCCGCCGCGGGTGCGCTTGGCGCGGTCGCTGGTTTGGCTGGAGCCGGGTGAGCAGCAGGTGCAGCCGGAGCCGCAGGCGCACGAGCCGGCGCGGGAGACTGCGCAAACGCGGGAGTAACGACGAGCGCCGGAGCCAGTGCGAAGGCAAACGCAACGTGCTTCACGGCTTCTCTCCGTGCAGATCGGGCACCGTGCCGACTTGCTGGTAGATCGAGAACAGCGTGGCAGCGCGCGCGGTGATGATCCCGTCCGGTTTCGAGATCGTCAAGAAACCCTCGAGGAAGTCGCTCTCATTGATCGTCCAGAAGATCGTGCCGATGTTGTGATCGCGAAGCTTTTGGACGTTGTCGGGTTGCGGACCCTCCGTCCAAGTCGGCCCCCAGGCGACGCACTCCTCGGCGATCACTTTGTCGACGTCGTATTCGAGCAGGCACTTGGGGATCGGGAGAGGAGCCTCACCGTTCGCCACTCTGTCCGCGTTTTCGCTCAGCAGCGTCGACTTGGCCACGTGCCAGGCGTCGAGCACGCCATCGTTCGGGATGCCGATCAACGCGCCGAATTTGCGATCATCGGAAGGGTCGGCGTTCGAGTTGCGCGCCTCTAGCTTCGCATCCATCGCTTGGATGATGCGCGCCGACGGCATCACGCCTTCGGGCGTCTTCTCGTCGAGGTAAGCGCCTTCGAGCTCGGTCTCGTTGACCATCATGTCGAGGGCGGCTTGGAGCGTCGGGATTTGCTCCCCATAACGCGCCATGCACGAGCCGCGCAGCTCTGCGAACGAGAGCTGATTGAACATGCCATTGCAAAACAGGCCGCGTACTAGCGAACGAGAAAGCATCGGATCGTGAAACAAGACTGGAATCCCGTCACGGGTCACACGGACATCCAATTCAGCCGCATTCGAGCCGATGCGCTCGGCGAGGCGAATCGACTCGATGGTGTTCGGGCTGACGCCGCAATGATCGGTCGCCTCACAGGCGCCGTGGTGCGCCACCGTATAGAAGTGCCCGCGCCACTCTTTCAACTCGTGCGCCCAGCGCAGTTCGAGCGGTTTGGTCGGAATGTCGTTGTCGTCTCCGTAGCTGCCGAGCAGAGCAAAGCTCGTGTCCGGAGCCGGCGATTCGCCGTTGCACAGCGCCTGAGCCACTTCCGGAGGATCGACGAATAGGCGCACCAAGCCGGCGTCCGAGCGCGTCGGGTACTGCCAGTAACCCTCGACGACGACGCGCTGATCGGTCAAGCACGCCGCGCTCGACACCGCGAAACCGGCGTTCTTGTTGGTGAGGATGGACACCGTGCCAGGCTTGGTGATCACCGAGACCTGATCGCCGATCAGCTCGCTGCCGCGGCTCACGTTGAACAGGCCCTCGAAGGAGTTGAGAAGCTGCTCGCGCTTGAGCGCGGTGCCAGTCCGCAGCATGCCGCCGTCGGGGAAACCGGGGATCGACACCTCCATCGTCTCCTCGCAGTCCGCGAGCAGGAACGGCGAGCCGATCGCCAAAGCAAACGCCAAAATCTTAGTATTCATAGCCCGCCACGACGCGAGGGTAGGTGTAAAGGCTTGGCGAATCGGGGAACAACAGCCAGAAGGCGTAGTGAGCGCGAGTGGTCATCGCTCCGGCACCGAAATACCAGACCGAATTGCCGCGCGTCGTGTTCTCCACGTACAGGATCTCGCTGTGACCCGCGAACAGGTTGGGATTGTCGAAACCACCCCAGAGGTCGCCGACACGAGCTCGTTCGGGCCCCATCAAGATCACCGAGCCTCGCAACGACAGCGCGATGTCACCCATTGAGTAGCCGACCGTGAGTTCCGGCCGGTATTCCCCGGCGATCGTCAGCGCGTCGAACCCGAAGCCCGAGAGCTTGCCCAAAAACACGCCTGCATTCACCGCGGCGCCGACCGACCATGGCCCGCCACAATTCCAATTGTAACCAACGCCGACCAAGGCCTCGTTGGTGATGATCATCGTGTTGATATGCGCCTTGAACAGGAACCCACTGCCAAGCGAATCCTGAAAATCCAGCGCCAGCTGCGGGAAGCGAAACGACATGCCATACATGGTGGCGGGGTCGATCGCGTCATAGGTGGCGCCGAGCGAAAACCGCATCCGACCAGCGGGAGGCGCGGAGGGGTAATACAGAAACCCCTTTTGGCTCGCGACCTCTTCCACGCGCTTGACGCTACGCGGAGCGGCAGTCTCGCTACTCGCAGCCGGATTTACGGCGCCAGCAACGGTAACGGTAGTTGCGGACTGCGCTGCTTCCGCGGCGTTCGCGGACCGACAGAGTGCGAATGCACTCG
>DASQCO010000111.1:0-21696 GCA_035634635.1 Polyangiaceae bacterium
GCGTTCGATGCAGCGCTGACGACGGCGTTCATGCCGGCGAGGGTGCCGCTCGTGAGTTCGCAGCGCGTGCGCTTCACGCCTTGGCCGTTCGTCGCGGGCACGTCCCAAGACTTGAGCACCTTGTTCGGGCCGAGGTCGTCGCAGCTGGCCGCGGCAGGCGCCTTGGTCGAAAACAGGACGTTGGTCTTGTCGGCCTCCCAGTAGCGAGCGGTGAGCGTGCTCGTGCCTGCGGCGCGAGTCGCGGTGCAGAAGCGCTCGGCGGCGGCGGGATCGGTCGACGGCTTTTTGGGCGCGTTGGGATCTGGATCGTCGCCATCACACTTGGGCGACACAGAGGCGTGGTCCGGCGCAGCGCGGTTGTCTCCCGCCCACGTGACGAAGGTCTTGAGCAGGCCCGCGTTCAGCGCCAGGCGCTGCGCCTCCGCTGCCTTGGCGGCAGCTTCCGCTGCTTGCTTGGTCGTGATTTCGCGATCCAGAGTCGCGAGCGCGCCTTGATCCTCGCAATACTTATACGAACGCTCACGCCACTGACCGGTCAGCACCACGTCCGATGCGGCGACTGATTTGCGCGTGCCGTCCAGCGCCTCCTGACACTTGGTCGCGTCCTTCTCGGAGCAGCCGAGCGCCGTGCTGATCGCTGCCAGTACCAACAGTTGCGCGAGTCTCTTTTGCATGAGTGGGCATGTAAGCCCGGGTCAGCGGATCTTTCAACCCGTAATGACCGGCCCAGCGCTTCCTTATTGGCTGGGGAGCGGCGCTCACCTTCCAGAATCCAGCAGCTTGATTTCGTCGAGCTCGGGCGCCTTATTACCGTTCAGGTCGGTCCACTCGTAGGCGTACCAGGCCTGGTCTTGTTTGGTCAGCTCGGGCAAGAGCCCATGGCTCAACTGATAGGTGCCGGCCACGGTGCCGCTCAGCCAAAAGCCCTGCACGTTCAAGATCAGCGAGCCGCTCACCGGATGGCGCATGAACTGAATGATGAAGATGTCGTGCGAATCATGGTCACCGTCGACGGGCAGAGTGGCCACGTCTGCGTCCGTTGCGGATCTGCGGAACCGAGTCGCGACGCCGTCGTAGCTCAGGTAGAGGGGAGCGATTTTTTCGGTCTCGAGATAGCCCTCGAGGTTCTGGTAGAAGGCGCCCCCTGCGACCACCAACAGCTCGCTGCTGTCCGAGACCGGCCTGCCCGTCGTGATGTTGAGCGCGTCGACGCTGTCTTGCTCCGCCTCCGTGAGCACCGGCTTCGGTAGGCAGGTGTCGCTGAGCATCGCGCCGATGGCTCGACCCGGCACCCGGTTCCCGTCGCTCGCATTCTTGCTGGTGTCCAAAATCACCGTCACTTTTGCGACCGAGCAGAGGCTCGCAAGCGTCGTGTCATGGCAGATCACGCAGCTGGCCCCCGCCGGACTCTCAGCATCACAAACGGTGCGTCCACAGAACTGCCCAGTCGCGCAAGCGTTACCGCACGCCCCGCAGTTGCCGCTATCGACGAGCAAGTTGCTACAGCGCTCCGAACAACAAATCATGTCGCTGCGGCAGCCGGTACTCGTCCCCTCTTCTGCGGCGCCACATGCTGCCGTACACTCGCCGCCACTGCAGATCCGCCCGCCCGCGCATTCACGATCGTCGACGCAGCGCGCGCAATCGTGATTTGCGCCGCAAACGCCGCTGGCGCAGCTCGTCGTGTCGTTCTTGCATCCGGGCGCGCATTTGTATTCATCACTGCAAAATTGCCCCGTCGGACAGTGGTCGTTCTTCGGCAAGCAATCGACACAGCTCCCATCATCCAAGCAGTAGCCACTTGCACAGCCTGGACACTGACTTGCGTCACCCCCCTCACCACCGCTGCCGCTCGCGCCGCCGTCGCCGAAGACATTCGTGGACTCGCCACCTCGTCCATTGCCAACGGGCTTGGTCGCCCCGCCTTTCCCGCCGCTGGCACGGTCGCCGGCACCGGCGCCAGCACTCGAGGCCGAGGCCGAGTTCTCGACGTCCTGCCCCTTGTCGGAAGAGTTCGACGCACATGCCGGAGCAATCAGCAGTGAGCCAACGACTACCGCCTGAGTTACGTATTTCGCTTTAAGCATCGAGCAGCACCAAGAGCAAGAACGACACCAAACGTCTGCGCGCTCCGATCGGCAAGAATATCGCGAATGCGAAGCAATTGCCATCAACGAGCGTCGCGTGGCGTTCCTGACAATGTGAGGCAAGATGCCATCAACCCTGAGGGTTGGCGTGGACGTGAGCTACTTCATGCCTTCGGGTGACTGCCCGCACAGCAGCGCATACGCCTTAATGGCTGCAAGGTTTTGGCCGCTCTGCAATCAGGGGCTCTCAAACATGAAAATTGCAGAATCCACGGCCGCGGTGGTTGTTCTCCTTCTGCTGGCTCAGTTGGCGATGGTCGCCGGATGCGGGTCGGGCAGCGATGCGGACAGCAATGGCGCCGCAGCGGCTGCCGGCACGAATGGAGCCGGCGTTGCTGGCCAGCCCGGGTCCGCGGGGAACTCGGTAGTCAGCCAACCCGGCACAGCCGGTGGCACGCCACTGGAGAATCCGTTGACCAACCCCGCGGATGGTCCTCCCGCGGGCAACGGGGATAGTAGCCCCAGCTTGCCCGCGGAAGCGAAGCTCGAAAACGCCTCTGCTCCAGATCACGTAGTCGGTGACGGCACGAAGGCGAGCTGCACCGGCGCCGCGGTAGTCGCTGCCGTCGCGCAGGGTGGCGTGATCACCTTCGCTTGCGGGCCCGATCCCGTGACGATCATGATGGATGCGACGGCCAAGGTGTTTAACGACAAGCCCAACGTCGTGCTGGACGGCGGCGGATTGGTCACGCTGAGCGGCATGGGGCAGCGCCGCATTTTGTACATGAACACCTGCGATCAAGCGCAGGTGTGGACCAGCGCGCACTGTGACAATCAAGACTCGCCGCACCTCAGCGTTCAGAACCTGACCTTCGTCGACGGCAACGCCAAGAGCGAGGCAAAAGAGCCCGCGGGCGGCGCGATCTTCGTCAGCGGTGGACGCTTCAAGGTCGTCAATTCGCGCTTCTTCAACAACGTCTGCGCCGATAACGGAGCGGACGTCGGCGGTGGAGCGCTCCGCGCGTTTCAACAATTCAACGGCCTGCCGGTGTACGTGGTCAACTCGACCTTCGGCGGGGCCGAGGGCCTCGGTAATGTCGGCTCCAATGGCGGCGCGCTGAGCAGCATTGGTGTCTCCTGGACCATCATCAATAGCGTGCTGAGCTATAACCGTGCGATCGGCAATGGGGGCAATCCGGCTCAGAGCGGCACGCAGGGCGGCGGCAGCGGTGGCGCCATTTACAACGACGGCAACACCATGACGTTGACGATCCTCGGCTCGCGCATCGAGCACAACGAGGTCAACGCCTACGGTTCAGCAGTGTTCTTCGTGTCCAATGATCACTCCGGAAACATCGTGATCGAGGATTCGACCATCACCGACAATGTCGGCGGTTCCTGGTACCCGACGTACCCGCAGATCTCGAATCACGACGACACGCCGATCGCGGTCAAGAATTCCGTAATTAAGTGACCCGAATTGGCTCGAACGTGATCGACATCGGCGGGCTAAAAAATTCCGCTAGGGAAGCGCAGCAAGCCGAAGCGGCCTGCACGCGCGGTTAAGTACGAGTTAAGAATAGCTTCGAGGCGCGCCCATCACTGCTGAACACGTGCTAATGCGCGAGCATGACTTACACGCCGCTTTCGAGCTGGGTTTGCCCGATCCTGTTCTCTTGCTTGGTCGCAACCACCGCTTGCTCCTCCAGCGATGCGAATCCGAACCCGGGAACCTCGAGCGGCGGCAACGCTGGCTCGAGCGTCGCTAGCGGCGGCTCGTCGAACGTAGGAGGTTCGGTCTCGATGGGCGGCAGCGCTCCGGGCGGCACGAGCAGTGGCGGCAGTGCCACGGGTGGCACGAGCAGTGGCGGCAATGCCACGGGTGGCGCGAGCAGCGGTGGCAGCAACGTTGGCGGTAGTGCTGCCGGTGGAGCGAGCGGCAGCGCGGGCAGTGCCAATGCGGGCTCGAGCAGCGGCGGCAGCGCTGGCGGTGCGAGCACCAGTGCCTTTACGTTGACGAGCCCCGGTTGGACCGCGAATGCCGCGTGCTCGGCGGACGCCAAGGACTCATGCCCCGTGTTCCCCAAGGATAACATCGGCACCAGCATCGGCGGCAGCAATAAGTCGCCCGAGCTCGATTGGATCGGGGCTCCGAGCAGCGCGATGAGCTACGCAATCGTGCTTCAGGATCTCACCAACATCACGATGGGTAAACCCTTCGTGCATTGGGTGATGTGGAACATCCCGGGCACGACGCATATGCTCCCGGCGGGTCTCGAGACAGCTGCGATGCCGAGCGTCCCCGCCGGCTCATCGCAGAAGTCTTTCGGGATGGGCTATCAGGGCTCGGGCAAGTGCGGCAACGTGTACGAGTTCGTGCTCTACGCGCTGCCGACCGCGATGTACACGGGTAGCACTACCAACCAGACAGCAGTGCGCGACGGCCTCGTCGCAACGAACGCACCCACCGCAACCTTGCGCGCAAAGAGCGGCGCTCCAGGCTGCACGCCGTAGTTATCGCCCTTCGAACTGCGTCATTTCCCGCGTCACGCATTGGTTTACTCCTCAGAGTGACGAATTGTTACCCACTCGGGTACGGCACTCGCGCAATGAACCGATCATGAGCGCGCGCACCAACGAGTAGCGCGAAGCCCGCGCCGAGCAGCGCGAGGAACATGTCCCACTGCGCGTCCCACACGTCGCCCTGGGAGCCGAGAAACGCGATGCCCGTGTCGCCAGCCACGACCAAGGTCGTCCACCACTCGAGCAGCTCCCAGAACGCCGCGAACGCGAACACGACGCACACGCTCAAGAACGAGAGCCACCCGCCGCGCACGAGCGGTGTCTTGCGCAGCAAGATCTCGCGCGTCATGAACACCGGGAAAACGCCGAGCGCGATGTGCCCGATGCGATCGTAGTGATTGCGCGCGAGGTGAAAGGTCTCTTTGGCCCAATTGCCGAGCGGGGTGAGCGCGTACGTGTAGTAGCCGCCGTAGATCAGAATCAGCACGTGCACGAACACGCCCGCATAGACCCAATGCGAGAGCGGCATGCGCGGATAGGCGAGTCCCAAACACAAGATCATCAATAGGCCCGGAGTCACTTCGAGAAACCAACTCGTGCGACCCGCAGGCGGCGACCAAAGGGTGGCCACGCAAATCACCGCCAAGATGGCGAGGAGAACGAGGGGCTGTCGCGCGTGGGCCTTGCGCGCCGCGGCATCGGCAGCGCTCGACGAAGGGGTGTTGGAGGTCATTTTTGCATCAGCGGTCGAACCGGTGCCCAAGGTTATGTTAGGACCCGCCCGAGTCCAAACGTGCGCACCATCCTAGCGATCATCGCCTGTATCGAGCTGTTCTTGGTCGCCTCCCTCGGCTGGGTCGCAGTCGTGATCGTGTATCTGCCCACGTTCTGGTTCGACAAGCGGCGCATCCTCAGCGGCCGCACGCTGCGTCGCGTGGCCAAGGCGGCCGTCACGTTTTCACCCGTGTGGCGCTTCCGCATCCACGGCGAAATTCCCGAGAACCCGGGCAAGGCCGTGTGCGTCAGCAATCACTGTTCACACACGGACGTGTTTTTGATTTCACACGTGCCCTGGGAGATGAAGTGGCTGGCCAAGCGCTCGCTATTCAATCTGCCGTTCATCGGCTGGAGCATGCGGCTCGTGAAGGACGTGCCGATCGATCGCGCCTCGCCCTCGGCCGCTAAGGTCGCGCTCGACAAATGTGCGCAGTGGCTGGCGCAAGGCGTACCAGTGATGATCTTTCCCGAAGGCACGCGCTCCAAGACCGGCGAGATGCAGGCCTTCAAAGACGGCGCATTTCGGCTCGCGATCGAGACCGGCGCGGACATCTTGCCGATGGCGGTTGCTGGCACGGAGACCGCGCTATCCAAGCATGACTGGCGCCCGGGTTTTGCGCGCGGAGTCTTGACCATCGGCAAGCCCATCTCCACCGCCGGCATGACTCAGAAAGACGTGCAGCAGCTAAAGGAGCAGGCGCGCGCTCAAATCATCGCGCTGCGGGAGCAGATCTTGCCGCTCGCCGCAGCCAACTGATTGAAATCTTGCTAGGCCTATTGGGTCAAGGCTTGGGGATGACTCGGTGCACCACCACTGGGGCGGAAACGTCGTCCGCCGCTTCGCGCACTACGAAAATGGTCTTCTGACTGGGCATGGTCGTGGTGGTCAGCGTGCAGGAATCGGTCGGCGCCGAGAACGGCGAGATGACGTTGTTGCCAACGGAGTCGAACGAAGCGCGGTTGTAGAGGAATGCGCCGGTGACGCTCGGCTGCGCGGAAACATCCAGCAGCTTCGAGTTGGTGAAGAATTGGTCCATCTCGTAGTCGCCGCCGCTGAGCGCGACGATCACGCCACCCGCCGCCGCGAAAGAGTCGAGCACCGAGTTCATCTGCCAGACGGTGCCGATCGTGCCCAAGTCGCCAGGGGCCGCGCTGTCCTGCTCGTAGATCAAGAACTCGTCGAAGGCGGCAATGCTCAGAACCGCGCTTGCGTTCGTGTACTTGGTCAACGGCGTGATCTTCACGCTTCGACCGCGATTGGTCGCGGCCAAAGTGATGTGCTGATCCACGATGGCGCGCGAAGCAGCCGACGCAAACTCGGTGTAGGCCAGAATCCGCACTTCCTTCGGCTGAGGCAAGAGCACCGCGTTGCCGAGCAAGTAGTTCGCGGCAGAGTTTGCCACGGGAGTCTGATAGTTCATGCACGCCAGCACGACGTGACCGTCTTTGGCACCCACGCACATCCCGCCTTGGCAGATGCCCGACAAGCAGACGTTCCCGCAGCTGCCGCAGTTGTTGGCGTCGATATTGAAGTCGACGCACTTGCCGTTGCATTCCTTGAGCGGATCTTCGCAAGTGAGCACGCACTTGTAGCCACCCACGCTGTCGGGCGAGCATGTGGGCGCGGTGTCCGTGCATTGCACGTCGCACGAGCCGCACGCATCCGGCGTGTCGAAGATGGCGTTGATGCATTGGCCGTTGCACGCCGCGAGCGGCGCGTCACAGCTAGCCTTGCACAGGTAGTTACCGTCCGCGTTGGGCGAGCAATACGGCTTGGCTCCCGTGCATTGCACATCGCAGCTGCCACACGCAGCGGGCGTCGTGTACATCGACGGATCGGTGCACTGACCGCCACACGCGACGAGGGGCGCCTCGCACGCAGCGACGCAAACGTATTCATCCTTGCCGTACGGCGCGCAGTTCGGCTTCGCGGCAGGGCACTTGGTGCGACAATCGCCGCACGCTGCGGCCGTGTTGTACGGCGGCATGCAACCCGCATCGCCATCCGGGTGTGCGTCGGTCAGGTTGCCTGCGTCGTCGTCGCCCGCGGCGCCACTGCTTCCGCCGACACCAGACTCGGCCGCCGATCCACCTTCGCCACCGCCGTCGCTACCCGACGAACCGCCGCCACCTCCCGCACCACCCGCGGGCTCGCCTTCGCACAGCGCGTCTTCGCAGCTCACACCGGCCTTGCACTTGCGGCCACAGCCGCCGCAATTGTTCGGGTCGTGCTGCGCGTCCACGCATTGACCATTGCAGTCGATGTGACTGGCAGCGCAGTTGCCGCCGACGACACCGCTGCTCCCGCACGCCGCCGGAAAGGCGAGCGCCAGCAGCACCGCCCAAAAACCTAAGCTTTTTGCGCCAATCTTGGTCATTTCTTGCCACCCTTCTTGTCGGCGGGGGCTGGCTTTTCATCCGCGGGCAGCGCTGGTTCCTCTGCCGCCGGCGGGTCGTCCGAGTTGCTCGGTGCGATGTCCGGGCTGATTGACGGAGCACCGACGACGGGAGTGCCGTCTGGTTTGACTTGGCGAGTAACGCTGAACTCGACGCGCCGATTGAGCAAGAGCGCATACTCGCTCTTCTTGTCGACCAGCGGGCGCGTCGAACCGTAGCCGATCGAGCTCAGTCGATCGGCAGCAATGCCTTGCTTGATCAAGAATTCCATCACGGCACGCGCGCGGTCCTCACTGAGTTTTTGATTGAAGTCGGCTGCGCCGACGGCGTCTGCATGGCCTTCCACGGATACGTGCAGGTACTCCGGATGATCGGCGATCAACTTCGCCAAGCGTGTCAGCAGCGGATAGCTGACTTTGCGAATGATGAAGCTGTTGACGAAAAAGTGAACGCGATCGTCGAGCACGATCTTGTCGCCCACGACACGCACCTGATCTTCATCCGGGCAGCCGTCGGTGTCCGCGTACCCGTTGACGGTCTCGGGCTCGTTCGGGCACAAATCGCGGGCATCGGGGATGCCGTCCTTGTCGTTGTCCGGCTCGGGGCAGCCGTCCTCGTCCTCGAAGCTGTCTTTGTCTTCGGCAGCGTCCGGGCACTTGTCGGAGATGTCGCTGATCCCGTCCTTGTCGTTGTCCTCATCGGGACAGCCGTCCGCGTCCTCGAAGCCGTCTTTGTCTTCGGCCACGTCCGGACAATGGTCGACCTTGTCGGCGATGCCGTCCAAGTCGTTGTCTTCCTCGGGGCAGCCGTCTTCGTCGCGGAAGCCGTCTTTGTCTTCGGGCACGTCGGGACACTTGTCAGCGTCGTCGAGAATGCCATCGTGATCGCGGTCGCTATTCGGGTTGAGCCCGGGACCGAAATCGTACATCGCGTGCACGCCGATCAAGACGATGTTCGCGTCTTCGGGGCGCACCTCAGCGTCGGGCTGAAACACGTGCACGAACCCCAGCATCGGCCCCAACGCGCGCCGGCCTTTGCGGTCCAAAAAGTCGTATCCGAGCTGGGCGTCGAACTTGCCGCGCGTCAGCCCGTTCGTCAGCGTGGCTCCCGCGTCTGCTGCGAGCCAAAGACCCGCTGCGCTCGGCGATTGCCCGTGATAGTCGTCGCCAAACGGCCGCAGGCGAAAACCCAGGCCAAGCGACGACGCCGACGCAGCTCCCCCGCGCTCGAACTTCGAATCCTTGGGCGGGCTCCCCTGACTCAGCCACAACGTGTCGAGTTCGAGCTGCAGACCAAAGACGTTCCCGAACGGCAACTCGAGCGCGAGCTCTCCGCCAGCTCCCCAACCAAACTCGCGACTCTGGTAGGGGGTAATGGCATGCGTGCCTGCCGCGACGCCGTGCAACCGCAGTGGTTCAGCCTGCGCTGCCCGCGACAGAAGCAGGGCACCGCAGACACACAAAGCCCAAGAAACTTGCTGTAATCGCATCGTGAAGGTCCCGACTTTTCACGATACGGCGCCGTCTCAGGATGAGATAAGGCTTTTAGCTTCAATTGCTTGTCGCTCCGCCGGGTCTGGGACATTTTGCAGCATCCCGCTCGGGCCAGCGGCAGACCGCGGACTTCACTTCTTCTTGCGGGAAATCTTCTTCACGCTGGCCTTGGCCTTCTCGAGCTCTTCCTGCGCAACCTCCACGATTGCCTCAGCGACGGCGGCCATTTTCGCTTCCGCGCTCTTGATGGCGGCGACGATGCCGGTCTGAGCAGCCTTCTTCTTACCGCCCTTGGCGGCCTTGGGTGCTTTGGCGGCTGTGTTCGCCTTGGCGACCTTCTTCACGGACTTGCCGGCTTCCGTCACTGCCGCGGTGGCTTGCTTGACTGCCTTGGAGGCCTTTTTGCTCACCTTCTTGGCGATTTTCGCGACCTTTTTGACGGCTGATTTGGGGGCGGCTTTCGGTTTGGCTTTCATCGCCGCGATCTTCCGCCAAATCGCGCGCCTTAGGCAAATCCGTGGCGGATCGATCTAAACCAACGTGTTGCGGCGCGACCTCCGAAGTGAGATCGGTCCACTCACGGTGCCAGTCGGGTTGTGGCAACGCGTCACGGTGTTGGTGCTGGTCACTCATTGGAATCCTCGCAATTTCTGCCTGATTTCGCATCAGACAGGCCGAGGAGTTGCAACGCGCGTACCACGCGAGAAGGAGTCAGAGCTAGCGCGGGCGCTTCACGTCCGGGTGCTCGTTGTAATACGCGTCCAAGCTTTCTTTGGAAATGCGCAGTTCGATCACACCTTCTCGCAAGATCTTCGCCTGGCAACCGAGGCGCGAGTTCATGCGCACGTCGAACGCCTTATCGAGGATGTCTTCCTCGTCTTCCTCGGCTGGGGCGAGCAAGTCCGCGCCAGTCTCGACGTAGACGTGACACGTCGAACAGGCGCACACGCCGCCGCACGCGTCACCTTCTGGCGCGCCAGAAATCTTCGCCGCCTTCAGTAAGGACGTGCCCACCGGCACGTCGATCTCGACGCCGTGCTCCAAAAAACGGACCTTCGTCATGGCAGCTATCGCTCTCCGTGTTTGGCCAAATGGGCTTCGATGCCCGCCGCGTGGGCCACACTCTGCTCGACGGTGCCCAGATTCTTGCCGGCAATGGCCGCTTGAATGGCGCGGTTCATGCGCCGACCCGCCCACTCGTGCGTCGCGTCGTCCAGGGCGCTGATAGCGTTTTCCACGACCGAAGCCGTACTAGCGGACGAAGCCGCTTTGCGCGCGGCGTTCAGCGCTTGCTCGACCCGTACGCGCTCCGCTTCGTCGAGCAAGTCCGCGTCCGTATCGAGCGCCTTGTCCGTCGCGAGCAAGATGCGCGTGGCCTCCACCTGTGCGTCACGCAAACGGCGCAGCTCGAAGTCACTCTCGCCGTGATCCAAGGCATCGATCAACATTTGCTCGACTTCGTCGTCGGTCAGGCCGTAGCTCGGCTTCACTTCTACGCTTTGGCTGATGCCAGTGGTGAGCTCTACCGCCTTCACGCTGAGCAAGTTGTTCTCGTCGACATGAAAGCTCACCTCGAGCCGCGCAAAGCCAGCCGGCAACGGCGGAATGCCGCTCAGCTTGAAGCGGGCCAATGACCGGCAATCGCTGGCAATTTCGCGTTCGCCTTGGACCACGTGCAAGTCGAAGCCGGTCTGGTTGTCCGCGTAGGTCGTGAACGTCGCCTTTGCGCCCGCGGGAATACCAGTATTTCTGGGCAAAATCTTATCGACGCCACCACCCATGGTCTCGATCCCGAGCGAGAGTGGCAATACGTCCAAGAGCAACACTTCATCGCTCGAGCGCGACAAGAGATCGGCTTGGATCGCCGCGCCGTAGGCAACGACCAGATCCGGATCGATGTCCGAGAGCGGCTCTTTCCCGAACAGCTCTTGGACGTACGAGCGCACGCGCGGCACCCGGGTCGAGCCGCCCACCAAGATCACGCCATTCAACTCGGACGGCGAAAGACCGGCATCGCGCAGGGCACGCCGGCACGCTTTGCCGGTGCGCTCCAAAAGCGGCTGAATCCATGCGTCGAACTCGGCTCGCTTGACCGAAAAGAGCACGTTGCCGCCACCCTTCTGCGGCAGCTCGATGCTCACTTCGGCGGCGTCGGTGAGCCCGTGTTTTGCGCGGCGCGCCGCCTCGAGCGCGATACTGACGACCTCCGGGGTGCGCGTTTGCGGCGTCGTCGCACCCATCGCGGTCAGCATGCGTTCGGCGATCTCGCGATCCATGTCATCGCCACCGAGCGCGCTGTCGCCCCCGGTGCTCTTGACCTGAAACACGCCTTCATCGAGCAGCAAGATCGTGACGTCGAACGTGCCGCCACCCAAGTCATACACGGCAAACAAGCCGTTTTCCTGCTTATCCAGACCGTAAGCCAAGGCCGCGGCCGTGGGCTCGTTGAGCAACCGCAGCACGTCCAGCCCGGCGAGTCGGCCCGCGTCACGCGTGGCTTGGCGTTGAGCGTCGTCGAAGTACGCGGGCACGGTGACCACCGCACCACCCACGTGCATCAATTGGTCGACCGCGCTCTGACGCAAGCTCTTCAAGATCTCGGCGCTGACTTCGATCGCACTCGGAGTCAGCTTGCCCAAATCGAACCGCACCACGGAGGCATCGCCAGGCACGAACTTGTACGTACCGAGCCGCGTCGTTTCCGCGTCGCCGGAAGCTCGACCCATGAAGCGCTTCACGCTGGAGATCGTGCGTTCCGGCTCCCGCGTCGCGTAGGCCGCGGCATTGCGCCCCACCAAAACCGAACCTTCGGCTCCATAGTGCACGACGGAGGGCAACAGGGCTGAGCCGTCACAGGTGGTGAGCGGCACGGGTCGACCATCACGCACGTGGGCAACGATCGAGTTAGTCGTACCTAGATCGATGCCGATGGCTTGCGGAGGTGCTTTGGGGTCGAAAATATCGAGCAGCATGGAGAGGCCTCTGAAAACTCAGAGCAGGTCGTCAGCGATTGAGGCAGCTTCGTCCAGGAAGCGGCGGTAGTAGCGCAACTCGCCCATGCGCTTCAGGATTTCTGCCGAATTCGAACTGGGTGAAGCAAATTCACGGGCAAGCGCGGCCTCGACGCCACTCGCTTGCCCGCGTACCTCGTCAATCAAGCGATTGAGCGCGATTTCATTCTTGGTCTGGCGCACCTCGGCGAGGGACTCGCGGCGCTCCATGACTTCCATCAACAACGCGGGCGACGCGGGCGGCTCATTCCCCTCGCCCGCTCGCACTCCGCGCAAGGCAAGGAGCGCTTCAGCGCGGCGCACGGGATCCTTCAAGATCCGATACGCCTCATTGACTTCGATGGCGCGACCAAGCGCCATCCGCCGCTCACCAGCGCCGGACGCCGCATGGCGATCCGGGTGCAAGGCGCGGCTCATGTCGCGGTGACGTTGTTCCAGCACGGCCAGGTCGAGACTGAACACGGGCTCGACACCCAACGCCTCGAATGGGTTCACCGCCATCGTCCGTTTCTCGTCGGCAGCGACGGGCGCCGAATCGGGGCACCCACCACTACTCAGCGAACCGTGAAGGAGTGACCGCAGCCGCAGCTCGACGCCTCGTTCGGGTTCTTGAACTTGAACCCTTGAAACATCAGCGTCTGCTCGTAATCCAGCACGGTTCCGGCCAAGTACACGAAGCTCTTCTTGTCGACGTAAAAGCGCACGCCACCCGCGTCATACACGGTGTCACGCTCTTTCGGCGGGGTGTCCTCGTATTGGATGACGTAACTGAAGCCGGAGCAACCGCCGCCTTTGACGCCCAGGCGCACCGCTGCATCCGGAGTGCCCCGCTGCGCGAGCTTCTTCTTCGCGAACTCCACGGCCTTGTCGGAGATGGTGATCTCGCGACGCGACTTGGGAGCTTCGGACGGAGAAGAGGCGGACGCTGGGGTCTCGGTGGATGCGGGTGATTCCATGGTGATACTCGGGTTCTCGGTTCAGAGGCTGGCGGGGACGCTCGCGCTCGTGGCAGGCGCTTCGGGGGCGCCGTCCAGAGCGAGGCGTGCGGCGCGCTTGGCTTTGTAATCTTCGATCGCGCTCTTGATCGCATCCTCCGCCAAGACGGAGCAATGGATCTTCACCGGAGGCAGGCTGAGCTCTTCGGCAATTTGGCTGTTCTTGATGCCAGCGGCTTCGTCGATGTTCTTGCCCTTGATCCACTCGGTGGCGAGCGACGACGACGCGATCGCCGAACCGCATCCGAAGGTCTTGAAGCGCGCATCTTCAATCACGCCTTCCGGGCTGACTTTGATCTGCAAGCGCATGACGTCGCCGCAGGCGGGAGCGCCCACGAGCCCAGTGCCGACCGACGGATCGTCCTTGTCCAACGTGCCGACGTTGCGCGGGTTTTCGTAGTGATCGAGGAGTTTATCGCTGTAGGCCATGGTTTTGTTCCTTCTGCCTCAATGAGCGGCCCATTGAATCGATTTGATGTCGATGCCCTGTTGGTGCATCTCGTAAAGCGGTGAGAGTTCGCGTAAGCGTTTGACCTTGCTGATCACGAGCTCCGCCACGTAGTCGACTTCTTCCTCGGTGTTGAACCGGCCGAGACCGAAGCGAATCGAAGAATGGGCGAGCTCTTCATCCAGGCCCATCGAACGAAGCACGTAGCTCGGTTCCAAGCTGGCGCTGGTGCAGGCCGAACCGCTGGAAACGGCAACGTCCTTGATCGCCATCATCAAGCCCTCACCTTCCACGAACGAGAACGAGAGGTTCAAGTTCCCGGGCAGGCGCTTTTCGGGGTGCCCGTTCAAGTACACCGCGTCGAGCTCCTTGGTGATGGCGTTGTGCAGGCGGTCGCGAAGACCACGCAGTCGCTCCGCCTCCGCCACGCCCTCTTGCTTGAAGATGGACACCGCCTTGGCAAAACCGACGATGCCCGGCACGTTCAGCGTCCCTGAGCGATTGCCACGTTCATGACCGCCGCCGTCCATCTGCGCGACGAGGCGAACGCGCGGCTTGGAACGGCGCACGTACAGCGCGCCCACGCCCTTGGGCCCGTAAATCTTGTGCGCAGTCAGCGAGGCCAAGTCCACATTCATGCGGCTGACGTCGAACTGCGTCTTGCCGAAGCCCTGCACGGCATCGCAATGAAACAGCACGCCACGCTTGCGCGTGATCGCACCAATCTCGCCAATCGGCTGAATCGTGCCGACCTCGTTGTTGGCGAGCATGACGGAGACCAAGATGGTCTTGTCCGTAATTGCCGCCTCGATGTCCGCAGGGTTCACCAAACCATCACGACCCGCGTTCACGTAGGTGACGGTGTAGCCCTCTTTTTCGAGGCGCTTGCACGAATCGAGCACGGCCTTGTGCTCGATGGTCGTGGTGATGATGTGGTTGCCCTTGCCCTTGTAGTATTCAGCGACGCCCTTGATCGCGAGGTTGTCGCTCTCCGTGGCACCCGAGGTGAACACGATCTCTTTGCCGGATTCAGCGCCGATATAGTCCGCGATCGTCTCGCGCGCGTCTTCCACCGCGGCCTCGGCGTGCCAGCCGTAGGAGTGGGTGCGGCTGGCCGCATTCCCGAAATCCTGCGTGAAATAGGGCAGCATCGCTTCGAGCACGCGCTTGTCGAGCGGGGTCGTTGCGTGGTTGTCCATGTAGATCGGAAACTTGAGCGCCATGTTCTGATAGTCCTTCAATTCACGCGGCTGCCGGCGACGAGCTCGGGGGGATTGGGCTGTTCGGCGTGATGCGCGCAGCTCGTGCACGAGTGAACCGAAGAGAGTTCGGACTCGCACACGTTGTGACAGGTAGAGAGGAACTCGAGGCTAGCCTCGAGCTCCGTTTCGAGCGCTTTCAGCTCAGCGAGCTTGCTGCGCGTTTCGACCAGCTTGGCGAGGTAAACCTCTTGCAAGCGGATGGCCGCGAACTTGGCGGACGCGGCATCATTCTGACCGCGCACCAGGGCTTGGATGTCCGACAGAGACAGCCCCAAGTTCTGCAGCTTGATGATCCAGCGCACGCGCACCAGCGCGTCTTGCGCGAATAACCGGTAGCGGCCCTTGGAACGTTCGTGAGCTCGGACCAAACCGAGCTCCTCATAGAGATGAATGGCCCGGACCGTCTTGCCGACCGCCTTGGCCAAGTCACCCACCAACAGCAACTCCCCCTCCTCCACGCTCGCGGCGCTCGCGCCCTGCGCGGAGGACGAGCACTCCACCGCGCGCGACGAAGCGACGGGAGAAGAACCCGGCGCGACGACGGCGAGATGGCGGTGGGAGTTACGGTCGCTCATGGACTACATTGTAACCCTAACCCTAACGTATGCGTCAGGGTTAATGTGCTCGGCTGATATAGTGAGCCGTCACGCTTCTGTCAATCACCGAATAAACTCAATGAAATCAAATGATTGACCGCGCAAAATCTGCGTTGGCTCGGAGTAACCGCAGGAACTCATCCGCCGCACGGGGAGTCGGCAAGCTCGCTGGCCGGCGCCGGATGAGCCAAAGGTCCCGTCGGGGAGTCGGATCTTTGAGCCGAATGGCGACCAAGCCGTCGGCGCGCGAGTCCGCCCCACGCAGGTAGCCTGCGGGCAGGATGGTCGACGCTAACCCGGCCCGAACGACCTCACACAGGGCCTCGGCCGAAGACAGGGTGAGCACGACCTGGGGCTCGAAGCCAGCCGCGCGACACGCCTCGTGGATGATCTCTCCCGTGAACGTCGCGCCAGGGACGAGCACGAGCGGGCGCGCGGCGAGTGTTGCTATCCGCACCGCTTTTCGTCGCGCCAGCGGATCACTCTTGCGCACCAACAGCAGCAGCTCCTCACGGCGCAAGAGCTCGCGATCGACGTCGCGGAGGGCGAAGCTCGGAGCACCAGCGACGAATCCAAGATCGGCCTGCCCCCCAGCGACGGCTCGGGCAATCTTTTCTGCGGCCAAAGTTCGGACCGACAATTCGACGGCCGGGTAGGCGCTCACGAACGCCGCTAAGGCCCGCGGCAAAAGACTCACGCACGCACTCTGCACGGCGCACAGCCGGAGCTGACCGCGCACTCCATTCTTCACTTCGGCCAAATCATCCTGCACCGCGCCGAGCGAAGCCAAGGCTTGCCGAGCCCGCTCCGCGAGACGCTGCCCGGCTTCCGTCACGCGCAGCGGTGCGCGAGCTCCTCGCTCCAAAAGGCGTACCCCGAGCTCTACCTCCAGCCGTGACAGCGCGTGCGAGATCGTGGGCTGCGCGGCATGCACTCGCCTCGCCGCAGCGGTGATGCTGCCGTTGTCCACACACGCCAAAAAGTAGGACAGATCGCGGAGTTCCATGGTCAGTCATTCTAGATATGAATGATAATCATCGATACATATCATTCGTCAGAATCGTTCGCCGCTGCCAGTTTGTTTGCCATGAACAGCCCTTGGAACCCCGTTCTGTATGATGACAGCGCCGCATTCGTCTCGGAGCTCGCCTCGGATCTCGTGCTGTGGCTGCGCCCACGCGACGGCGAGCGAATCCTCGATCTCGGCTGCGGCACCGGCACACTCACCGCGCAAATTGCGCGACAAGGAGCGCGTGTCATCGGTGTCGATCGCTCACGCGACATGATCGAGAGCGCGCGCGAAAAGTACGCGGGCCTGCGTTTCGAAGTCGCCGATGGCCAAGACTTGAGCTACGCGGCTGAATTCGAGGCTGTGTTTTCCAACGCCGCGTTGCATTGGATGCCGCGCGCGAGCGACGTGCTGCGCGGAGTCGAGCACGCGCTGGTCCCCGGCGGTCGCTTCGTGGCGGAATTCGGCGGCGCGGGCTGCGTGCAAACGGTCGTCAAAGCGGTGGCAGAGATCCTGTGCGAGTGGGCAATCGACCCTGCGCCATACATCAGTTGGTTCTTTCCGAGTCCAGGCCGCTATGCGGGGTTGATCGAAGAGAGCGGCTTGGTCGTTCGCGAACTGCGCTACTTCGAACGCCCCACGCCGGTCGCAGGCGGAGCAGGACTCGCGACGTGGCTCGCGCTATTTCAAGCGAACCTGATGGCGGATCTCGGCGATCGCTGGGGCGAGCTGTGTCGAAAGGCATCCGAACGCTGCCACAACGCGCTGTTTCGCGACGGTCAATGGTGGCTCGACTACGTGCGGCTGCGCGTGGTCGCAACGAAGCGCTGATCCGGCCCTGTTCGGATTCGCCTCGCTCTCTCCCCCCGCGCGCGGATTAACGCGCAAATGTATGACTCAGAAACTCGCGTGAAATACCGCGCGCGTTAGCAATGAAGTGTCATCGAGAACGCCGTGACGCCACTGCTGACAGGTCTGCAAGTGATCTCGTTCGAGACTCGTCTCAAGGACGAGGCCACGGCACTGCTCGAAAAGCATGGCGCTCGCGTGCTCGCCGCCCCCGTACTCAGGAGCGCCCCCCTCAGCGAGATCCCGGAAGCCAAAGCCTTCGCCGAGGCCGTTTGTGGGGGTGCGCTCGATGTGCTCGTGCTACTCACGGGCGTCGGCGCAAGCCTCTTGCTCAAGGCCGCATGCAACTACCGTCCGCGCGCTGAATTGACTCGGGCGTTGTCCAAGCTGACCTTGGTGTGTCGCGGACCCAAGCCCGCACTGGCACTGAAGGCATTCGGGCTTCGTCCGAGCTTCAACGTGCCCGAGCCCAACACTTGGCGCGAGGTCGTACGCAAGCTCGACACCGAAACGAACCTCGGCGGGAGGCGAGTGTGGATTCAAGAGTACAGCACCCGCAACATGCAACTGATCCATGCGCTCGGCACACGCGGCGCCTTGGTGCGCAGCCTCCACGTGTACAGCTGGACGCTGCCCGAAGACACCGCACCGCTCAAGGCCGCAATCCTCAAGATCGTGCGCGTGCAAGCGCATGTCGCCCTATTCACGAGTTCACGCCAAATCGAGCACGTGCTGCAAGTCGCAGGCGAAATCGGCCTAGGTCCCGCTGTTCGCCGCGCGTTGAGCCGCGACATCGTCGTCGCATCCGTTGGTCCCATGACGAGTGAAGCGCTCGAACGTCACGGCATCAGTACGGATATCGCCCCGGGCCACCCCAAACTCGGCCATTTGATCTTGGCCGTGGCGCGGCACGCACGCCAGCTCGTGCGCGAAAAGCGCGAGAGCAACGTCCAAGCGTTGCCGCTTTCCGAGCGCTTCGGTAAGTAGCAGAACGAGCTGAAGCTTCCACCCGACGCGCACGGACTGGGCGCGAGAACGTCACATCTGATTCGGGGCGCGTTCGGCTATCAGACCGCTGGTGGCATACCGACCGGTTTGGCGCACACTCATCGGCTTTTCCAAGTGGTCGACGGCGTTTCTATTGTGCTGGGCATGCTCCGGTCGCGTTTCGGACGATGAAACCCGCGACCGCCGTGGCAACGCGAGCGCTGGCGCGGCACCTGCAGTCGGAGGTCAGTCCGAATCCGTTGCTGGAGCTACCGCGACAGCCGGAACGGGCGGGGACGCGGGTGCTGGCGGGGCGGGCGAAATCGGCTCGAGTGCTGCTGGGATCGGGGGAAGCGCCGGGGGCGACTCCGGCGGCAGCGACGACTTGAGGCCAGAATCATGCTCGATCTCCGACAGCGAGTGTGGGGGCGATCTCATCGGCGCGTGGCGCACCGCGAGCACGTGCTCGCGCTACCTCTGGGGGGCTGGACTGCTCGCGAACTGCAGTGAGCTGACGCTGACCGACGTGTTCGACGGCTCGGACGACGTGCTGACATTCGAATCGGATCTGAGCTACCAGGAGACCGGCAGCAGTGCTCCTTTTTCCGAAACAGAAGTTTTCATGGCTCCCAAGAGCTGCATGAGTGACGGCACGTGCGCGAGCCTCGATTTCGCGAATAGCAGCAGCGCCACCTTCCGCGTGGCCGAGAATGGGGGCATGTGCACAGCAGCCGCCATCGTCGATTTCGGTGCCGAATTTCGCAGCGACTCGGGAACCTACTCGGTCAGCGGGAACACGCTGATCTTCAACGGGAAGACCGACAACCCGGTCAGCTTCTGCGTTACGGGGAACGCCCTGGTCACCAAGTCATATGTACAAGGACACGCCCACTATTTCACGTTCACGCGCATGTGATCCGTAGGCAGCTTGGACCTGTGCAAGCGATTCAGATCGAATAGCTCTGCACGAACACCTTGGCGTCCACAACGTCGACCGCGACGGGATCGCCGGGCTCCACTTGCAGCGCTTCGAGATCGCCCTTGGACATGAGCACGACGACGCTTTCGCCGGTGGGCAATGAAACGTACACTTTGACGTAGCCGCCGACGCGCGTGAGGCGCTCGATTTTGCCCAAATCTATGAGATTTTCGCCGTTGGGACGGCGAACGCGCATGTTGTGGGGACGGACGAAGGCCTGCACAGGAGTGCCGTCACCGGCGCCGGCGGGCGCGCGAACCGAATTGGTGCCGACCTTGGCTTCGCCATCGCTGACACGGCTCTTGATCACGTTCGCGCCGCCCAAGAAGGATGCGACGAATTCGTCCGCCGGGTGATCGTAAAGATCATGCGGGCTGCCGGCTTGGGCGACTTTGCCTTGGTTCAAGAGCACGATGTGCTGCGAGAGTTCGAGCGCTTCCTCTTGATCGTGCGTAACCAGAATCGTGGTGATGCCGGTTTGCTCGTGCAAACCGATCAACCATTCGCGAAGCTCGAGCCGCACTTGGGTGTCGAGCGCGCCGAACGGCTCGTCGAGCAAGAGCACTTTGGGTTCGATGGCCAATGCGCGAGCGAGCGCGACGCGCTGACGCTGACCACCGGAAAGCTGCGACGGGAAGCGCGTGCCGTATTCCGGGAGCTGCACCAGTGACAGCAGCTCAGCGACGCGCTTTTGCACTTGGGCTTTGGGCAAACCCCGGATTTTCATGCCAAACGCGATATTTTCCGCGACGGTCATGTGTTTGAACAACGCGTAACTTTGGAATACGAAGCCCACATTGCGGTGCTGTGGCGAGAGCGCGGTCACGTCCTTGCCGTCGATGAATACTCGCCCTTGGTCGGGCGTTTCGAGCCCTCCGATCAAGCGCAGCAGCGTCGATTTGCCGGAACCCGACGGGCCGAGCAGCGTGGTGATGGCCTTGGGCTGCGCTTCGAACGAGACGTTGGCCACGGCCGCAGTGTCGCTCGAATTGCCGAAACGCTTGATGATACTTTCGACCCGGACGGTCATTGCACGACTCCTTCGAGGCTCACGGCCGCTCGGACCGGCGCGAGCGCGCGGGCAGACGCATCACGCTTTGCTTGACGACTGGACGCGGCCCACTCGGCGACCTTCTTGACGACCAAGGTGACGAGCGCCAGCGCCGAGAGCAGCGACGCCACCGCAAACGCACCGACGAAGTTGTACTCGTTGTACAAGATCTCGACCTGCAGAGGCATGGTGTTGGTCAGCCCGCGGATGTGTCCAGAGACCACGCTCACCGCACCGAACTCACCCATGGCGCGCGCGTTGCACAGGATCACCCCGTAAAGCAGCCCCCAGCGCACCTTGGGCAGCGTGATCCGCCACAAGATTTGCAGACCGTTCGCACCCAAGGTGAGTGCCGCCTCTTCTTCGTCACTGCCCTGCGCTTGCATCACGGCAATCAATTCACGCGCCACCAGAGGAAACGTGACGAACGTCGTCGCCATGACGATCCCGGGTACCGCAAAAATGATCTTCACGTCGTGCTCCGAGAGCCATGGGCCGAACCAACCGCGGGCCCCAAACAACAAGACGAAGATCAAGCCCGAGATCACCGGAGAGACGCTGAACGGTAGATCGACCACGGTGATCAGTAAGCTCTTGCCCCAAAAGTCGTACTTGGAGACGAGCCAGGCCGCTGCGATGCCGAAGAGCACGTTGAGCGGCACTGCAATGCCCGCGGTCAGCAACGTGAGTCGAATGGCGTCCAGGGTTTCGTCCTGCATGAGCGCTGCGAAGTACGGCCCGGCGCCCTTGGAGAACGCAGAGACGAACACCGTCGCGATCGGCGCCACCAAGAAAATCCCCAAAAATATCAGAGCAATCAGGATCAAGACCACGCGCACCCAAAGGCTCTCGCCGATTTGAGTGTCGCGACGGTGTGCGCTGCCCGCCCGCTGAGTAACGATGCCGCTCATGCTTCCGCCCGCCGTGCCCAACGTTCGAGCAGGTTGACCAATAGCAACATGCCGAACGAAGCCACGAGCATCACCGCGGCGATCGCCGTGGCGCCAGCGTAGTCGTATTGCTCGAGCTTGGTCACGATCAAGAGCGGCGTGATCTCCGTGCGCATGGGCATGTTGCCGGAAATGAACACGACCGAACCGTATTCACCGAGCGCGCGCGCAAATGCCAGCGCAAAGCCGGTCAGCGTGGCGGGCAGTAGTGCCGGAAAGATCACTCGGCGAAAGGTTTGAAAGCGCGTCGCCCCAAGCACCGCGGCTGCCTCTTCCACGTCC
>DASQCO010000112.1:0-140729 GCA_035634635.1 Polyangiaceae bacterium
CCGATGCCGACGCGATCCTTCTCGCTCAGGACCAGGCGCTTGACCCGGATGTGATTGGTCATCACCTTGCCCCAATCCCCCTCGTAGCGCTTGATCAGGCCTTGGAAGATGAAGCGGCTGGCGGGGTCGAGATCGCCGTCGACTTTGACGCGGAACTTCTCGTTCGAGAGGCCCAGCTTCTTGATCGACTGTTCCCGCCATTCTTGCGGGATCAAGCGCAAGGGCTCTTCGTGCATCGGGGAGTCGAACACGTCCGCTTCGCCGCTGGCGAGGCCCGTTTCCGCTAGGTTCACCCACTTGAAGGTGTAGAGCGCGCCTTCGTGCGTGGTCGAATAACGCTCGAGGCCCTTCTTGAGCAGGCGTGCAATCGTGGATTTGCTGGAGCCAACGGGGCCGTGCAGCAGGATGACGCGACGCTCGGGACCGTAGCCCTCGGAAGCGGCTTTGAGCACGTTCATCAACCGCATCAGCGGGATGTCGAGGCCGAATACGGCGTCCTTGCCTTCGTCAATCTCGTCGCGGAAGAAGTTGTAGCGGACCAGCTTCTTCTTGTTGTCGATGTACTCCTCGGTACCGTAGGAGATCACCATGTCGTAAACGCGCTGGAAGGCGTTGCGCGTGACTTGCGGACGCTCACGAACGAGCGCCAGGTACTCTTCGAAGCTCCCCTCCCACGCGAGATCGCGATAGCGATCGTAATCTTGCATCGCCGCGATCTGCGAGACCATGTTCGAGGCGACGGAACCACTGCTGACGCTTTGCTTTTCTTCCATCGATTACCAACTCAAGATTAAACCACACAAAGTACCCGGCGTCATGGGCTCGGCGCGCGGGGCTCCGACCGGAAAAACGCCTACAGAATAGCTGTGAGACTACGCCCACACGAGGGTGCTAGGCTCGGTGGCCGTGACTACCGCCTCGGACTTGCTCAGGCCATCGCTCAGCGTGCCGGCGTCTACACCGGTTGCGGTTCAACCTCCGCGCTTGGACGATCCGGCGCTGTTCATCAATCGCGAGCTCTCCTGGCTCGAGTTCAATGCGCGCGTACTGAACGAGGCGCGCGACGAACGAGTACCGCTGTACGAACGGCTCAAGTTCCTGGCGATTTTCGCCCAGAACTTGGACGAATTTTTCATGGTGCGCGCAGCGGGTCTGCAAGCGCAAATCTCGGGAGAGATTGAAGAAGTTCCGCCGGACGGCTTGACCCCCGAGCAACAGCTGGCAGCGATCGGCGCGCGAGTGCACGAGCTCGCGGCTGAGCAATATCGCATCTGGAACCATGGCTTGCGGAAGGAACTGCGCGCGGCGGGTGTGGCATTGGTCAGCCCCGATGAGCTGTCGCAGAAGGACCAAGCGGCGCTCGATCTGCACTTTCAAAAGGAAATCTTCCCGGTTCTGACGCCAATCGCGATCGATCCGGTGCATCCGTTCCCGCACGTTCGCAACAAGAGCATCAATGTAGGTGTGATCTTCGAGAAGCGCGCGCACACCACGGAGCCCGCGTTCGGTTTGGTGCAAGTGCCGACCATGTTGCCACGCATGATCCGCGTACCGGTCGAGGGCACGCGCCGAGCCTTCGTGGCGCTCGAAGATCTGATTTCGCGGCACACGCGCCTGATCTTTCCGCAGATGCGCGTGACGGGCGCGTACGCCTTCCGCGTCACGCGCAACTTCGACATCGAGATCGACGACGAAGACGCCGATGATTTGTTGCTCACGTTGCAAAATGAGCTGCGGCGCAGAGAGCGCGGCCACGCAGTTAGGCTCGAGGTCAGCGGCGAAGCGCCAGCGGACTCCCTGCAGTGGCTGTGTCGAGAGCTCGATATCGACCCCCAGCGCGACGTGTACAAGCTGAACGGCGCGCTGTTCTTGGCCGATATGACCGAGCTGACGGCCAACGACGATCGCCGTGAGCGACGCGACGAGCCGTTCACCCCGCAGTACGTGCCGCCCCTGCGCGACTCGGACGACTTCTTCCACACCATTCAAGAGCGCGACGTGCTCTTGCATCACCCGTACGAGTCGTTCGAAGCGGTGATCGATTTTCTGTGGCAAGCCGCGGAAGATCCCAAGGTGCTCGCCATCAAGCAAACCTTGTATCGCACGGGCGGTGAGTCACCACTGGTGAAGGCGCTGCAGCGCGCGGCCGAACTCGGCAAACAAGTGACCGCTTTGGTGGAGCTGAAGGCGCGCTTCGACGAAGAGAGCAACATTCAGTGGGCGCGCGCGCTGGAGCGCTCGGGCGTGAATGTGATGTATGGCCTGCTCGGCTTCAAAACGCACGCCAAAGTGATGATGGTGGTCCGTAAAGAGCGGACCGGCCTGCGCCGCTACGTGCACTTGGCGACCGGCAATTACAACCAACAGACCGCGCGCCTCTACGAGGATCTCTCGCTATTCACCGCGCGTGAAGACGTCGGCGAGGATGCCACCGCCTTCTTCAACATGCTCACTGGCTACAGCGCGCCGTTGAAGTGGAACCGGCTGATCGTTTCACCCTTGGGGCTGCACGAATCCATCCTCGGCTTGATCGCGCGCGAAGCGGAGCACGCGCGCAATGGCCGCCCCGCGCAAATCGTGGCCAAGATGAACTCGCTGGTCGACGCCGACGTGATCGCGAGTTTGTACTCCGCATCACAAGCCGGCGTGCAGATCGATCTGTTGATCCGCGGGATCTGCTGCTTGCGGCCCGCTGTGCCTTCCGTGAGCGAGAACATCCGAGTGCACGCGGTGATCGATCGCTACCTCGAACACGCGCGCATTTTTCACTTCAAGAACGGCGGCCAAGACGAAGTCTTTTGCTCCAGTGCCGACTGGATGCCGCGCAATTTCCGGCGCCGCGTCGAAGTCATGTTCCCGATTTCGGACGAGAGCCTGAAAAAGCGCGTGATCGAGGAAGTGCTGGGCACGATGCGCGCGGACAACGTCAAAGGCTGGCTGCTCGGACCAGAGGGCGTTTATCAGCGCATCGAGGGTGAAGGGACGCCCGTGCGCAGTCAGGCGCGCTTCATGGATCTAGCGCGCGAGCGCGCCCGAGAGAGCGAAGCGATCTTGGGCCTGCAGTCCAAGGGCCCAACCCTCGCGACTCCTCGCGCGCTCGACAAGCTCCGCCGCAGGCCGAAGAAGCGCAAACGCAAAGCGCGCCCGGAAGAGTGACGGACGCGCGGCGCTATTCGTGCGTCGGAATCAGCACCAGGGGGTTGGACGGTGCGCCCGTGTGCGCGGCGCCATCACCGACCCAGAAGAAGTACGGCAGCGCGCAGGCACCGTCGAGGAATGAGTCCACGGCGATCGCCGTGCCGGGTTCGGTATCGAAGCTGATGCCGTCCTCGTCAGCGCTGGTTTCGGCGGTGAGCTGGAAGCTGGCTGGGAAGTCCGGATACCTTCTCACGGAGTCCGTATCGGACTCCAGATCGTACGGGGCGACGTTGCTGATTGAGCGACCATCCTCGGGCGTGACGATGATGTCCCACGCGCAGGGCGGCGCGTTCTTTTCGGTATCGCAAGTCGTGCGCAGCAGCCAATGACCGCCCGCGGAGTACTCGACGTAAACACCCGCACCGTGCCCTGGCTGAGTCTCGATCTTCGCGTCCGTATCAATCGCGGTTTGAATGGGCTCGGCGGGGCTGTCAGCACACGTGACTTGTTCGTCCAAAGCGCGCTGGGCGTTACCGTTGTCATACGAGCAGGCGGCCGAGAAGAGGGCCAGTGGAACGCCCAGGAGCAGAACTCTACGCATGAATCAGCGCCTCGAAGGAGCGTGGAACGAATGGGAAGGGGTGGAGTGGGACGGCGCCGAGTGGAACGACGGCGCGGAATGAAATGACGGAGCCGAATACGAGCGTGACGGCGAAGAGAACGACGGCGAAGAGTGAAATGATGGCGTCGAGTACGAACGCGAGGGGGACGAGAACGAGCGCGAGGGGGATGCGTAATGCGTGGACGGCGCGCTGTACTGAGTGGACGGTGCCATCGAGCGCCCGGAGAAGCTCGGTGCAGTGCGCGTGCTGAGCGTGGACGTGTCCGCGGGGCGCCGCGCGTACATGCTCGGGTTGACGTACGACGACGACGTTGAGCGGTAGCTGCGCGTCGCGGCCGGCCGCACGTTGGCGTAAGTTGCCGGGCCAATCGGACGCGAGGCGTTGCTGAACGTGCGTCGCGATGCGTCCGATCCATACGGCACCGCGGGCGTCGCGCGCTGCCCAGAAAACGCCGTGGTGCGCGTGGGCACGCGGGTCATCGGTGCGGCAGACGGCGGGACACGTGCGTTTTCCAGCGAGGGACCACGAGGCGCAACCGAGTTTGCGGGGAGCACGTGGGGCGTGGCCGCGGTGCGCTGCCCGCCAAAGCCCGAATAGTTCCGCGTGTGCGCGGCGATGTCATGGACCATGTGGTGGTCGTGCACGACGTACGTGTGCACGTGATACGAGAACGCGTAGCGCGTCGGGCAAAACACGTAAGCGCTCGGCGGGTACCACCAAAGCGAAACCGCAACGCCGCCGTACCAGCCCCAAGCAGGAGCCATGGGCGCCCAGCCGATGTACGCGTAGTCGTCCGTGGGGACGCGCCAGGTGACCCAAGCGTTCGCGTAACGGCGACCAGCTACCCAGGCCCAGCCAACATTCGGAACCCAAACCCAACGACCGTAGTGGAACACCACGCCGCCGAAGGGGTAATCGCTCTGCCAGATCCAATCATTGTCGGCGGTCATCCCCCAGCGACCGGCGCTGACGTACGGCGCAAAGTCGGGACCCACCACGTCGCGATTCGGCACCCAAACCGTGCCGTACTTGTCGTCATTCACCCAGGTGCCGTACGGATCGAGCGTTGAGCGGAACTCGGTGATCGCGCGCGGATCGGTTTCGGGCACGTCGTCCACTTGCGCGGGTACTTGTGGACCTGGGACGGGCGGCGCGGACGGAGCTGCGTACGGAACCTGCGGAGCCGCATACGGAACTTGCGGAGCTGCGGCGGGTGCCGCCGGAGGCGCGACGGGCTGCGCTGCCGCAGGTGGAGGCTCAGTCGGCGCGACGTCCGCTTCTGTCGGCGTCTCGTCGAACCAGTTGTCGCCGTCTTGCGCATACGCGGGTCGCGTCCCAGCGGCAGACGCTAGGCCGAGCAGCGCAATCATCGCGACGACTCGCTTCTTCATTCGCCAGATCATGCTTCTTCCTCCGGGGCCGGGCAACCGCAACGCGCAGGCGGCTCGAACTCGCTTTACGTCGCCAAGCCGGCAGAGCGATCTCCGCACAGGTTAGACGGAGGGCGCCGCGACTACATTCCAACGAAATTCAGGCATTTCAGTCTCGACCCGAGATTTCAGGGCTGCGGTAGTATGGTGCGCACATGCTTCCCTTTGCAGACGCTCTCCAACGCATCGTCGACTCGGCTGCGATCCTCGGCAGCGAGCGTATCGAACTCGGGCTCGGGGTCGGACGAGTTCTTGCCGAAGATTTAATGGCCAGATCACCGCTGCCCGGCTTCGACTACAGCGCCATGGACGGCTACGCCGTCGCGCGCAGCGCGTTCGAAGGCGCGGGACCTTGGTCATTGCCGGTGCGCGGTGAGAGTCGCGCGGGTTCCCTCGCAACGCCGTTGGCAGTAGGCAGCGCGTGTAGAATTTTTACCGGTGCACCTGTCCCAGAAGGCGCCGATGCGGTGGTGATGCAAGAGGACGTGACGCGCGACGGCGACAACGCCCGCTTCGCCGCAGCACCTGCTCTGGGCGCCCACATTCGCCGGCGCGGCGAAGATCTGCCGGAAGGCGCGGTCGCGCTCGCCAAAGGCACGCGCTTGACACCATTTCACATCGGCCTCGCCGCAGCCGTCGATCGCAGCGAGCTGTTGGTCACGCGCAGACCCCGCGTCACGATCCTATGCACCGGGGAGGAACTGCGCAGTCCGGGCTCGCCCGCGACGCCCGGCACCATTCCGGATTCGAACGGGCCGAGCTTGGCCGCCCTGGTCGCAGCCACTGGCGCCATCCCGCAACTCGCCCCGCGCATTGGTGACTCGCTCGAAGCCACTGAGGCCGCCTTGCGTGACGCACTGCGCGGCTGTGATCTGTTGCTCACCGTGGGCGGCGTCAGCGTCGGCGAGCACGACTTGGTGCGCGCGGCCTTGGCGCGCGTCGGCGCAGAGCTCGAATTTTGGAAGGTGCAAATCCGCCCAGGCAAACCGCTCGCATTCGGTCGTCATGGCTCGACCGCGATCCTCGGCTTGCCCGGCAATCCGGTTTCGGCACAGCTCACCTTCGCGCTCTTCGGCATGCCGCTGCTGCGCGCCATGCAAGCTGACCGTGCTCCGATTCCGCCGCGTGGACGCGCGCGCCTACAAAACGCCCTCCGTCAAAACCCCGGGCGCACCGGCTTCTATCGCGCACAATTGCAGGGCGATTTGGCGATCACTGCCTCGAACCAAGCCTCGGGCTCCGCGGTGAGCTTGGCGCAAGCCGATGCACTCTTGATCGTACCGGCGGACAGCTCGGGACTCGCCGCGGGCGAGAGCGTCGAATTCATCCGCTTGGCGGAGCTGTGAACACGCGCATCACGGTCGGGCTATTTGTAGGCGGCAAAGGCTCACGCATGGGCGGCGTGGCCAAGGGCCTATTGTGCACGCCAGATGGCAACGCGACACTGATCGAACGACTGATCGAACAATGCACACGCGCGGCTCCAGGTTGCACGATGTACCTGGTCGGCCAAGCGACGCCGTACGCCTCACTCGCGTTGCCGGAACTCGCCGATAACCCTATGGGTATAGGGCCCCTGGGCGGCCTACGCGCATTGCTGCTCCGCGCTCGAGCAGACCAAAGCGAACTCGCGCTGGCACTCGCCTGCGATCTCCCTTTCTTGGACGAGGCCACGATCTCCGCTCTAATCACGCCGTTTTGCGGCGTCACGCGCGTCCCGCTCGTCGAAGGCCGCCTGCAACCGCTAGCCGCCGCCTACGCCCCCACCGCCACCCTGGGAGCCATCGACCGCTCACTGTCGCTCGGCAAACACGCCCTCATGCACGTCCTCGACCAACTCGGGCCAGACGTCGAGCGACTCGACTTCGACGCCCACGCCCCCACCCTTCGCGACTGGGACACCCCCGAAGACATGCACCACTAACGCGCTCCCGAGATTAGGGCGCCCACAACCCAGCAACGCACCTCACAACCCGCCCTGTTCCCGACGCTTCACGGCTGCACTGAGCGCACGAAGAGCTCGCGATTGAACCTCAGAACGGCTCCCTGAGTTTTGAACCGCCAAGACGCCAAGACGCCAAGCGCGTTGAGCGACCCAGCGAAACGAAGAGCACCGCGAGACTCAAAGAGATTTTGGGTTTACCAAGCAGCGGCGCGACTCGAAATATCTACGACAGATGCGGCCACTCACTTTCAGTCGTAGATACCCCGTACACGTTTCACATTGCTAACCCCCAATTCCTGTGAGTGCTCAGGTGCACTTGGTGCCGATGGGACGAGCTGAGCGCTTGGCGCCTTGGCGACTTGGCGGTCTTCCCCACTCTCGCCAATTGCGGGTACAGGGCGCTATTGAGAGGTGCGATGCGGACGTGGGGGCGCCCACTCTCACTGATCGTGGTGGTGATGGTGACTGTGGGCGTGGCTGTGGGCGGTGGGGTCGCAGCGGGCGTCTTCCCAGCCTACCCAATAGGGGCCGTTGGGGCCGTGTTCGCGTTTCCAGATCGGGACGCGGGCTTTGATGCGATCGATGAGCAGGCGGCAGGCTTGGAAGGCTTCGGCGCGGTGCGGCGTGCTGGCGGCGCAGACGACTGCGGCGTCGCCGACGCGCAGGGAGCCTACGCGGTGCAGCACGGCGAGGCGCACGTCGGCGATTTCGAGCGCGATTTCGTCGCCGATGCGCGCCATCTCCTTGGCGGCCATCGAGGCATAGGCTTGATATTCCAAGAGGGTGACGGGCTGGCCCGCGTTTTCGTTGCGCACGGTGCCGACAAACACGGCGATGCCGCCCGCTTCAGGACGGGTGACGGCGGCGACCACTTCAGCCACCGAGATTTCGGTTTCGCGGATTTCGAACAGGCTCATCGCGCGAAGTCTCCGGAACGACCGCCGCTCTTGGCGACTAGCCGAGTTGGGCCAATTTCCATAGCGCGATCGATGCCCTTCAGCATGTCGTAAACGGTGAGCGCGGCAACCGAGACCGCGGTCAACGCTTCCATTTCGACGCCGGTGCGATCGAAGGCTTCAACCGTGGCGCGAATCGCGATCGCCGACGCTTGATCGTCGAGCTCGAGCGAGAGGTCGAGCTTGGTGAGCGCGAGTGGATGGCACAGCGGGATCAGCTCTGCGGTGCGCTTGGCGCCCATGATGCCAGCTAGGCGCGCCGTGCCGAGCACGTCACCTTTGGGCACCGTTGCCGTCTTGACGCGCGTGAACGCATCCGCACTCATCGAGACGCGCGATTCAGCGACCGCGCGGCGCAGCGAGGCCGTCTTTTGTGCGACGTCGACCATGCGCGCGCCGCCGCCGGGCGCGAGATGCGTGGAGAGCGCGCTGTGCCCGACGATTTCGGCGTAGGCCGCGTCGATTCGTTCCGGTTTGCCGCGGCCCACGACCTTGACCAACGCGTAACGATCGAGCGGTGACAGCGCGTTCCAAAGCGCTTGCGAGATCGGACGCCCTGCGCCCAGCACTTCACTCAGCTCCGGCGGGACCGACGAAATGTCGGGGTCGACGCCGCGTTCGATGGACGTGACGGGCGCGCCAACGAGCGCGTCCTGGAGTTGCGCGAGGTCGACCGCGCTGCCGCTGCCCGATTCGACGACCGCGCGGCGAACCGCGACTGGCAGAGCTCGCCAGGCGTCGAGCGACAATTTGAGGCCCGCAAGGTCTAGCGCGCGGCGCGCCGCCAGTGGCAGCAGATCGAGCGTGGCGTCCACGCCGTCGAACGAATAGAGCTTCACGGGCCGACGATAGCAGTCTTTGGGCGGATCGGCGGCAGGATTGCAGCAAACTGCAGGCAGCCTGGGGGCGTCGATGCTATGCACTCAGGCATGAACTCGGTCAGCGATCAGCTCGGTAGATCCCTCACGGATCTGCGCGTGAGCGTCACGGATCGCTGCAATTTCCGCTGCCGCTACTGCATGCCGCGGGAGCACTTCGATCACGAGCACCGCTATTTGCCGCGCGCGGAGATTCTGAGTTTCGAAGAGATTGCGCGGGTGGTGACCGCGCTGCTGCCGCTCGGTTTGCGCAAGGTGCGCTTGACCGGTGGCGAGCCGCTATTGCGCAGTGAATTGCCCAAGTTGGTCGCCCTGCTCCGAAAGCAAGGCGAGCTCGAGCTGGCCTTGACGACCAATGGTTCGCTCTTGGCGAAGCACGCGCGTGCCCTGCGTGAAGCGGGCCTCGATCGCATCACGGTAAGCTTGGATTCACTCTCGCCGGAGGTGT
This sequence comes from Polyangiaceae bacterium, assembly GCA_035634635.1. Taxonomy (GTDB): domain Bacteria; phylum Myxococcota_A; class Polyangia; order Polyangiales; family Polyangiaceae; genus PMG-095. The sequence goes on from DASQCO010000112.1 coordinate 9,419, forward strand.
TCGCGCGCATGACCGACTCTGATCTGGCGGTGGCCGACGTGCTCGCGGGCATCGACGCGGCACACGCGGCCGGGTTCGGTCCAATCAAGATCAATTCGGTGGTGCGGCGCGGCGTGAACGATCACACCATCGTCGAGCTCGCGCGGCACTTCAAAGGTAGCGGCGACATCGTGCGCTTCATCGAATACATGGATGTCGGACTGACCAACGGTTGGCGCATGGATCACGTATTGAGCGGGCGAGAAATCGTGGCTCGCATCCACGCAGAGTTGCCGCTCGAAGCTGCGGAGCCGAACTACACGGGCGAGGTCGCCAAGCGTCATCGCTACCTCGACGGCAGCGGGGAAGTCGGCGTGATCACCAGCGTGACCCAGCCGTTTTGCGGCGACTGCGGGCGCATGCGCCTGAGCGCTGACGGGCAAATCTTTGGCTGCTTGTTCGCGCGCTTCGGGACTGATGTGCGGGCCCAACTGCGCGCGTCCACGGATGACGCCGCGCTCGCGCAAACGCTACGCGAGTTTTGGCGCGCGCGTGACGATCGCTATTCGGAGCAGCGCTCAGCCGGTCGCAGTCTGCCACGGCTCGAGATGTCGTACCTCGGCGGTTGAGCGAGCAAGCGAATGAGAGCGCTGCGCTGGCTCCTGGTCTGCATCGGGCTCGCGGCAACCGCGCGCTCGCGAGCCGAAGCCCCGGCGGATCGCTTTTCCACGCTCGAAGTGGCCGATTTTTCGCCTGCGCTCGTGCGCGTGCCCGAGGGCCGCGCGGTGCTGCCCGTGCTCGTGGTGACGCATGGCGCGGGTGGCACGGCCGAAGCTCATTGCCAATTGTGGTCGCGGATCGTGGTGGATCGCGCCATCTTGCTTTGTCTGCGCGGACGCGCGCGCGGCCCAAACCCCGCGGACGGTGAATATTATCCGGACCACCCGACGCTCGAACGCGAGACCTTTGCGGCGCTCGCTGCGCTCCGAGCTCGCTATGCCGCTCGCATCGCCGAGGGCGGCGTGTACTACGCCGGTTTCTCGCAAGGCGCGACGATGGGCGCGCTGATGTTGGTCGAGCACGCCGAAGAAGTGAAGCGCCTGGTGCTGGTCGAGGGCGGCTTCGCCGAATGGAGCGTCGCACGTGCGCGCGCATTCCGTGAGCGCGGGGGTGAGCGCGTGCTGTTCGTGTGCGGACGCAAGGAGTGCGCGGATGCGGCGCGCAAATCCGCCTATTACTTCAAGCTCGCGGGCGTTCCGGCGCAGCTCGAGTACGTGACGGGCGCGGGCCACAGTCACGACGCGCGCGTCGAAGCGCGCTTGATCGCCTCGCTACCTTGGCTGATCGCGAACGACGCGCGCTTCGAGCCGCGCTGAGCGCTAGCGCGTGTACAGCCAGACGATGGGCACGCCCTCGTACGTCTTCACCGCGGCCGGCGCGTCATGGCCGTACTCGACCCAGGTTTGATATTCGACGCGCCGCATATGTGGCTCATAGTGAAGCAAGGCCAACGAGCTCGCGGGGATCGACAAACCGCCGCGCAGGTCCGAGCGAACTCGGTGATCCACACGCAGCATCTCCCAGCTGGCGAGCGCGGTGTCGTGCACGAACACGTACGCACGGTCAGCCGCGCGTTGGTTGATCTCGCCTTGCATGGCCCCTGTGGTGTAGCCCCAAAACGTGCGGTTGAGGCCCAAGCTCGCAGCGCCTGGAGCACCGCCGACGAGCGCGGTGTAGAAGCTGAGCCCCCAGGGCGTGGAGTGCAGGGTCATGCACAACGGACCGACCAGCACAGCCGCCGCAACCGCGAACGGTGCCACGCGCGCCCACGGTTTGCCCGCCCACAACTGCGCGACGCGCGAGACCACGAACGCAAAGCCGCGCCCCGCAAACAGACACAAGAACGGATACGCAGTCATCCAATGCTTGGTTCCGCCGAAGATCGGCGTCGTGTTCGACCACCAAGGCGCGTAACACATCAACAAACACAGGAGCCACAAGAGCGGTGTGGAGGGCAGCAACGAGCGCGCTAGTCGTCGCCAGAAGCAGACCACGACGCCTACCGCGAACAGTGAAAGCGTGACGGCGGGCACGGTGGCGAGCGTCATCACCCAGGCGTACAGGCGCGGCATGGGCGGCTTCCAGTACGTCTGCCCGAGGAACGCCATGTTGTAATACTCGTGCTGTAGGTGAAAGTTGGCGTAGTCACGCAAGCGCGGCAGCGTATCATGCCAAATCCACGGCCAGGCCGCGTAGAACACCAACGGCGCGAGCAACAACATCGCCGGGAACGCGTGCGGCAATGGCCAATGTTTGGCGCGCAGTTCCGCGAGCGCGCTGGGCCCGCGCATGATCAAGAAATGCAGTCCGAATGCGCCGGGCAGCAGCCAAGCGTTGTGCTTCGTGTCCAGCAATAGGCCGTAAATGACCCCGGTCGCGATGCTCCATCGCAGGTCACCTTCGAGCGAGCGCGCGAACGCGTAGCTGGTGAGCACCAGCATGGCCGCGACCGGCATGTCGAAGCAAGCCAAGTGCGCGTTGTAGAAAACGCGCGGCATCAACGCCAATGACAACGCGCCCACTATCCCTGCGAGGCGGCCCGATTCGCGCGCACCCCAAACGTAGGTCACCACCACACCGAGCGTGCTGACCAGCATCCCGGCGAAGCGATAGGCCGTGCCCTGCTCGCGAAACAGCTGCCAGCTGCTGAACAAATAGCGGTGCGACAGCGCGAACAGCGACTTCATCAACGCCGGATGCTCGTGGTTCGCGGACCAGTAGCGGTCCACGATCGAGGGCTCCATGGCTCTAGAGAAATCAGTGCTCAGTAGATCGAACCATGCTTCGTAGCTGCGCGCTGCCTGGAAGTAGAAGCCCTCGTCACGGGCGTAACCGAGGTCGTGAACCGTCGACAGCAAGAGCGTGAGGTACGCGAGCGCGAGCAGCACGCACACAGCCAAATCCCAGCGGTCGAGCGTGGTCTCCGGGTCGTGGTCCATCGGCGCGCCGAGCCTGCCACAGCGCGCGAAAAAACGGTACGCTGCGCGCACTGATGAACGATCCTTGTCGGCTACTATCGCGTGTCTGCCAAGCGATCGCGATTTTGGCCAGCGCGGGCTTTGCTCTGGCCGCGTTTTGGGAGTTGGGTGATGTGTTCGGTGCCGGACACTACGCGGCCGCGAGTGCGGTGTGCACGGCCGCCGAGAACATGTGGCACTGGGGCATCGTGGGACCGGTAGCTCGCGAGTTGAGCCAGCCACCGGTAGCGAGCGACTTCTACTGTCATCACCCCTGGGGTATGTTCTGGATCAGCGCCTTGTTCATGAAGGTGTTTGGGCACCATGCCTGGGCGTGCCGCCTGCCGGCAGCGCTGCAAAGTGCGCTGACAGTGCCCGTGCTGTACCTCACCGGGCGCGAGTCGTGGAGCGCGGTGGCGGGCGCCGTCGCTGCGCTGAGCTTCGCGGTATTGCCCATCGCGCTCAGCTTCTCTGGCTTCAATGGGCTCGAAGTACCCGCAATGTTCGGCTCGCTGCTGTGCATCTGGGGCTACGCACGCTTTCGCCGAAGCTATCGCTTTCGCGACGCGCTGCTCTCCCTGGGCGGCCTCGTTTACGGACTGTGCGCGGATTGGCCGGTGCTCGTGTTCGGCGCGGTCATGCTGGGCGCGATCTTCGTCGCCGTGCTGGTGCTCGGGCGCTGGGCCGCGCCCGCAGATCGACGTCAAACCGCGACGTTTTGGGCGATCGCCGTCGTGCTGTGTGCATTGGTGGTCGGCGCGCACTTGTACGCGTTCGCCGAACTCGGGCAACTGAACGAGCTGTTCGCGCAGGGCAGCCGGCGCTCGGCCGGAGTCAATACGCCGCTCGCGCTGGTGCTCGCCGGGCGCAAATTCTGGATCGAAGTTTCGTTCACCAGCTTGGCCGTATTACTCGGCAAGCTCGCATTGCCCGTGCTCGGGTTGCGCCTGCTGCTGCGTCGCAATGAGCTCGAAGCGTTGCCGATCGCGGTCTTCGCAATGGCGCTGTTTCAATACGTCGTCTTCAAGCAGGGCGCGGACGTGCACATCTTTTGGCCGCACTACTTTGCATTGTATTTCGCGCTCGCGTGCGGGGGACTGGCGCAAACCGGGCTCGACATCGCGCGTGTCGCGTCGAGTCGGTGGCCGGCGATTGCGAAGGCTCGGCCGAGCTATGTCGTGCTCGCGGTCTTCGTGCTGATCGCACTCGCGATCTTGCCCGACGGCGTGCGCGCGCTTCGCTACGCGCATCGCTCCGGTGGACGGTTCAACGAAAGTGGCCGGCTGATCAAGCCGGACAAAGACAAAGTCGCGGCGCTCGAGTGGCTGACTCGGAGATGGGCGCCGCAGGCCGGAGTCACGCTCCACCCAGGCATGCGGCAGTCGATGTGGGTCGATTGGTCCCTGCAGCGCCCGGTGACCACCGTGCCTCGTCTCCCGAACGGCCCAGGGACTTCGCATGACCGCTACTATGTGGCCGACTTGCGCTTCATGAGCGGCGCGGAACAAGACACCCTCGCTTCGCAATTTTCGTCGACCGTGCTTGGGCCGTTCTTGGCCGTCGATCGTTCGATGCCACACGGTGACCTCCGCGCGTTCGCGATCAACCGCGTCGAGCCGTCCGCGTTGGAAGCCTATTGGGTTTCGAGTACCCACGCGCAACGCGTGGTCGAACCCGATCCGTATCTGACTTGGGAGCTCAGAGATCGCTTCGAGCTGACCCCCAATCCCCCACCGAGCGAGCCACCGCGGACCCTCGAACAACAACGAATCGCCCACAATATTGCCGTGGTGCGCGGTGATACTGCAAGCGCCGCGCACTGGTCGCAAGCGTTGCTCGCCGGAGCGGACACCAGCCATGCGCTCGCGTTCGGCAGCGGCAACACGCTCCTCGGCACGCGCCTAGAGCGCGGCACCTCGCTGGTGCTCAGCGTGTACGTGCGCGCGGCCGGCGCGGATCCGACCGAGCCAGAACTCGCGCTGCACTCGACGATCACCGACGCTCCCACGGCGTCATTGGTCGGTCGCGACGCCGCGTTCGCCGAAGTGGGCATGCCCTTCACGATCCCCGCGAGTCGTTGGAAATCAGACTACATCTATTCATCCGTCACCGAGATCATCCGCCGCCTCGGCAAAGAGCGCTGGACCGGCCGATTCCGCACGCGCGACAGCACCGGACCGCGAACCACCCCAGACTTCGAACTGCTACGCCTAGAATGACGACGATGATCCAAAACATCGGCACTGCCGAGCACTATCAATGGGGCCAGGTTTGCGACGGCTGGCGGCTCCTGACCCGCTCCGACCTCAGCGTGATTCAAGAACGCATCCCACCCGGCGCCGGCGAAATCACCCACTACCACGAACGCGCACGGCAACTCTTCTTCGTGCTCAGCGGAGAATTACAAATCCAACTCGCCGATCGAACCTTTCGCCTCGCCCCCGGCGATTCACTCGAAGTCCCGCCCGGCAATCCCCACCGCGTTCGCAACGAAGGCACCGCAGACGCAACGTTCTTGGTCGTCTCCGCACCAACGACCCAGGGCGACCGCGTAAATCTAGAGACGTAGCCGGCTGTTTTTGGGAGGGGGGCGCTCGCAGACCAGCAGCGCACCTCGCAGTGCCACGTTGTTCCCGCCCTTTGCCGCCGAAGGCTTTGAGGCCTTTCGAGAGGTCGAGCGCGCGACGTGGACACGAGATCGCCCTTCACGGACACAACGAGCGCGCCCCCGAACCGCCCTCCACGCGAACACAAGTCGCCGCGGTGCACTCCAATCCCGCAAGATTCATCAATGTCTGCGCCGCGCGCTGAAAATCCACGCACGGCCCCGACTCGTAGACACCAAACTGACGACCGCGCGTGATGACCTCGCCGTCCACTTCCACACGGACGGCCCAGCCAGTGCCGTCCCGAACCGAGCGCGAGCAAGGGTCGCCCTCAGGCAGGCTTTTCGGGTCGAGCACCGTGAGCACACGCTCCAATTCCGCTCGCTGTGACGGCTCCGAGATCTGCGTCGTTGTCCCAGTCGCGCAGCCGTAGTTTCGCGCGCTCAGCACGTATCCGTACCCTTGCCGGTACACGCCGACGACGGTGACATGCCCGCGTGCCCACTTGTGTATCAACCAAAGCAGCGCCGTATCTTCGTGCCCCGCGACGGCACGTGCGTCCGATACCCCCGTTGGACGCGGCTCCGCAGCATCCTGCGCGTACGTCCCTTGGGCGCTCCCCGCGCAAGCGCCGAGCAACAACGCCGCAAGCGCGATCGCGAGCCTCATACGCCTTCGACACGCGCCGAGTCCGTCCCTTGGGCGGATCGAAGCGGACTCAGCCGCGCAAAATCGCTTTGGCCACTTCGTCGAAGCGCGGTGCGACCAATTCCGGACGCACCTCGGGCCCATTGCGCAGGGGGCAAATCTCACAGCGGTTCGTAGCAAAGACGAGTGCGCCGCGAATGTTGGCGGCGCGCGCGGCCAGGGCGTCCGCGCTCGAGTCGCCGATCATCCAGGTGCGCGCGGGATCGAAGCCCGCGTGTTCCATGGCCGAAAGCAACAGGCCGGCCTTGGGCTTGCGACAATCGCACTTACCCACGAGGGTTGGGTCTCCGCCGGGACCGCCATCTGGATGGTGCATGCAGACTTCGACCGTGGCGATCTCGATGCCCTCGGCGCGCAACAAGTCCAAGAGCGCAGCGTTCGTGCGCTCGACGGCAGCTCGCGAGATTTGGCCCTTCGCGGGGCCTGGTTGATTGCTCGCGATTGCGAAGCCGTAGCCCGCGGCGGAGAGCAACTTCAAACCGTCGATCACGCCGGGCAACAAGCGCAATTGACTCGGGTGAAAGGCGACCGAAACGGTGCCGGTTTCGTCGTCGCGGAAGACATCGATCAAGGTGCCGTCGCGATCCAAGATCACTCCGGGGTGTAGTGAAGCGGCTTCGGTATTGGTCACGGATGAATCGCCGAGAACGTAGCTCGGCGAGGCACTCGCGTCGACCCTCGGGGACGCTAATTCGCTAGCGCGAAAGCGCAGCCAGCGCGGCCCAATAACCGAGCAGGGTGCAGCCAATCACCGACACGCCAATGGTGAGGAGCAGGGTTCGCACCCGACGCAGCCGCGTCAGCCGTTCGGGTGCCTGAATTTCGGCCAGACCGAGCAACCAAGCGACTGTTTCCTCGGCAGCGGGTCGCAATCGCTCGACTTCGCTCGGTGCCAGCGCGTCGACCGCGAGCGGGTCGTCGATGGCGAACGCAGCGCGCGCCGTTGCCAAGGCTAGCGGCGCCTGAGTCGCCTCCGGCAGCTGCTCGAAACGCTCCCAAGCAAGCTTGGGCGACCCAGCCGGCGGCCGAGCGCTGGGCTCGGCGGCTTCGATCGCGCAGAGCGCGAAGAAGGCCGCCTCGCGCAGCAATCCGAGCGCAACGCCATGCGTTCCGCGATCGCGCAATTCGAGCGCAACCGCGTAGCGGGCACGCGACGCATCAACCCACGGTTTCATGCGCGCGCGAGCGGCGTTGGTCAGCGCGTGAGCACGCCGCAACGCTTGGCGCAGCAGAATCGGCTCCAAGAGCGGACTGTCGAGTAAGCTCGTGTTCGGAGCGGACATCGCTCGCCTAAGATAGCGTGCTCGAGCGCGGCGGCGAATGTCGCCTTCTGCCCCGTGCGCTCACCGGCCTACAAATGCTAGCTGTTCCAACCCTTACTCGATGAATCTAGATTTCCGACCGGAAGATTTGGCAACGGCGCAACGCGGGTTGGTCAGCTTGGATCTCGCGCTCCTGGTCGCTGCCTGCTTGCTGTCGCTGTTTGCGCTGCGTCGATTTGCGCCACTCGCCGCGTCCCTTCGCGCTCGCATTCCGAGCCGAGCGCGAACTGCGGTGTGGTCTGCCGCCTCGGTGTTGGGCCTGCTCGCCGTGAGCGCGCTGTGCTTTCACTGGTTGAGCGACGAGCACTTTCCGGTGCAAGCCGAGAAATTCACGCTGACCTTCGCGCAGCGCACGCTGCTCGCCGTGTGCGTGCTCTTGCTCGCGCTGGCGCTCGCGCTTCGCTTGCTCAAATCACGCGCACCAATCTGGCTGCGTTTGGCGTGTGAGTTCCTGCTCGTGCCTTGTGCATACGCCATCGGTCTTGCCGTCATCCACTTTGCGTTGACGCTCACCGACTTGGAAAGCTGGAACGGCTTTCAACGTGGAGCCTTGTACTCGGCCGCGGTGTTCGCGCTGCCGGTCGCGCTGATTCCGGGTTTCTATCGCGCGCGTGGGTTTGCGTTCGTGATGGGTGCCTTGCTGCTGATCGTCTTTGGCGATCTGATTTATCTGCGCTATTTCGGCAACATTTTGCCCGTCTTGGCGATCAGCGGCGGCGGGCAGCTGTGGGACGTGCGCGACATCATCGTCAAGTACACGCGCGGGCGCGACGCTTGGCTATTGCTGGTGTTCGCGGTGAGCGTTGCTTTACCGTTCGTGTGGCCAAAGCCGAACAAGGCAGACGCACCCAAAGCCCTGCGCGGCGCGCTCGACCTACTGCTCGTGGCAACCAGCGTGGCCTTCTTGTTGCCACTGCAGAGCATCGTTCAACGCTGGATGGATAGCGATCGCTCTTGGCGCGTGCTCAACGGCACGGACGCGGTGCAAGACTCGGGCATCGTCGTCGCGCACATCAAGGAGATCGCGCGCTCGATCCGTGATGCGCGGCAACACGGCAGCATTACCGACGAAGAATTCGAAAAGGTGCGCAAGTACCACGAAGCGCGCGCGGAGCTGCCCACGGACGACCCAGATTTCGGCGTCGCGCGTGGCACGAATCTGCTGATTTTGCAGGTCGAAGGCATGCAAAAATGGGTCATCGGCGCGCGCGATCGCGGGCAAGAGCTGACGCCATTCATGAACAGCCTCGGCGATCGCGGCTGGTTCTTCGATCACCTGTACGACGAGACGGGAGATTCCTCCACCTCAGACGCCGAGTACATGGTGCTCAATTCGCAGTTCCCGATCCCGCAAGGCTCGGTTGCGTTTCGGCGCGATGAGAATCACTTCGTGACCATCCTGCACAGCCTCAAAGAGGCTGGCTACACGACCTTCGCCGGACACGCTTATGCGGCGGGCATGTGGAACCGCGCGATCCTCTACCCGCGCTACGGCTTCGATCAGACCGCGTTTCGCGACGAAGTGGGTGACGGCCCGAAGCTCGGTTGGGGCATGGGCGATAAATTGTTCTTCGAGCGTGTGATGCCGCGCATCGAAAAGCTGAAGCGCCCCTTCGTGAGCATGCTGATCACGCTCACCTCGCACAGTCCGTACGAATACGTGCCAGTGAGCGATCGCAAACTACAACTCGGGTCGATCGAAGGCTCGGATTTCAGCGGCTATTTGCACTCGATGCGCTACAACGACGAAGCCATCGAGCAGCTGTTTGGCCAGCTGCAAAAGGCTGGACTGCTACAGAATACGACGGTCGTGATCTACGGGGATCACGACTCTCGGATGCGCTTTTCGAATCATTGGATGGGCGAGACCAACCTTGGCCTCGACGCGCAACGACGAATCGCAATTCGCGACTACACCACCAAACAGATCCCGCTCTTGATCGTGCTCCCTGAGCGGTTGCAGGCAGCCCCGCGCGTCGTGCACACGCTCGGCGGCCAGGTCGACATCGGCGCGACGATTTTGCATTTGTATGGGTTAAAGCAGCCGCGCTCGTTCATCGGTCAATCATTGGTCCCGGAGCGCGTCGGTCATGCATCGCGGATCGACGGTTCAGGCGTGGATGGGGAGCACATTTACATCGCTCCTGGCGGCGGCCGTTGCGAGACATTCCCGGAGTTGCAACGGGTGCCGCGCGATGCGTGCGCCGAGCTCAGTCGGCGCACGCAGGAAGAGCTGAACTTGAGCTGGGACGTGACGCTGCTGGACTTGGCCGGCAAACTCGCCGGAAAAGTGCCACAAAAAGCGGCCGCCGCGCGGTAAAACTCAGCCGCTGCTCGAGGTGCGTGGCTGGATACCGACCGCCCCCTCTCTCCAGTCACGGTTCGATTGGAATTGGATTGATGGTCATGCGATGCGTCAAAGTCCTCTAGTCGTTTTCGAGCGTGCGCACTTCAGTCGCCGTGAACGACGAAGGCACCGCGGATGGTTCCGTTTGCTGCGTCCTCGGCGTTCTTACCCACGAGGACGGTGTAGACGCCGCTGTCGATCACCCACTTGCCCTTCGCGTCACCTTCCCAACGGCGCAGATCGCGCACGCGCACGGGCAGCTCAACCGGCACGGTTTGCCCCGCTTTCACGCTGACACGCGCGAAGCTCTTGAGTTCTTTCACGGGGCGGTCGCCTGCGATGTTGCCTGCTTTCGGCGGACCTTGCACGAACAGCATCACGACCTCGTCGCCATCGACGGCGGAGGTGTTCTCGACGGAGACCGTGACGTTGAACACAGCGCCTCGCTCGACGGTTCGACACGGAACCATCAAGTTCGAGTACTTGAACGAGGAGTAGCTCAGCCCGTGACCAAACGGGAAAACCAGGTCAACGGTCGCCCCTGACGCCTTTCGGCGATCGTATTCGCGATAGCCGAAGAAGTAGCCCATCTCGGTGCCTTGTTCGTCGCTGCCCTTGAATTTCGCCTGGTCGAGCTCAGCCTGGGTCGGCCAAGCCATCGGCATTTTGCCGGAAAAATTGGCAGCGCCGAAGATCAGCTTGCCGAGCGCTGCTCCGCCGCGAAGCCCGCCGTAGCCCGCCCAAATCGTGGCCTGATTGCGGTTGGGATGATCGAGCCAAGGCAAGTTCACAATCGAGCCCGACTCGACGACGATCACCGTGCGCTTCCCCAAGTCGAGCGCGCGAGTCACGAAATCACTTTGACCCGGTGGCAGATCGAGCGAGCTGCGATCGCCACCGAAACTGATGGCCCATTCCTCGCCTTCATCGCCCGGCGTGTAACCGACGACCACCACGATGGTGTCGGCATCTGTGGTCGTTTCTGGTGCGTCCCCACTCACGACCGTTCGCGCGTTACCCGCAGCCATTTGAATGCCAGCAAACGGTCCGATCGAACGACTAGGATCGGCGTTCACGCGCGACGAGCCGCGATCGCCGAGCGCGACGTCAGTTGCGAATTGATAGGTGCACGGTCCGCGTTGCTCACTGCCGATGCAACTCTTCGGCACCGAGCCGCTGACCAGAGAGAAGGCCTCACCAGGGCCGATCACTGCGATGCTCTTTGCCGTGTCCGTGAGCGGGAGGACCGGCGTATCTTCATCACCGTTGCTCAGAAGCACGATGGATTTGAGCGCAGCTTCCTCAGCCAACGCCTCGTGACTCGGGTTCGGTGAGATCGATCCGCCGGATCCACCGCTCAGCGTGGACACGGGCAGCTTGATGCCCCACCAATCCGACGGGCGAGCAGTGTTGAACCTGAATTTCTGGCGCAGCACGCGACCCGCGGCTTCCTGAACCAGCGCCTGGTCGGCGTTCGCCAAGAACTCGGGCGCGTAGTGAAGGGCCCAAGGGACTTCGATGTCGAGGCCGGCTTGGACCGCTTCACGGGCGAGCGTCTGAGCAGTATCGACAGTGGGGACCTCGAGATCGCCCGGCATTGCCCACCAATCGGAGATCACGAGGCCTTGAAAGCCGAAGCCGCCCTGGTCGAGCGAGCCCTTGAGGACGTCCCTGAGCAAGTGCTTGTTCTGCGTGGTCTTCACGCCATTGACCTTGTTGTAAGCCGCCATCACGCAGCCCACGCCGGCATCCTGAATGTCCATCTCGAACGGACGGCCGTAGATCTCGCGCAAGGTCTGCTCGTTCAAGATCACATTCACCGAGGAGCGATACTTCTCGATGTTGTACGCACCGAAATGCTTGGCGCAGGCCATGACGTATTCTTGAATGCCGACCGTGAAGGCCGAAGCCATTCGACCGATGTAGTACGCGTCCTCGCCGTAGGCCTCTTGCGTGCGCCCCCAATACGGGTGACGAATGATGTCTGTCGTGGGCCCGAGAGCGACATTGCTCGACGAGGCGGCGAGCTCATCGCCAATCGCCTCACCGACGCGCTTTTCGAGATCGAGATCCCAAGACGCCGCACGCAGCGACTCCGTCGGAAATGCCGTGGAGTAGTCCTTGCCGTCCGACGGGCGGTTTGGTTGACCGGCATCGAGGTTCACGCCTCGACCCACGTCGCGGTACCAATAGCCGCGAATCTTACCGACCCCGGCTACGTCGACGTCGGGGCTCCGCTCGATATCGAAGAAGTCCATCGCACCTACGGGAATTCCCCCCATTTGCGTCGCCCTCTCGGCGGGGCTCATGGCCGCGAGCGTGTTGCTCGTTGCGCTTTCGGCTTCCGCCGACACGAAGTACGGTTGCATGTGCGCCATGTCGAACTGCTGTGTGGCGACCTCGCCGCACGCGAACTGCGGGGCCGATTCGGGAGCTGATCCACCGTTGCCCGAGCCGCCGCCCGGAGCTGCATCGTCGATCGCTCCACCGCCTGCGACGGTCGTGCTTTGATTGCCCCCAGTGCCGCTAGGCTGCCTGTCGTTGTGCAGTGAACGGCCACCGCAAGCAGTGAGCAGCATCAGCGCAAACACGGACGCAAACGCTGGGCGTGCCGCAAATTTGGCTTCGGTCATGAAGCATCCCTCCCGAGCAACTGGATCGATTCGGAAATTGAGCGCGAAGAACGGCGATTAGTTGCGTTTGGCGACCCCAGGGCTGAGCGCACCCCCCAGGACCGCCAAACGCTGTTCGGTTTGGGCTTTCAAGAGAAGTCCCCCCGCTATCCGAGAAGTCCCCCTTTGTTCGAACGGGTATTGATTCCCGGATGCGGCGCGAATGATCACGACGCGTGCATTTTCGGATGGCCTCCGTGGGGCAGCATTGTGTGTGCTCTTTACTTTCCCTCGAAGCGCCCAAAGCTTTATCAATGACGCTATTGTGCGGTGACACTTCACGCGCAGAGAGGAGCCGCCATGGCCACCCACTTCGAACGTGAGATCCGTGAACAGCCCTGCGTGATTGAAGGGCTGCTGCGGGATGGCCGAGCGGCGGCGGAGGCGGCTGCGCAAGCGATTCGGCGCTTCGGCCCAGAATGGGTGATGATCGCGGGCCGCGGGAGTTCGGACAACGCCGCGCGCTATGCGCAGTATCTGCTAGGCGCGCACAACCGGCTGGGGGTGGCCTTGGCCGTTCCGTCGTTGTTCACGCTCTATGATTCGCCCCCGCGGCTGCTGCGCACGCTGACCATCGGCATCAGCCAATCTGGGCAATCACCGGACATCGTCTCGGTGTTGCGCGAGGCGCGCACGCAAGGCGGCATCACGCTCGCCCTGAGCAACGACCCAGAGTCACCGCTGTCGCAGAGCGCGGAGTTGCGCTTGCCGCTGCTCGCCGGCCCCGAACTGGCAGTGGCGGCAACCAAAACCTACACGGCGCAACTGTTCGCGCTCGCGATGTTGAGCGCCGCGCTCGAGGGCAATCCGCAACGCTGGGCCGAACTTTCGCGCGTACCCGCGTGGCTCGACGCCGTGATCGATCGCAACACGGACTTGCTCTCAGCAGCGGCTGAGTTTCGAGATGCGCGGCAGCTCGTCGTGTTGGGGCGCGGGTTCAATTACTCGACCGCGTTCGAAGTCGCGCTCAAGCTCAAAGAAACCAGCTATTTCCTTGCCGAACCGTACTCGGTCGCGGACCTATTGCACGGCCCCATCGCCATGATCGACCGCGGTTTTCCGGTGATTCTGATCGCCGCGCGGGGACGTTCGTTGGTCGATGTGCCGGATTTTCTGACGCTCTTGGAGCAGCGCGGCGCGCGCGTGCTCGCCATCTCGAACGCGCCTGAGGTGTTGTCGCGGGTCGCTTTGCATCTCGAGTTGCCCGGAGACGTACCTGAATGGTTGTCACCCATCGTCGGTGTGGTGCCTGGACAGTTGTTCGCGGGAGCGCTCGCCGAGAGTTCGGGACAAAACCCGGATCGCCCACGCGGCTTGGCCAAGGTAACTCTGACTCGCTGATCCCCCGTGGCGAAAATGCCACTTGAGTGACGCTGAGTCGCAGCGCCAAATAACCCGATGACGGCGCGCGAATCAGTGGCCGTGCTCGTTGCACACCCGGACGATGAAACGCTTTGGGCGGGCGGCACTTTGCTCACAGAAACGAATTGGTCGCTCTTCATCGGCTGCACGTGCCGCGGCGGCGACGCCGATCGCGCACCCAAGTTTCAACGCGTACTGAAGCAATTTCACGCGCACGGCGGCATGGCGGACTTGGACGACGGGCCCGAGCAATCGCCGCTCCCGGACACCTCCGTCGAGCGCGCGCTGTTCGAATGTCTGCCCAAGCGAAACTTCGATCGCATCCTCACCCACTCGCCGCGCGGTGAATACACGCGCCATCGCAGACATGAAGAAGTGTCACGCGCCGTGCTGCGGCTGTGGTTACGCGGAACTCTGTCTGCTGCCGAGCTCTGGCTGTTTGCCTACGACGACGACGGCGGAAGTCGTTTACCGAGCGTGCTCGCAAACGCGGACATCGTGCGCGAGCTCACGAGCGAGGTGTGGCAGCGCAAGCAGCGCTTGATCACGCACGACTACGGCTTTGCCGAGAGCAGCTGGGAGGCGCGCACCACGCCGCCGATCGAAGGTTTTTTCCGAGTGACCACCGCCGAACACGCCCGAGCTTGGCTCGAGCAATTGCAAAAGCCATGAAAATCCTGCTGCTATTCGACTACCCGCCGCCGCCCGGTGGCCTCGCAACGCAAGGTGACCTGTTGCTCCGCGGGTTGCTCTCGCTCGGCGTGGATGCGCGCGCCGCTCACTTGGAGTCAGCGTTAGAGAAGGAATGGTACTATCGCTGGTTCAAACCCGACGCCGTAGTCGGCATTGGCTATTGGGGCATGACTCCGCACCTGGTGCTGCATGCCCAGCAACACGGGATCTTGGCCATTCCCTGGCTCGTCGCCAACGGCTACGTGGTCAACTATCGCGAGACGCTCGAGAGCTTGCCGCTGATGCTCGTGACCTCGCAGTGGGTCAAAGACGTCTACGTGCGCGACGGCATTTCTGGCAAAAACATCGAGATTTTGCCGGTCGGATGCGACACCGAAAGCTTCATTCCCTATCCTAAAGCGGACCCGCGCGTCCAAGCAGTGCGAACCGCGCTCGGCGTGCGCGACGAGCAACGGCTGATCCTGACTGTCGGTGGCGACGCAGCGTCGAAAGGCGGCCGCGAGGTGATGAGCGCGCTCGCCTCACTCGGCGATCAGATCCCGGATTATCGCTACGTGTGCAAAGTGTGGTCGCAGCCGCGCACCGAAAAGCAGAACGCGCTCGACCGGGCACTGGCGAAAGAGCTCGGAATCGAGAACAAGGTTTCGCTGTGCGGCGATCGCGTGTCGCGCAATCTGATGCCGTTCTTGCTCTCGGCGTGCGACGTCTATGCGGCGCCTTCACGGCTCGAAGGCTTCGGCATGGGGCAGGTCGAAGCCGGCGCGTGCGGCAAACCGGTGATCGGCATTCGAGCCATGGCCATGCTCGAAACATTGGTTCACGGTGAAACCGCGCTGCTCGCTGGCGTGGCCGAGGAAAACCTGGCTACGGGCTGCGTGGTGGGACCAGAAGCCGGCTTCGAGCCCAACCATCGCATCGAATTCGCCAACCCACGCGTGGTCGACTACCGCGCGAGCGTGCCTGATCTGGCGGCGCACTTGCACACTTTGCTGAACGACCCCGAACTGTGCCGCAGACTCGGCGAAGCGGGGCGCGAACGCGCGCTTTCGTACGACTACCGCAAGGTCGCTCAGCGCTTCATCGACATCGTGCAGCGCAAACTCGGCTTGGGTGCAGCGTGAGCCTCGACGGTCCGGCGCGCGTGGAAGCGGCGCGGAATGCGGCCATCGCCGTGCTCGAGCACAATGCATTTGGTCCCTTTGCGGGGCTACCGCGAACAGCTGGGTTTGGTTACCCAGAACCATACACGCGCGATCTGATGATCTCGCTGCCTGGTTTCTTGCTCACGGGCAAACCCGAACTCTGCCAACAAATGCGCAAGACGCTGGAAGCGTTGGCTCGAAATCAGACTCCGCGCGGGCACATTCCCTCGCTCGCTCACGATCCGGACAACTTGGGTGCGAGCGACACGACGCCACTCTTCTTGTTCGGGCTGGGCGCGTTTCGACGCGCGATGGGCGAACCGCAATTCCTCGAGGCAGCGGCACAGAAAGCCATCACTTGGATGCGTTACCAATCGCCCAATGACCGCGTGATGGTCGCGCAACTGCCGACGACCGATTGGCGCGACGAACATTGGGTGTACGGCTATGGCCTCTACGTCAATTGCTTGGTGCACGCTTACCAACGAATGTACGGACTGGCTGAAGAAGCCGCCGCGCTCGAGTTCGCGATGAACCGCGTCGAGAGCACTGGACCCACATTGGCGGGCAACGTGCAGATCGGCTTGACCGTGCCCGGCAGCGCGCACTACGCCACTGGCTCATTCAAGATCTTCCACGACAATCGCTGCGACTTGCTCGGCAATTCTTTGGCAATCTTGACCGGCATCGCCGATCGCGAGCGCGCAGCACGACTGATCGAGTACGTCGAAACGAACTGCGATACGCTGCGTGAAGAGGGCGAACTCACCGGACATTTGCCGCCCTGCTTCTTCCCGTACATGCGGCCCGGCGACGAAGATTGGCGGCCTCGCTACGAGATCTACAACCGCCCCGGCGAGTATCACAACGGCGGAGTTTGGCCGTTCGTGTGCGGCTTCTACATCGCGGCCTGCGTCTCCGCAGGGCGCCAAGAACTCGCGCGCCAAAAGCTGGAGGCCCTGGCCGACCTGGTGAAACCTTGGCACGAAGACGAATGCGAATGGGGCTTCAACGAACAAGTCCGCGCGCAATCCGGTAAACCCATCGGCCGTGATTGGCAAACGTGGTCAGCCGCGATGTTTCTGTACGCTCACGAATGCGTAACCACGGGCACCACGCCGTACTTCGGCGAATTTTGAAGATGGGTTGATGGTCACGCACTACGTCGCGTGGCGGCCCAGCCTTCGGCGTCGCGGACGACGGAGAGGGGGACGGACTAACCGCAGAGCCGCAGAGGACACAGAGACCTGAGAGAGAGGTGTTTAGGGTTCTCTGATCGGCGATTTGCGGCGTGACAACGTGCGCTCCGACGTTGAGTGCGAACCCCAAAATCTCCCTCAGATCTCTGCGGCTCGGCGGTTCAATCTCAGGGAACGCCCTTTCCCGGAACTTGGTCGATCGTCACGCGCTACGTCGTGTGGCGGCCCAGCCTTCGGCGTCGCGGACGACGGAGAGGGGGGGACTAACCGCAGAGCCGCAGAGGACACAGAGACCTGAGAGAGAGGTGATTAGGGTTCTCTGATCGGCGATTTGCGGCGTGACAACGTGCGCTTCGACGTTGAGTGCGAACCACCAAATCTCCTTCAGATCTCTGCGATCTCTGCGGCTCGGCGGTTCAATCTCAGGGAACGCCCTTTCCCGCAACTTGGTCGATCGTCACGCGCTACGTCGCGTGGCAGCGCATCGGCGTCGCGGACGACGGAGAGGGAGGGACTAACCGCAGAGCCGCAGAGGACGCAGAGACCTGAGAGAGAGGGGATTGGGGTTCTCTGATCGGCGATTTGCGGCGTGACAACGTGCGCTCCGACGTTGAGTGCGAACCCCCAAATCTCCCTCAGATCTCTGCGATCTCTGCGGCTCGGCGGTTCAATCTCAGGGAACGCCCTTTTCCGGAACTTGGGTGATCCGCGCGAGCAACGCTTTTAAGTCGGATTCAACGATTAGCCCCTCGCGTTGCTTGGGCTTGAGGAAACCTTGGTCGGTCGCGTGATTCAAGAACCCGACGAGGCCAGAAAAGAACCCGTCGATATCGAGCAGCGCACAGGGTTTGCTGTGCAGTCCGAGCTGAGCCCAAGTCCAAACCTCGAACAACTCTTCGAGCGTGCCGATGCCACCCGGGAGCGCCACGAAGCCGTCCGATAGCGAAGCCATGAGCGCCTTTCGCTCGTGCATCGACGACACGACGTGTAGCTCGGTCAAACCCGAATGAGCGATTTCTCGAACCTGCAGTGCCTCGGGAATGACACCGATCACGCGGCCGCCGCCGGCCAACACCACATCAGCAAGCGCGCCCATCAGGCCGACGTGCGCGCCGCCGTAGACGAGCTCGATCCCGCGTTCGAGCAACTGAGCGCCAAAAGCGCGAGTTTGGGCGAGGTACGACTCGCGGACGCCTAAGTTCGAGCCGCAGAAGACACACAAACGCATTGGCGGAGGATCGCCCCTGGCGGCGTTTTGGGCAAGCAGTGTAAAAACGCAACTGAATGCCTGGCGAGCAAACATCGCTGTCGAAGCTCCTGAGCCTCTTGTTGCGCCATCGACCGCAAGCGATCGGTTTGACGCTCTCCGCCGAAGGCTGGGTTTCCGTGGACGAGCTACTGTCCGCTCTCGCCTCTCATGGGCACACAGTCGATCGCGCGGCTCTCGAAAGGGTCGTTGCAGAAAGCGACAAGCAGCGTTTCGCGTTCAGTTCTGACGGGCGCCTCGTTCGCGCCAATCAGGGTCACTCGGTCAGTATCGATCTCGGACTTTCGCCCGAGCAGCCGCCGGATGTGTTGTTCCACGGCACGGTGGCTCGCTACTTGTCAGCGATCCGCAAGCAAGGCCTGCTCAAAGGGAAACGTCATCATGTACACCTTTCGGCTTCGGTCGAGGTTGCGCTGTCCGTCGGCGGTCGTCGTGGTGCGCCCACCGTACTGCGAGTCGAGGCGGCCACCATGGCGCGTGACGGCTACCTCTTCTATCGCTCGCAGAACGGTGTTTGGCTCACCGAACACGTGCCGCCGCAGTTTCTCGTCATTCCGACACTAGCTGGCTGAGGACCAGGCTTCGCGTTGCCGACCAGTCGTGCACCGGTTGGGCCCATTGCGGAGCTGCCACGGCTTTGGCTTGATAGCCAAACCAATACAAGCGAGGCACGAGCCCAAACAGGTGCTGGAGCACGTCGAGCCGATCGTCGATGAAGTGCGTCGCGCCAATTGCAGCGCAATGCACGCGCTTTTCGGGTCGCTTCAAACAGAACAGCAAGCGGTCTTGCCTGACCCCCGTGCGCTCGTAGAACGCGACCCGCTGCAACCAGCGACGGGTGAGCTGTTGGATCCGAGGGCCGCACTTCGAGACGAGCCAGACGCGGCCCTTGAACACCGCGCTCAACTCGGCAATGGCTTCGAAAGCGCCTTCGGTCGCAGGGGTCCGGAGGGCGTCTTCCTCTCTGCAGCTGAGGAATGAGGTATCCGCCGAGCCCGAGGCGTCCGCGGCACCGATGATGACTCGGCCAATGTCGATGCCGAGCGTGGGGATTGAATGCTTTTTCATGGCTCCGAGGGTGCTCCTACGCGCCATCTGTTCCCACTATTGCTTATCTATGTTCTATAATTTTCTATTATGATTAGCTCCGAGTGGTTGCGTGCATTCGTGGTGTTCGCGGAAACCATGAACTTCACCCATGCGGCTGCACGCTTGCACTTATCCCAGCCGGCCTTGCACGTTCAGATCCGCAAGCTCGGTGAGGCCTTGCAAGCGTCGTTGTACGTGCGCAACGGTCGAACTTTGTCGCTCACCGAGGAGGGGCGAAAGGTGCTCGCGTTCGCCCGTGAGCAAATCGAGCGCAACCAGCAATTGATTGACGACGTGCGGGGCACTCGCCACGAGTCGAATGTCGTGCTCGCGGCCGGCGAAGGCACGCTGTTGTGGATGCTTCACGACGCGCTACCGGCATTTCAGCGCGGAAAGCACGCCAAACTGCGCGTACTGACCCGCGCACGGGATGAGGCAATTGCCGCGGTTCAGCTCGGTGAGGCACACCTCGCAGTGACCGTGGTGGATGACGTGCCAGCGAATCTAGTCGCGCGCCGAATCGCCAAAGTTGGCACCGCAGTGGTCCTGCTCAAGTCTCACCCTTTGGCTCGCAAGCGCGCGCTCACCATCCACGATCTGCGTGACGAAGCGATCATCGCGCCGGCCATGGGTCGCCCCCTGAGAGCCGCGCTCGCGCGGGCTTGGTCGAACACCAACACGGAGCTGTCACCCGCCGTCGAAGCCAACGGCTGGGAGCTCATGATGCGCTTCGCAGCGCTCGGCATGGGCGTGGCCGTAGTGAACGACTTTTGCGTTCCACCACGCGGGACCGTGCGTCGACGTCTGATCGGGCTCCCGCCCGTGCAGTATCAACTACTGCGGCTCCGAGATCGAAAGCCGAGTCCAGCCGTACTCGCCCTCGAGGCAGCAATCGTCGCGTCGGCAAAGCTGAGCAAGACGGCCTGAGGGCTCTGCACGAGCACTACCCGTTGTCCGAACTCAGCCACTTGCTGAGCGTCTTCGAATCGATGCACAGCGCTTCGCAAGTGGCCATCTTTGCGCCGCCAAGGCGTTCCAAAGCCCAGGCGGCGTAGCGACGTTGTAGCTCGCGGATGGGCATCACGCGGTCACCGAATCTGGGCTCGGTGACTTCGGCGCGGCGATCGGTGATGGATTTGGGCAGATCCGAAAGACGCACCTCGTCAGCGCGGCAGAGCAGTACCAGGCGTTCGATCAGGTGTTCCAGTTCGCGTACATTTCCTGGCCACAGGTAGCTACTCAAAGCGTCCATGGCGGGTTGCGAGAAATGTAGCGGGGAGCTGCGTGTGCTGCGCGACAGCGCGCGCGGCAAGAAATGTTCAATCAATTGCGGCAGATCGCTGCGCCGGGCACGCAGCGCCGGGACCTCGATCGAAACCACGTCCAGCCGATACAGGAGATCTTCGCGAAATGAGTTGTCGGCCACGCGACGTCGCAGATCGCGATGGGTAGCCGCGATCACGCGCGCGTCGACGCGACGCTCGCGATCGCTACCCACGGCACGTACATGTCCAGTTTCGAGCACGTGCAGCAGCTTCGCTTGCAGGGGCGCGCTCAGTTCCGCAATCTCGTCCAAGAAGAGCGTGCCGTGCTGAGCTTGGGCGAACAGGCCCACGCGGTCAGCGGAGGCTCCGGTGAACGCGCCTTTAATATGGCCAAAGAGCTCGCTCTCCAGCAGCGCCTCGGGGATTGCGGCGCAATTGACGGCGACGAACGGCTCACTGGCGCGCCCGCTTTCGGCGTGGATTGCGCGGGCAATCAGCCCTTTGCCCGTGCCGGTTTCGCCTAAGAGCAACACCGGCACCTGCGAGTCGGCGACGCGGCGCACCAGATCCAAGACATCACGCATGGCTGGGCTGTCACCGACCAATTCACTGCGTGAGCTAGCGAGCGCCGTACGCAGAGCTTTCGCCTCGCGGCGCAACGCGGCTTCATCCAAGGCCCGCCGCAAGAACAAGACGAGTTCTTCGACTTTGAACGGTTTGGTCAGGTAATGGTAAGCCCCACGCCGAATCGACTCGACCGCAGTGTCGATGCCGCTGAATGCGGTCATCACGATCACGGGACTGTCCGGCGCAGCCGCACGCGACAGAGCGAGCAGCTCCAAGCCGTCACTACCGGGGATGCGCAGATCGGTGACCAGTGCGTCATGTGTGCCGAGCGACAACTTGGCTGTGGCCTCCGCGACGTCGCTCAGCGCGCTCGCTTCGAAGCCGTGCTCGGTGAGGCCGTCAGCGACCATCTCGGCCATGTCGGGGCGGTCATCAATGACCAGGACGCGGGCGGTGCGGTCACGTGGTTCTGGCTTTTTCACGGCACTTCCTGAGCAATGGGTAAGCGGACGGTGACGCGCGTGCCTCGCACGGCAGCGCCTTCGTGGTCGGCGCGGCGCACGAGGCTGAGCTCGCCACGATGGTGACTGACGATCTCTTTTGCAATGGCTAGCCCGAGTCCGGTGCCACCGCGGGTGGCTTTGGTCGTGAAGAATGGCTCCATCGCTTGCTCGATGGTTGCACGTGCAATCCCGTGCCCCTGATCGACGACGCTGAACTCGACGTTCGCCTGCGTGCGTTCGAGCTCGAGGCGTACCGAGCCACCGACTTCGCTCGCCTCGAGCGCGTTGATCAGTAGATTGACCAGCACCTGCCCGAACAGGGTCGAGTTGCAAGCCACGAACGAGGCGCCCTGATCGCGATCTTCGACGCTGAGAGCGATTTGGGTTTGACCGAAGCGGTGCTGAACCAGGGCGGCCGCGGCACCCGCCAATTCGCTGGCGGCGACCCGACTCAAGTTCGGAGTGTCGCCGCGCGTGAGCCCCAAAAACCCGCGAATGACCCGCTCGATATGCTCCGTTTGGGAAGAGATGGCATCGAGCAAGCGCACCGATTTGGCATCGTTCGCGGACGCCGTACGCAGCTGCTCGACGCGCCCGACTATCACTCCTAAGGGTGTCGCCAACTCGTGCGCGAAACCGGACGCCAGCGCCGCGATCGTCGCCATGCGGTTGGCGCGTGAAAGCTCGGCATCACGCGCGCGCTCGGCACGATGCAAGCGCAGCTTTTGCTGCAGGAGCGATTCTCGGCGCTGCCGTCCGAGCGCGTTCACGCCGAAGCCGACGATCAACACGCTGACCACCAGCACCATCAGCACCGCGCGCCACTCTGCGTGTCGTGCGCGGTCGCGCTCGGCGGATGCCGATTCGATCACGGCAACACCCTGTGGACTTGCCGGCCCAGTACTCGTTCGAGGAGCAAGCCCAGCAATTGCGGTACGCGCACCCAGACCAATGGTCGCGGCCAGGGAGCGCGGCAAGCGAGCGCTGGGGGCGTGGCTGGAAAATGCCGCATCCAACTCGCTGCTCGACAGTACGCTACCGCTGCTGAGCAAAAACCCCGCGCCGCGCGCTTGCCAAAGCAAAACCGCGACCTGGCCGGTCGCCTCCAACTGTTGCACAGCGACGGAGAGCTGCGCGTCAGGCAGTGCGGCCAGGCTCAGCGCGAGTAGGCGGTGGTCACGCCCCATTTGGTCGAGCGCCCGTTCCGACTGACGCTGCGCATCACCAATGCCCGCAGCCACGACGGCGAGCACGCCAACGAGCATGAGTAACAGGGTGCGACGACGTTGCGAGATGATCTTGGGGAGGGAAAACATCGGACAGTAGGAAATATTCCGAGCGCGACTCGGAAAAACTCCGACGGAGGGTGTGAAGAGCCCGCAAATTCGCGGGCTTTTCGGTGGCTTGCTCTTTGCTCTGCAGGGCGCGCGCCATGCGCTTCAATGTGTTCCTTCCCCGAAGCGCTTGGCGTTTCCTTGGCCCCACGCTCGTTTTCACGGCGAGCGTGGGGCACGCCGAGGAACCAGCCGACCTGCCCCCAGCGGTGCCGGCACTATCGCTGCGCGCAGCACTCGTCTACGCGCAAGCCCACGAACCCGGGTTGCACGCGGCTCGCGAACGCCTCCGAGCCGCCGCAGAAGAGGCGGCAGTTCCCCGTGCTCAGTGGTACCCGAGCTTTGGCGCACTGGGCGAATTCGTCGAAGGCACGAGTAACAACTCGACCGCCACGCAACTCCCCGCGAGCGCAGTCGATCTGCCCCGCGTCGGAGGAACGGCGATCAGCGAACACCCTAGCTTTCGCCCGGAAGCAACGACCCTGCTGGCACTCGGAGCGCGCCAAGAGCTCTACGACTTTGGGCGGATCGCCGCGCAGAGTGCGGCTGCGCGCGCTCTCTGCGCGATCAGCGAAAGCGAAGTGCGTCACACACGACTCGATTTGCGGCTCGCGGTGACCAACGCCTACTACGGCGTTCGCGCTGCGCATGCCCTGCTCGAGGTAGCGACGCAAGCCGAAGCGCGGGCCGCCGTGCATCGCGATTTGGCGCGAGCCGCGGTGCAGAGCGGCTTACGATCGCCGATCGAAGTCACACGCGCGGATGCAGACGTGACGCGCTTCGAGGTGGCGCGGATTCGCGCGCAGGGCAGCCTCGTCGTATCGCGTGGGGTGTTTGCAGCCGCCGTCGGCTACGAGCAACCAGAGCTCGACGCGAACGGCGAGGATGCCGAGGAACCACGTTTTCCCGCGCGCGCTGAAGCAGAGGCAAGCGCGGTCGAGCTCGACCCCGCCGTGCAAGAGGCCGTCGCTAAAGTGCGCGCCGAACATTCAATCGCGGAATCGCTGAGCGCGTCGCTGCGGCCGAATTTGTCGGCCTCGGCGGCGGTGTCCGTGCGCGCGGGCGGAGCCGCAGCGTCGAACGACATAGTGCCCGAAGGACGTGGCTTCGTTCCCAGCGTGCCGAACTACTCGGCCGGCATCGCGCTCAATTGGCCGTTCTTCGAGCCGGTCACGCGAGCACGAGTCCACGCGCTGCACGCGCGAGAGCATGCGCTCTCGGACGAAGTCGAAGTCGCGCGGCAACACGCCTTCTCACGTACGCGCCAAGCGTACGAGGCCGTAGCGATCGCAGATGCGTCGCTCGTTGCGCTCGCGAAGGCCGAACAGGCCGCTCGAGCCAACCATGAGCAAGCCGAAGGGCGCTTTCGCGCGGGGCTCGGCACCGCCACCGAACTCGCGGATGCAGAGACCCTGCGTCTGAACGCCGAGATCGAGCGCGTGATCGGCCGCTTTCAAGCAGCCACTGCGCGAGCAGAACTCGAGCGAGCGATCGCCAACGAGCCCTGATTGTCAGTCTTCTTTTCGACTCATTCAAAACAACGAACAACAGGAGACAAATTCATGACCTCGAAACTCGGTTGCCTGTCCGTGATTGGCGGCCTATTGCTCAGCGGCTGCGTGGGCTCGCAACAAGCCCAGATGTACAGCATGAAGGACGGCTCGACCGCGACGCTCGTTCTGGATAGCCCGAGCGCGAGCGCGGGCTCGGTCAGCGGCAAGCTGGCGAGCGGCGCGAATTGTCGCGGCTCGTTCAGCACGCTCGATCCGGCGAACGCCAAGAAGCTCGCCAGTCCCGAGATGGTATTCACCGAAAACGCGAGCGCCAGCGTCGCAGTGCTGAGCTGCGACTCAGGCACCGTGCTGCGTTGCACCCTGGCTCGCCGCACCGGCGAAGCGTTCAGCTACGGCGAGTGTCGCGATCAGGGCGGAACCCAATACAGCATGGTGTTTTGAGATGGCCATCGTCGAAAGGAAACGAACGACGATGTTCGGGCCGACACGGGCCCTGCTCGCACTGGTCGCACTGGCGGCGCTTTCGTCTGGCTGTGCCAGCGCGCGAGAAGGCTATCTGTACGACAGCCAGGCTCCGCGCAAAGGCTCGATCCTCTTCCAAGACGCACGCGCGACGAGCGGGGGGTTGATCGCCCAGCTCGCGGATGGCGAGCAGTGCACGGGTAAGTTCAACACCGTTCCGGACGAAGTCGAAGTGGACAACGAAACCGGGCGCGTCGATCGCGAAGACTCACAAGTTGGACTCGCGATTCTGAAATGCGGCTCGCAGCACGTCGTGCGCTGCGGGTTCCAACGAGACCACGCTGGCGCGGGCTACGGCCATTGCTCGGACACGGCTGGACGTCACTTCGACTTGTACTTCTGAACTCGATTCGAGATACCCAATGCGATACTCACGAACTTTGTGCGCAGTCGCCTTGCTTTTGGCGCGTGCTTCGCTCGCGTCAGCGCAGACCACGCACCCCGCACCTGAATCAGAACCTGCAGTCGGCCCCGCGCCGCTCGAAAGCGGCCCACAACCGCTCAAGGGCAAGTGGGGCACCACGTTTTACGGCTTCGTAGAATTCGACGCCATTCACGACTCCACGCAGCCAGGGCTCACCACCATCAACGACTCACAAGGCAACGGCGCGCTCGCGCGACCCGGCAGCTACGCGGCAAGCAACGGGCAAACGCTGTTCGGCGCGCGCAACTCGCGCATCGGCTTCAAGCTCGATGCTCCGGCGAGCGACGGCATGAAAGCGAGCGCGGTACTAGAAATGGACTTCTTGGGCAATCAGCCGACTTCGACGGCAAGTCAGGCCGCGCTGATTGGCAATCCGACGTTCCGTATCCGGCACATGGCGCTCAAGCTCGAAAACCCGATAGTGGATGTGCTGCTCGGACAGTATTGGCAGCTGTTCGGGTGGCAGTCGGCGTTTCACCCGAACACCGTGGAGATCCAGGGCGTTCCTGGACAGGTCTACTCACGCGCGCCGCAAGCACGCCTGTCGAAGACCCTCAAGACCGACCCCATCAACCTGGACGTGGCAGTCGCCGCAGCGCGACCAGTATCCCGGAATTCGCAAATGCCGGACGGGCAAGCCGGCTTGAAGCTGACAGTCAATCACTGGAACGGGTTACACACCGCGGGCAGCACCGGCACCGCAGTAGATGGCCTAGCGGTTGGCGTATCCGGTGTGGCTCGGCACTTCGTTCTGCCCGGCTTCTACGGCAACGGGCACAGCCGCACGAACGGTTGGGGCCTCTCCCTCGACGCGCTGATTCCGATCATTCCTGCCACCACGGATCGACGAGCCAACGCGCTGACCGTCACGGGCTCGTTCGTTACTGGGACCGGGATCTCGGATCTGTATACGGGGTTGACCGGTGGCGTGACCTTCCCCTCGCCCCCGAATCCGGACAACGTGATGCCGCCCCCCACGTACACGCCCGACATCGACAACGGCATGGTCACGTTCGACTCGAACGGGAAGATCCATACCATCGACTGGCAGTCGTACATCGTTGGCGTTCAGTACTACTTGCCGCCGTCCGGCAACGTCTGGCTTTCGGCCAACTACTCCGGGATGAAGTCCAACAATGCCGCGAGTTACACGAACGCCGCCGGTCTGTCGAAGATCTTCGACAAGTCGTATTGGGTGGACGCGAACGTGTTCTGCGACTTGACCTCGGCGGTGCGCCTGGGTGCCGAGTACGCCTACTTCCACCAGACCTACGCTGACGGCGTAGCCGCGAAGAACACACGCCTGCAATTCTCTGGCTTCTACTTGTTCTGAGCTTCACGGCGAGGTCGCGCTCAGTGCAGGCTGAGCGTGACCTCGCTCTTGTTCTCGCGCCGCGGTGCTGCGCTTGGCGAGGAACAAGAACATCACCGGCACCAAGAACAACGACAGCACGGTGGATGACGTGAGCCCACCGACCACGGCGAGCGCCAATGGTTGATTTGCTTCCGTGCCCTTTTCCAGGGCAAGAGCCGTCGGGATCAAGCCGATGATCGTGGCCAAGCTGGTCATGGCAATGGGCACGAAGCGCGACCGAGCCGCCGCAATCACGGCCTCCAGCGCGGTGTTCCCTGCTTCGAAGCGACGATTAGCGTCGTCCACCAGCAAGATGCCGTTGGAAACGGCGATGCCAATCACCATCAGAATACCCATCAACGCGGTCACCGAGAATCCCTGCCCCGCCGCCATCAACGCCATCACGATGCCCACCAAAGACACCGGAATGGTAAACAGCATCACGAACGGCAAGCGCAGCGAGCCGAACTGCGAGGCCATGATCATGAACACGACCATCACCGCGAGGCCAATCGCGACGCCAAGCCCGGAGAACGTGTCGCGCATCAACTGCACCTGGCCGACGAACGAATGAGTGATGCCGCGCGTGCGCGGGTCGGCCGCGAGCTTTCGCTCGAGCTCAGCGGCAGCAGTCCCGAGGTCCCGCCCCTCGGTCTGCATCAGCACGTGCGCCGCGCGTTGCAATTGATTACGCTCCACGGCGACCGGCCCCACGGCTCGGCGCACTTTGCCGTAAGCACCGAGCGACACCGCTTTCCCGCCCTCGATCCGCGCGGGGATCTGCGAAAGTGCATTCGGATCCGGCACCGCGTGGCCGTCATAGTAGGTCACGACGTAGTACGACTGCCCGCTACTCGGGTCGATCCAGACGCTCGGTGAGTTGATATTACCGAGAGTGGCCTCGAGCGTGGTCTGCGCCGCAACCCGTGACGTCACTCCGACCAGTCCGGCCTTCTCGCGATCGGTATCGACGTGCACTTCAGGGTAATCGGTTTGCAAGGAGACGCGCACATCCCGAATTCCGGGCACGCTCCGCGCGACCTCAGCGACCGCGCGCGCCTGTTCGTCGAGTTCGGACAAATTGTCGCTTCGCACTTCCATGACCAGCGGCGCGATGTAGCCGTTCGAAAAAACGCTCGCCACGAGGCCGCCGGGCCATTGCAAGAACTCGACGCCGGGGTAACGCGCGTTCAAGATCGCACGCGTGCGATCTGCCAGCTCGCGCTGTGACAGGCTGCGCTTGTCCTCGTCGGCCAATTGCAACCGAATGAAACCCATGTGCGGTCCATTGTTGGGACTCGTCATCGCGCTACGCGCGTTGCTCGGCGAGCCCACGTTGGTCAGCACCAGCTCGACGTTGCCTTTGGGCAGGCTGTCCGCCACGGTCTTGGCCATTTCTTGCAGCAATCTGGCCGAATCAACCAGCGAGATCCCGGGCGCCAAACGCACGTAGATGCGCTCCATGGATTCGTCGATTTCTGGAAAGAACGTGCTCGGCAAGCGCACGGCAGCAAACACCGCAGCCAAGGTGAGCACCATGCAACCTGCAACTACGGTCCAACGCTGAGGCAAAACGCGGCGCAGCAGACGCGAGTAGCGCTCGGCGACGGCATCGATGGCGTGCTCGATTCGCTTGGCGAAGCCACGCGTTTCACCGTGACCGAGGAAGTAGCGACACGCCACCGGCGTCACGCACACGCTCACGAGATACGATGCCGTCATCGCTACCGCGACCGTCAAGGCCAAGGGCGCGAACAGCTTTTTGGCTAGCCCCGCGAGTAGCACCACCGGTAGCAGTACAGCCATCGTGGTCAGTGTCGAGGCCAGCACGGGCACTGCTACGGCGTTCGTACCCTCGAGTGCCGCACGATATGGGTCGAGCCCTTGGCGCTGATGGCGATGAATCGACTCCAATACGACGACCGCGTCGTCGACCAGCCGCCCCATGGCGAGCGTCAAGCCGCCCAGAGTGAAGGCGTTCAGCGTCTGGCCAGTGGCGTACAGCACGATCAACGTGATCGCGAACGACAGCGGAATCGCCAGGGACACGATCAGGGTGCCTCGCATACTCTGCAAGAACAGCAAGATCACGATCGCGATCAGCGCCAACGCTTGCACGACCTCTTGCTTGAGACCGTGATACGTCGTCCGCACGAAGGTAGACTGATCGAAAATGGGCACGACCTTCATGCCCGGCGGTAAGTCTTTCAGCCCTACGACGACCTTCTTCACCGAGTCGACGATATCAATCGTATTGCCGCCCGGGACCCGCAACACGTTCAAGTACACGCCGTCTTGACCATCGATCGACACGGCTTGGGTCTCCGGGCTGCCGCCATCTTCGACCCGTGCCACGTCGCGGATGAGCACCGGCTTGCCGTCGACCAATTTGACCAACGCGTCGCCGATCGCGTTCACGCGCTCGGCGACGGCGTTGGTGTACACGTTCGCGTCAAACTTGGGCGAGAGGAAGACGCCCGAGGGCAGCAGCGCATTCGACTGCGAAACTGCAGCGGCCACGTCGCTCGACGTCAGCCCACGCGCTTGCGCCGCCACCGGGTCGACGATCAAATTAATCTGACGCTGACGACCACCGTTGAGCGAGGCACTGGCGACGCCGGGAATGCCCTCGAGCAGCGGCTCAATCTGATTCAGCGCGTAGTCGTACAACTTGGGGCCGGGCAGCCCTCCACCATACACCGCGACTTGTGCCACTGGCGCGTTCGAAGGATCGAACTGCAGCACGAATGGCGGCAGCACGCCGAGCGACTTGGGCACCGCGCTCATCGCAAACGCGGTCTGTTGCTGCACCAAGGTCTGCGCAGCGTTCAAGTCCGTGCCCCACTTCATCCATACCCAAACGATGCTGAGATTGTTGCGCGAAATGCTCTCGACGTGATCGACGCCTGGGGTTGCACTGACGTACTTTTCGATCCGCCAAGTGAGCGTCTTCTCGACGTCTCTCGGGCCCAAACCGGGGGCCAACGTGCCAATCACCAACACAGGTGGTGACAGCTCGGGGAACGTGTCGACCGCCATCCGCGGCGTCACGACCAGCGAAAACACGATCACGCCGATCGCCAGCATCAATACCGCGATCGGATTCTTCAGGGAAAGCCGCGTCAATGCTCGCTCACTTCTCGAGGGTCGCGGTGACTCGATCTTTGTCGTCCAAGAGCGCCCGGCCCTGAACGACCACGCGCGTGCCGGCGCCCAGAGCGGCATCGACGAACAACCGCCCTTCGCGTTCACCGAGAACGCGAAGCGCGCGCTTGCGAGCCAAATTGCCTTCGATCACGAACAGCGAGGCCATGTCGCCGCGCACGGCCGCAGCAGTGAGCGGGATCTCGCAAGCTGGCCGAGGTTCTCCCGTGTCGATGCGAATATCGGCGGTAGTGCCCACGGGCAAGCTGCGATCCGGATCGCCCACGTCGATCTCGAAGTTTACCGTGCGCGTCGCCGGATCGGCGGCCGGCGCGCGGCGCGCGATGCTCGCAGACAGCTCGCGATTGGTGGCGAACACGTGCACTTTCACGGCGCTCGATGGCGCAATGATCGGAAAGTCGATCTCCGCTGCATTCGCGACAATCCGCACCGTCGAGCGATCCACGATGCTCGCAATCGAAACGCCGGGCCGCACGAAGGCACCGGGATCGCTATTGCGAGTCGCAACTTCGCCCGCGAACGGCGCACGCAACGTGCAATCATCGACTTGCAATGAAGTGCCCATCAGCTGCGCCTGAGTCGCGAGCAGTTGCGCCTGTTCCGCCGCGCTTTGGGCGGCTTTCTGCTCTGCCTCGTTGGCTGAAACGAAGCCGCCATCGAGCAAGCCATTGAAGCGCGCGGCCTCGTGCGAGATGGCTTCTTGTCGCGCTGCGACGGCCCGCGCTTGCATGGCTACCGAGCGACTGGTCGCATTCGCGTTACGACAATCCAGCGTGGCCACGACGTCGCCTTTTTTTACCGCGGCCCCGGGTCGTACCAAGACGGTGTCGACGTAGGCTGAAATCATTTGTGGCCCGACCTTGGCCTCGATCCACGGTTCGATCGTGCCAACGTAGTTGCGCGAGTCTCGAAACGTGGCGATGCGAGCTTCCACGACGGTCACTGGCTTTGCGGTTTGGTCGAGCGCGATCTCGTTGACGTTCGCTTGCGCGTGCACCGCCATGGTCGCCCCGGCACCGATGACGGTCAGGACGCCGACCGCGATCGCGAGAGAAACGGAAGTGAATCGTTTAGGGCGCGGGGAAGTGGAGACGGGGGTCGACAAGGCTGGGAAGCACTGCCAAGCACTTCCCGGGCCAGCTCACCGAATCGGCGCGTTCCTGGAGATTTCCCCAAATATTGGCGCGCCGCTTCGAAAAATTTCCGAGTCGATTCGGAAATTTTCCTAGACTGTCCGCGATCATCGGCTCCAGAGCACGGGCCCGCACGCCGACACCGAGTTCGAACCGCGCGCGCCGCACGGAGTCCCCACGTTGCTCACGCCCGGCGAAGGTTTGCCATTGCCGTCGAGCATCACCAGGCGAGTCTCGAAGCTTGCTACGCCGAGCTGATCGACGACTAGCTGCAATGTCCAGCCATCGGCATTTTCAGGTCGGTCCAAGAGATCGAACGCGAAGTTCCCCAAGCTGTAAATGATGGGCTTGCCGCGGTACATTTCCACGCCCTGCGTGACGTGCGGATGCGCGCCGATGACCGCGCTCGCGCCTGCGTCGATCATGGTACGCGCGAGCTGGCGTTGTCGCGCGCTCGGTGCAGGTTCGTTTTCCCAACCCCAGTGCATGAATGGCAACACCACCTGTGCGCCAGCGGCGCGCGCGTGGGCAATATCGAGCACGATTTGTTCGTCTTCCGCCCAGGCAACGCCGGGGCGCTCGGGCGACGCTTCGAACGAGCGCGGATGAAATTCGTCGTAGCCGAGCAGCACGATCGTCAGTCCGCGCTTCTTCAAGAGCAACGGCGCGTGCGCTTCACTCGAATCACGGCCTCCGCCGAAATAGGGGATCCCTGCCGCGTGGAGCCGAGTCAGCGTTTCTACGAAAGCTTCGGGTCCGTAGTCACCCGAGTGGTTGTTCGCGACGGAGACCGCATCGAAGTATTGCCGCAAGCGAGGCAGCGTACGGGGTGACGCGCGAAACGTGTAGACTTTGTCCACCGCGCTGCCGGTCGTTGCCACGGGACATTCCAGGTTTCCGATTGAGAAATCGGCCTTCAGCAACAACTCCGTGTAGAAAAACGGATCCTCTCCGCGCTCGATGGCTTGGCCAATCTTTGAGTCGAGCAAGATGTCGCCCACGAAGCTGAGCGTCACTTGCTCGCCGGGTGCACGGCCACAACCCGACGCCAGGAGCGCGAGCAGCGCCCATTGATAGAGCCTGCTCATGGCGGGAGTTCGCACCAATACTCGAGCTCTCGTTGCTCGGTCGAATACAGAAGCTGACGCCCAGTGAATCCGTAGCGCGCCTCGCCTCCAGGCGAAAACGGGCGTGCGTACTTGCCTTCTTGCAGCAAACGATCTCCGCCGCTCGTCCGCTGATAGGCATACACGCTGATTGATGCGGCCTGCCAAGGTTCGCGCACGTAAATCACCTTGAAGGCAAAGCGACCCGCAACGTCGAGCGCTTTGACCGTGTACGGGTTCGCCGTGGCGGCGAATGCCACGCGCGTCACTTCACCCCCGTAAGTGACATGACAAACCACGCCCGGCGGCTCTCGACGACAACCGAGCAAGCCGAATAGCGCTACCCCAACGAAGCAAAGAAAGCCCATAGGGTGACGCATGCAGCGTTGAGCCTAGGCCCGCGAGCGAGCGCTCTGCAAGCGGCGCAGGCCATTGGATGAGGAGAGGGACCAACCGCCGAGCCGCAGAGGACACAGAGATCTGAAGGGAGTTTTTAGGATTCCCAATGCTCGTCGACGAAAGACGTACATACGTCGTGAACATCCGCGATGAGCAAACCCTACCCCCTCTCCCTCAGATCTCTGCGGCCTCTGCGGCTCGGCGGTTCAAACTCAGGGAGCGTTCTAAATTGCTCTTGGGTAAACGTGGCGAACCGGCGTCCAATTCGGCCTCGCAAACTGCGGATTTCTCCCTGCGCCGCCCTCGGACGGACGCGTGACCCAGCCAAATCTCGAACTTCGTTCGGCAGCGCAATTGACTCCGGTCGGGCTGCGGCCGAAAAGTAAGACATGCAACGTCAAGGGCGGACGAAGGCGGTCATTTGGTTGCTGTGCGGAAGCGCGACACTCGCGAGCTGTTCGAAGAAAAAGCCGAGCGAGCCCGCAGCGCCGCCATCGCCGAGCGCTGCTTTGAGTTCCGTCGCCAGCGCGCAGCCGCTGACCTCAGCAGCGACGGAGAAGGAACCCGAACCGCCCAAGGCAGCGCTGTCGTTTCGCTTGGGTCATCGCTTCCCGATTGCGGTCACCATGTTTCCATTGGTGAAGGGCGTGCTCGCGTGTAGCGACTGCGACATCGGTGACAAGCCGAACAACGATCGGCACGTGTTCTTCTTCGATGGCAAGGCCGCAAAAGAGCTACCCAATCTGCTCAGCGACAAGCGCATCTCGGCCAATCTGGACGTGAGCGTGACCCAGCTGCTCAAACCCTTCAACGGCGGGAAATATACGTTCTCCGGAACTGGACCGAATCAGCTCGAGCTGGAGGTTTACGGCTGGCTCGATGACGGGAGCAACGGTCGACAAGGCTATCCTCACGAGGAGCGCTATCTGACGTACGACGGAAAGGGCTGGCTGTACGGTCAGTCCGGATATGAAAAGAACGCCGAGTTGTACGAGTATCGGCACAGCAATACCTACGCCACCAGCTTGCCGCGCAAGTACGACAACGCGCGGCTACATGGAGGCAACGGCTTGCCAGTCGCCAGTGACGACGGACCGCTGCTCGAGATCGCGAATGCCATGACCTATGGCGAGGCGCCGACGAAGGCGTACGTGGGATTTTGGGACGGCAAGGCATGGCAGCGGCGCGAAGCGCCTTGGGAGTCCACCTTCGTCGTGTTGCGGCTCAAGGGTGGGCGCACGTTGGTGCTCGCAAACGACGGCGCCTACGGCATCGACAACCAGGGAGTCCCAACACCTATCGCGTTCGAAGACGAACACACGCCGGGCAACGAGTTCAGAATGTTGATGGTCGGCAAAGAGCCGTGGCTGCTGACTTCGCGGAGCATCTATTTGCCGAGCGAGCCCGGACTACGACCAAGCGCGGTCCTCGCGCGCGAGCGTGAGTCACCGCAACCGTCGGCTCCCGCAGTCGCGGACAGTGCGAGCCCCGCGACGTCGGCCGCGCCCGTGGTTTCAGCGAGCGCGGCCCCGAGTGCGAGCGCGGCCCCGAGTGCGGGCGTGGCCCCGAGTGCGGGCGTGGCCCCGAGTGAGAGCGTGGCCGCGCCGAGTCCAGCGCCCGTTGTTTCAGCGAGCAGCGGGGTCGAGCCGAGCGTCGGCATTCCCGCGATGACCAACTTCAGCGAGCGCTGTAAGACGCCGTTCGTCGTGCTGTTCACGCCCCCGCAACCGCACTGGAGCTACTTGGAGGCCGCGCACAATCTCGTCGCTGCGGCACCGCTTCAGGACTCGCTCTGGTTCGCCGAGTTCACGCGCAATAGGGTCACGTACTTCGGCGCGCAAGCGGCGGATGAGGCCAGCGCGCGGGCATTGATCGCGGCCTACGTGGGCAAGGTTCCGAAAGCCAAGCCGATCTTGGCTTGCCTCGACATGAAGGCTTATCTGCCTGATCCTTACACGCCCAAGTGGGACGCGGAGCGCTACCTGATCAACCTCGCGAGCGGCTTCATTCTGTGATTTCCGCGCGTCAAACGCGCGTCTTGCTGCTCGCGGCGAGTCTTTCGACGAGCAGCCTGGCGCAGAGCCCGAATGCGGATCTGCCGCACCCTGGGCCTGCAGAACGCCAATCGTTGCACGACGCCGTAGGGCAAAACGCGCGCTGTGAAACGTGTCACGCGCAGATCGCGCGTGAGTGGCGGCGATCGCGTCATCACGTGAGCTTCACGAACCGCGCGTTCCAGGGCGCGGTTCGGCGTGAAGGCGAACGAGACTTCTGCGTCGACTGTCATGCGCCGGAAACCACGCGCAGCGGTGCGCCCACGCGTGACGAGGGCGAGCTCGGCGTGGGTTGCGTCACCTGTCACGTGCCGCGGGATTCGCTGCTCGCCGCACCCAAAGCAGAAGCGAACTCAGCGCCGCACCAGCTCGAAACCCGCGCGGACTTCGCTTCTGCCGAAGCCTGCCGCGCGTGTCACGAGTTTCGGTTTACCGAGCCGCGCCCGAACTGGGCCAGCGAATCCGCGCAGTGGATGCAGCGCACCTGGCGCGAGCACCACGACGGCAATGTGGACGGCAACAACGCGAGTTGCAACGACTGTCATTTGCCCAAAGTGGACGACGGAAACGGGCAATCGCATCGTCGCCATGATTTTCCGGGCGGATATGACGTGGAAATGGTGCGCCGTTCGCTCACTGTCACGGTCCGGCGCAGTGGACCTGGTCGGGTCGAGATCACCTTGCAACCCGCGGATGTGACCCATGCAATGCCGACTGGAGACTTGTTTCGTCGCTTGGCGCTCAGTGCGCAGACGCGAGGGCCGCACCCAAGCAAAGCCGTGCGCTATCTCGCGCGACACCATCGCGAGGTCGGCCGCGGCATGCGCGTCGAAGAGGCGGACGACCGACCGCGCGTACGGGCGACTGTCGTCACTCTCGATCTCGGCGCAGACGCAGGGCAATTACCGATCGAGTACCGGGTCGTTTACCAGCGCGTCGATCAATTGTTGGGCAATGACGAAGCGCGCGCTATCGTGATCGGTGAAATCGAGCTCGCTGCCGGAGTTCTGAAAACCGACCCGGCGCAGCACTAGCTTTTTGCACGCAGCGACGGCGCTCACGCCTGTCGGATTTCGCATGCGCGTCGCGCCTACCACCGATTTTAGATCAATCGGGGTAGCGCCATGCTACGCCGCGTGGGTGATGTTTCGGGGTCGGGTTTATGGATGGCTGTGGGTGACTTCCATGGCAGCGTACGCGTGCGGCGGCAGAACCGAGCTGTACGAGGGAGCGGCCGTCGGCGGAAGTGACGCAGAGGGTCGGCGCACTCAGACGAGCGGAGGTGCATCTGGTGGACGACGCTTCGACGCGGCTGGCAATTCTGGCAATGGGCGTGCTGGTCTCGGCGGTGTCGGCGGAAGTTCGGGTCACGGCGGCGCCGGTTCAAGCGGAGAAGGCGGCGTGGCCGGTGGAGCCGGAATGGCCGGTGGAGCCGGAATGGGACCGCTGGAGCCATTGCATCCAGCGGTCCTCGCGATGGGCGGCGGGCAGACCTGTGTCGTCGCTGCCGACGGCAGCGTTTGGTGCTGGGGATACAACCAAGACGGTGCGCTGGGTGATGGCACGACAACCACACGCCTCTTACCAACGCGAGTGTCGGGCATTACGGACGCGGTGTCGGTGGCCTGCGGAACGGGCCACACCTGCGCACTCGCAACGAACGGTGATGTCCATTGTTGGGGCCAAAACGAGTCTGGTCAGGTCGGTGACGGGACCGAGCTAAACCGTTTGGAACCAGTGGCGGTCCCGGGGCTCCCGCGAGCGACTCAGTTGATACTTGGAGGCAACATCACCTGCGCGTTGCTCGAAGGCGGAAAGCTTGCTTGCTGGGGCAACAACGAACGCGGTCAGCTGGGCGACGGAACGCGGACGAAGCGGACCTCGCCGGTCGATGTGCCTGTCCGAGCCGATGTTCGTGGCCTAGCGCTCAGCAGTTCAGCGCTCTATCAGGTCACGAACGATGGATCGGTGTGGATGCTGGGTGACGGCGAATCGGGACTCGAAACCACGCGGCCCCCGCTTGGAACGCTTCGAATTCTGCCATTGCCTGGAGTCGCAGAACGAGTGGTCAGCGCATCCAACAGCACCTGTGCGGTTCTGAGCGACGCGAGCTCGCTTTGTTGGGGCGAGAACTACTGGGGCCCGCTCGATGACGTGAGGCCGTTCAAAACGAAAATTACCTCACCAACGCTGATCGATGGCATGCCGCGGACTGTACAACTCGGATTGACGCTGTATCACGGCTGCGGACGCCTCGAAGACGGCAGCGTCTCCTGTTGGGGCTCGGGGAGCTTTGGGACCGGGATAGGATTTCACAGAAACAGTCCAGCGACCCAGGTGCCGGGTGTGCAGGGGGTGACGCGCGTCGCCGTGGGTGGGTTGCGAAGCTGCGCGCTCGAGCGCGACGGTCGGCTCCTGTGTTGGGGCTACGCGGGCGGTGGTCTGGGCGACGGGACCGCAACGTTCTCCGCCGAGCCCCGAACCATGGCGAAGTTCGGGGAAATCGTCGAGCTCCAAGCCGGGCAGGCTCACGCTTGCGCGATGCTCGCCGATGGCGCGGTCACCTGTTGGGGGAGCAATGTAGACGGCGAACTCGGTGATGACACCCAGCTCGCGCGAACGGAGCCGCAGATTATCTCAGGACTCGCTCCGGCAACTCGGCTCGCAATCGGTGGAAGTCACAACTGCATCATCGATGCTCTCGGAGAAGTCTCCTGTTGGGGGTTGAATCAAGCGGGTCAGCTTGGTTCGACTGATCCGAAATCCACGTCGGCTGCCGTCCACGTATCGCTGCCTGAGAGGGCCATCGACCTTGCACTCGGGGACGCGACTTCGTGTGCATTACTCGAATCGCGAGCGGTGATGTGCTGGGGTGCAAACGTACATGGAGAGGCTGGCAGCAGCACGATTGCCGATGCACTCCCTCCGACGCGCGTCGAAGGGGTCGGCTCTCCCACGCAGCTGTCGGTCGGATTCGAGCATGCCTGCGCGCTGATCGACGACGGCACGGTCCAATGCTGGGGCGCCAACGTGTGCGGGCAGCGCGGTGACGGCGACACGATGAGCCAGTATGCCGCACACACGGTCGACGGGGTTCGAACCGCCGTCTCGGTGGTGACGGGCGCCAACCACACTTGCGCGCTGCTCAGCGACGGCACGGTCCAATGCTGGGGCCGCTATGTAGAGAGTTGTCCCGGGGTCGACCAACCCGCGATCCTCCCTCACCCAATTCCTGGCATTTCTGAGGCTGTCGAGCTCGCAGCTGGTCGCTTCCACACGTGTGCTCGCTTGCGGGACGGCACGCTGATTTGCTGGGGAGTCGGGGAGCGCATCGCCTCTTCGACGGCGAACAAGTTTGCACCGGTGCCCAGCCTTGGTGCTCAGGTGCGTCACATCGCGGGCGGCGGCGAGTTCAGCTGCGCCACGTTAGTGAACGGCGACGTTAGCTGTTGGGGCGACAACACCTTCGGACAACTCGGCTGGGGTGGGCGCTGGGTGCAAGATCTGCCCGTGGAGGTTCAAGGACTGCCCGCACTGGCGCCGCCACGGGATTGATCCGCGGTTCTGCTCAATCTTGCGTCCGCGTTCGCGGTTGCCAGCCGAGCCTCGACGGACTTTGATGCCGCCGATGATCTCACGTGCTCCGTTCGCGCTGCTGCTCCTGGTTTCGGCTTGTGGTCAAACCCTGCCGCCGCGTTCACAATGCGAGCAAGCGCCGCAGGCCCCAGCGGACACAGCCGCACGAACGCAAGAAGCCGAGCTCGCGATTCGCCAAATCTTCGCTCGCCAAGCCGAAGATTGGAATCGACACGACGCCAAAGCTTGGGTTGCCGCCTTCAGCGATGACGCAGATTTCATCAACATTTTGGGGACTGCATTTCAGGGGCGCGTCGAGATCGAACGCCGCCACGCCGAGCTCTTCGCCAGCATTTTTGCGCGGAGCCGCGTGGTGGTCACCACGCGCAAGGTGCGCTTGCTCGGTGCCACTGCTGCTATTGTAGAAACTGACTACGAGCTTCGTGACTATGATCGGCTGCCACCGGGGATCCAAGCGACGGATCCCGACGGCACGCTGCGCACGCGGCTCAAATACGTCTGCGAGCTCGAAGCTGGCAGCTGGCGCATCGTTGCGGCTCAGAACACGGCCGTTCTTCCACCGCGCGCGCCGACGCCGGAGCGGAACCCCTGAGTGACGTTTGTTCTCTAAACAAACAGTCGCAATCCGACGCCGAAGGCTGAGCCGCGCTGGGGCGCGTTGCGTGACCATCAACAAACATTCAAGAAATGCGGCGCGGTTCGCTGTGAAAGCGACGTGAGCGCGCATCGAGTTTGCACGACGACCAAAGCGTGTGAGTGACAGCCGCAACGGCGTACTAGTCATTGCGCTGCGAGCGAATACTGCTCGAGATCCGACGCTAACAGCGGTGTTCCGAGCTTGCGAAATCAGGCCACGTGCGCAGTAGCTGAAACGAATTGTCGACGTTCGCGTAATGAGTGATTGTGGGCGTCACGGGTTTGTCGACTCGCGACTTGCCGACGACACGGGGTCAGGGCCGCAGCGTCGCTAGAGGTCGGGGCGCTGCGCCTGACGACTCTTCCCTTCGACTAGGAGCAAATAGCGATGTCCGTGATCAATCATTGCGATGGGTCCAACTTTTCGGGAGCGCACGCTCATGGCTAAGCAGACGTGGTTACTTTTGGTCACAGCTCTTGGCCTCGGGGCGGTCCAAGCCTGCAGCGACAGCGATAACCCCACGTATCCGCCGGCAAGCGCGGGCAGCGGCGGGAGGGCCGGCGCAGGAGGGCACTCTGCCGCTGCGGGTCACGCGGGAACTCAGGCCGTCGCAGGTTCGACGAACGGAGAGGCCGGCGAAAGTCCAAGTGACGCGGGCGCGGGCGGCGAGGCGGAACCTGGAAACGCTGGAGCGATGAACGGCGGCAGCGGTGGTAACACGCCGAACGCTGGCAGCGGTGGCACCGCGACGAGCGCCGGCAGCGGCGGAACCGCGACGAACGCTGGCAGTGGCGGTACCTCGCCGAACGCTGGCAGCGGTGGCACCGCGACGAACGGCGGCAGCGGTGGGACGTCGCCGAACGCTGGCAATGGCGGTGTCGGCGGCAGCGGTGGGACGTCGCCGAGCGGTGGCAGCGCCGGTGTCGGCGGGGCGGGCACCACGTTCACCTTGCAAACGACGACGCTCGGTCAGGTGATCAGCACCGCGAGTGGCCGAAGCCTATACGTCTTCAATACGGACACGGCTGCGAATGGCGCAACACCACCCGTGAGCACCTGCAGCGGCGGTTGTCTGGGGAATTGGCCCGTCTATTACGGCAATCCGGTCAGTGTGCCACCGGGCTTGTCGGCGTCGGACTTCAGTAGCTTCGATCGCGGCAGCGGCGTGATGCAGAGCACGTATAAAGGGTGGCCGCTCTATACCTACTATCAAGACAACGCGGTCGGTGATGTGATCGGCGAAGACCTAGGTCCGCACAAGTGGTACACGGTGAAGTTGCCGTTCACCACACCGGGCGCCACGACGTTCACCCTGCAAACCACGACGCTCGGCAAAGTGATCAGCACGGCGACTGGGCATAGCTTGTACTTCTTCAAGTCGGACACGGTCGGCACGAGCAGCACGCCGCCAACGAGCGCTTGCACCGCCGGTTGTCTGGGGACCTGGCCGATCTATTACGGCAATCCGATCAGCGTGCCGCTCGGCTTGTTGGCGTCGGACTTCGGTAGCTTCGACCGCGGCAGCGGTGTGATGCAAAGCACATACAAAGGCTGGCCGCTCTACACCTACACACCAGACAACGCGGTCGGTGATGTGATCGGCGAAGACGTGGGTCACCTGTGGTACACGGCAAAGTCGCCGTTCGTGGTCCCCTAGAGCGAGCGTCGAGTCGTAATGTAGAGGGCGCGGTGGTCTCTGCCGCGCCCTCTAGCTTTTTGTCGTAAAATTCGAGTCTGACGGCCCTGAGTTCGCGTCCGAACGCGCGATGGTGGCCCGCACTCGACACGGTACTTCGCGGCGTGCTCTGCTCGCGCCGTGTCATCAAACACATTGGCGCCGTTGGGGTCGCTCAATCCGGAAAACATTGCGCTCATCCGCGGGCAGATTGGGGGCGTGCCCGACGGTTGGACCATTGATGAGATCGGTGACGGCAACGTCAACATGATCTTTCGCTTGGGCGGGCCGAGCGGTCAGGTGTTGATCAAGCAAGCGGTGCCGTATTTGCGCTGTGTCGGCGAGAGTTGGCCGCTCAGTTTGCGGCGCAACTTTTTCGAGCGCAAAGCGCTCGAGGCGCACGCTCACTTCGCGCCCGAATACCTACCTCGAGTGTTCGCCTTCGACGAAGGCGCGGCCTCGATGACCATGGAGTTTCTGGGCGATCACATCATTCTCCGTAAAGGAGTGATGCAAGGGATCCGCTACCCCAAGTTCGTCGAGCACATCACCGACTACATGGCGAAGACGCTGTTCTTCACCTCGGATCTGTTTCTGTCCGCGGGCCAAAAGAAGGCGCAGATGCAGCTCTTCTGCGAAAACATCGATCTGTGCAAGATCACGGAAGATCTGATCTTCACCGATCCGTATCGCGTGGCGGACAAGAACCGCTGGACCACACCGGAGCTCGACTCGATCGCCAAGACCTTCGCCGAGGATGCTCGGTTGAAGGTGGCGATCACGGAGCTGAAGGGCAAGTTCCTGACCAACGCCGAAGCGTTGATTCATGGGGATTTGCACACCGGTTCGATCATGGTCAATCAGCACGAGACCAAGGTCATCGATCCGGAGTTTGCGTTCTACGGGCCGATGGGCTTCGACGTTGGGCTGCTGCTCGCCAACTTCTTTTTGGCTTACTACAGCCAGGAAGGGCTCGCCTCTAACCCTCCGGAGTATGAAGACTGGCTGCTGGAACAAGCCGAACGGATCTGGTGCGAATTCGAGCGCAAGTTTTCGGCCTTGTGGGACATACATCTGGAAGGCGACTATTTGCCGGCCCGGCTCTTGACGCCGGACACGCGCGCCGAAGTCGTGCAACGCGTCCG
The DNA here is from genome assembly GCA_035634635.1 of Polyangiaceae bacterium. GTDB lineage: Bacteria > Myxococcota_A > Polyangia > Polyangiales > Polyangiaceae > PMG-095. The sequence goes on from DASQCO010000112.1 coordinate 51,216, forward strand.
CTCGAACTACCTCACGCGGCTGTTCGACGACTCACTCGGGTTTGCGGCGAGTGAAATGATTCGCCGCATTTTGGGGCTCGCGCACGTGGCCGATCTGGATCAAATCGCCGATTCGAAAGCACGAGCGCGCTCGGAAGCGCGCGCACTCAGCGCGGCTCGAGAGTTGCTGCTGAACCGTGCACAGTACCGCAACATTTCTCAGACCCTGACCATGATCCGCGCGCAACGCACTCTGACCTCGGTATGAAAACGCTCACCTCACTCGCTCTGAAGTCCAACAGCGACGGCCTGTTCGTCCTCGATCAACGGCTCTTGCCTCACGAAGAGCGCTGGGTTGCCTGCGCCGATCCCGAGCACATGGTGGAGCTGATTCAAGGCCTCGCGGTGCGCGGCGCGCCGCTCATCGGCATTGCTGCGGCCCTGGCCGTCGCTCATCACGCACGGCGCGGTGCCAACGCGGACGAGTTGCGCAGGGTCTCTAGCTTGCTGCGCGGCGCGCGGCCCACCGCGGTAAACCTGATGGCCGCCATCGATCGACTCTTGGCACTGCCCGAGCTCAGCACGGAAGCCGTGATTCGCGAGGCAGAAGCCATTTTCGACGAAGACGTCGCGATGTGTGAAGCCATGGCCGAACTCGGCGCACGCTTGATCGAAGACGGCGACTCCATCCTCACGCACTGCAACGCGGGCGGCTTGGTCGCGGGCGGCATCGGTACCGCGCTCGGGGTCGTGCGGCGCGCGCACGAACAGGGCAAGAAGCTCCACGTGTACGTCGACGAAACGCGCCCACTGCTGCAAGGTGCGCGCATCACCGCTTGGGAGTTGGGCAAGCTCGGCATCGACCACACGCTGATCTGCGACAACATGGCCGCCGGTTTGATGGCGCAGGGCAAGATCCAGAAGATCTTCGTGGGCGCCGATCGCATCGCCAAGAACGGTGACGTGGCCAATAAGATTGGCACCTATGGCGTGGCCGTGCTTGCGCACTTTCACCGCATTCCGTTCTACGTCGTCGCTCCCCGCACCACCTTCGATCGCAGCTGCGCGTCGGGCCGCGAGATCCCCATCGAACAGCGCGCCGCGGACGAGGTGCGTGCCGGCAAGAGCCCCGCAACGAGTCGCGTGTACAACCCCGCGTTCGACGTGACCCCCCGTGAGCTGATCACCGGCATCGTGTTGGACGACGGCGTCCTCTGAGAAGTGCTAAAAGAGCCCCCGATGAAGAGCTTGTGGAACGATCAGGAAGCCGCACCACACGTCGGTAGCCCTTTGGCCCTGCGAGTCCATACCTCGCGGCTACTCGGGCGTGAGCCCGCGCTGGTGCTGCACGGCGGTGGCAATACCTCCGTCAAAGTGCGGGAGTCGAACCTGTTCGGTGAGCAGGAGTTTCTCCTGTACGTGAAGGGCAGCGGCTGGGATCTCGCCACCATCGAAGCCAAGGGCTTCGCGCCGGTGCGCATGGACACCTTGCTGAAAATGGCCGCGCTCGAGCAGCTGAGCGACACGGACATGGTGCGCGTGCAGAAGGCCGCCATGACCGACCCGAACGCCCCGACGCCCTCGGTCGAGGCTATCTTGCACGCGCTGATTCCGTTCACCTTCGTCGATCACACGCACTCGGATGCTGTCGTCGCCATCACCAACACTCCGGGGGGTGAAGAGACGATCAAGCGCGTGCTGGGCGAGCGCGTGCTCTACATTCCGTACATCATGCCGGGCTTTGCCTTGGCGCGCCTGGTTTACGAACTCACGCGCGACACGGATTGGTCGAAGTACGACGGAATGGTCCTGCAACATCACGGCATCTTTTCGTTCGCCAACGACGGACGTGACAGCTACGAGCGGATGATTCGACTAGTCACGCTCGCTGAAGATTTTTTGCGCAAGCAAGGTGCATCGCTCGCCGAGCCCAGCGCCTCGGACGCGAAACCCGAGCCTGCCGAGGCTTTGAAGAGCCTGGCCACGCTGCGCAAAGAAGTGTCGCTGAAAGCCGGCGTGCCCATGGTGGCCCTGCTCGACGGATCCGCGAACGCGCTCGCCTATGCGAACTTGCCGCGCATCGCCGAGATCTCGGGCCGCGGGCCACTCACGCCCGATCACGTGATCCACACCAAGCGAACGCCTATGCTGCTCGGTAGTGACACCGCGCAATCGGTCGCTGACTACGCGGCTGCCTACCTCTCGTACTTCGAGCGCAACGCCTCAGCGGGGTTGGTCGCGCTCGACGCCGCGCCGAAATGGGTCGTTTGGCCCGAGCACGGAGTGGTTTCATTCGGTGCGAGCGCGAAACGCGCGGGCGTCGTCGCGGACATTACGCGCCACACCATGCGCGCTCAAGGCTGGGCCGAGACGCTGGGCGCCTGGCAAGCGCTGCCCGAACGCGACATTTTCGACGTCGAGTATTGGGAGCTCGAGCAAGCCAAGCTCAAAAAGTCCGGCTCGCGCTTGGCGCTCGAAGGCAAGGTCGCGCTCGTCACCGGCGCAGCCAGCGGCATCGGCAAAGCTTGCGTGGATTCGTTGCGCGCTCAAGGCGCGGCCGTCGTCGCGGTCGATCTGAATCCCGCAGTATTGAGCAACTGGAAGGGCGCGGACGTGCTCGGCCTGACTGCGAACCTGACCGAGCGCGCAGCCGTGGACGCGGCAGTCGCGAGCACCGTTCGTAAGTTCGGTGGTCTCGACATCGTGGTGGCCAACGCAGGCATTTTCCCCGCCAGCGCCAACATCGACTCGCTCGACGACGACAGCTGGCAGAAGACCCTCGATATCAATCTGACCAGCCAGATGTACCTGTTCCGCGCGGCCGCTCCTTACCTGCAGCTCGGACTCGACCCCGCCATCGTCGTGGTCGCTTCCAAGAACGTGGCCGCGCCCGGCCCCGGCGCAGCCGCCTACTCTGCGTCCAAGGCGGCCATGACTCAGCTCTCGCGCGTGTTGGCGCTGGAGCTCGGCCCGCACGGCGTGCGCGTCAACCTGGTGCACCCGCACGCGGTGATGGATACCGCGCTCTGGACGCCGGAAATCCTGCAAAGCCGCGCCCAGCGCTACGGCGTCAGCGTCGAAGAATACAAGCGCAGCAACTTGCTCAAAGTCGAAGTGAAGTCGAAAGACGTCGCCGACCTAGTCGCGGCCATGGCCGGACCGTTGTTCGCGAAAACGACCGGTGCACAAGTGCCGATCGACGGCGGCAGCGACCGAATCATCTGAGCTGCTCGGGTGGCAGACTCGGAAGGTAAGTTCGGATTGCATCGCAGCCCTCGGCGTCGCGCACGAGGGGGGACGAACCGCCAAGTCGCCAAGGCGCCAAGTCCTCTCCACGACCCAGGGCCCGCGGCATCCACCGAAGCTCACGGATGAATTGGGGGGGCGCGAATCACGGCGTGTTGAGTCGTATCTTCGACGGGCACGGCGCAACGGTGTGAACCCAATCTCTTCTTCTCTCCTTGGCGGCTTGGCGACTTGGCGGTTCAATCTCAAGGAGCCGCACCGAGGAACGAACCGCCGAGCCACAGAGGCCACAGAGACCTGAGAGAGGGCGATTGGGGTTGCTCGGCGCAGCGCTTTCCGTCGTGACAACGCGCGCTGCGACGTTGATTGCGAACCCCAAAATCTCCCTCTGATCTCTGCGGCCTTGGCGGCTCGGCGGTTCAATCTCAGGGAGCCGCTCCTATTGTTGTTTGGGTTGATGGTCACGCATCACGTCGGATTGCGTCGCAGCCTTCGGCGTCGCGGACGGCTCCTGTGAGGGGCCGCAAATGGCGGATTTCTCCATGGGACGCGCTGGGGCGGACGCGTGACCCGAACTTGTTTACGTTTGTTACTGCGATGCCTTCCGCCGCATTTCGAAAAACCAACCGCGGTGTTTTTTTCCAGCGCCCTGCGTGCGAAATAGCATTGGCCATCGCGGCGATCGTGGTCCACACGATGGTCGGCGATGAAGTTTCGGCGGGCGTGTTGTGCGGTTGCCTTGGGCGTCATGTGCCTGACGCGCGTTGCGGCAGCGGACGACTTGGCGCGTGTGTCACTCAGCTGGAGCGCACCGCTCGAGTGCCCAGACGAAGCGGAGCTTGCACGTCGAATCGAAGCCCTGATTGGGCGGAGTTTGCACGACGCGGGTGAGCAATCGCTCGCTGTGGCGGCGAGTGCGCAGGGCAACGCGCGTGACGGGTATGCAGCCAAAGTTTCGTTCACGAGTCTGCAAGGCACGGAAGCGCGCTACCTCGAACATCCGCAGTGCGACCACTTGGTGCAAGCGTTGGCGTTGGTTATCGCTCTGGCGATCGATCCCGAGCACACGCGCGCGATGCAGCCAGAGCAAACCGTGGCTGAAGCCAGCACAGCGGTGCAAACTGCGCAAAACCCCGTTGAAAATGCTGCGCCAGTGGCCTCGGACGCAACGCACGAAACGCCCGCACCGGTACGCGCAGGGCAAAGCGCATCGCTACACGGAGCGCGCGTTGCGGTGCGCGGTTTGCTCGGCGCGGGTGCGTTGCCCAACCTAGGGTTCGGCGTTGGAGCGGCGCTTGGCTATCGTCTGCGGAGGTTTCGCGCGGACGTAGTGGGACGCTATTGGGGGCCGCGTGATCAAACCGTGAGCAGCACGCCGTCGGCGAGCATCGAACTGCGACTGGCAACCTTGGGTGCGCGCGGTTGTTGGCTGCCACCGCTTGGCGCATGGCAGCTCGCTGCATGCGCGGGCGCCGATCTTGGATCGATGAGCGGTATCGGGCAGGGAGTGGAAAATCCGCGACAACGCGACGCCCTGTACGCGGACGTCGTGGGCGGCGTGCAACTAGCGCGCACGCAGTGGCGACTCTCACCGGAGTTCGGTTTGGAAATTTCCGGGGCGCTCGCACGGCCGCGCTTTGGGCTCGTCGAAGACGGTCGCCCGCTCGAGGAATTTCGCCCCGCGGCCTGGGGTTTGTGCGTTTTTGCGGGGCTGGCCTTCGAATTGTGACTGGCGCGGCGCGGCTCGGAAAATCGCTAAATGGATTTGCCGCGCTCGGGGAACGAGGGGGGGTGCCCGCAGTTCTCCCGCTAGCGCCCGCTCGTGAGCCGGCAGAGCAGATGTATCGGGAGCACCACGCGTTCGTGTGGCGCAACGTGCGCCGCTTGGGTTGCAGCGATGAATGGGTGGACGACGCCGTTCACGAAGTGTTTCTAGTCGCGACTCGTCGGTTGGCGGAGTTCGAGAGTCGCTCGAGTCTGCGCACGTGGTTGTTTGCAATCGCGTTTCGCGTCGTTGCGCGCATGCGACGCGATCGGTCGCGTCAACGTCGTCACGCGCAGCGCTACGCGACCGAGCGCCCAGAAGCGGTGGCGGACGCCGAGCGCGAGCACGAGGCCGCACAGTACTTGCGACAGCTATTGCTCAGACTGAGCGAACCGCAGCGCTTGGTGCTGATCTTGGCCGAGCTCGAAGGCTTCACTTCAGCCGAGATCGCCGAAACACTGAGCGTGCCGGTGGGCACGGTCGATTCACGGCTGCGCGCGGCGCGCACACAGCTGCACCGCGTCTTCGAACGCGAGCGTGCCAAGGACGAAAGGCTTCATCGATGAGCGCGAACGAAGAGCTGCGTGCGCTATTGCAGGCCGAACGCGCGGTTTCGCCGCCCAGTGCTGCGGCTGACCTCGGCTGGAAGCGCTTGGGCGCGGACATTGCGGCCAATGTGGTGCCGCTACCGGTGGCAAGCGGACCGCTCAAGGTCGGCTTGTGGTTGGTGCCCAAGTGGATGCTGGCCGGGTTTGCGCTCGGTTTAGTCGGTGCGGGCACGGTGGCCCCGCTGCTGAAGCCGAGCGCGGCTCTGGGCGAAGCGAAACACGTGGCCACGCTGCACACTCTGTCGCCAGCGCGCGTGCCCGCGGCAACGCTGCCCGCGACGTCGGCACCAGAGCTCGCGCCGCCAGATTCGCACGCAGCAACGCCGGCGTCGCTGAGCTTCGCGCACCTCGTTGGATCGCCCGACGCGCAACCCTCGGCGGGCGCAACCCGAGCAACCTTTGACGCTGAACTCGGCTTGATTTCGCTGGCCAAGGCGAAGCTCGACGCAAACGACCAGGTTCTCGCGCGCTCATTGCTCACCCAGCACGCCGAACGCTTTCCTACCGGCGTGTTCGCGGTCGAGCGCGAGGCGCTGCTCGCCTTAATCGACTGCCAACGGCGGCCGAAGAACGCGCGCGCGTTCCAGCAATTTGCCGCCGCACACCCGAGCTCGCCGCTGCTCGCGCGTCTCCAGCGCGCATGCCAATCCGCCCCAGTGACGGCCCTTCATCCCAGCGCGCCAAGTTCGACGGCTAGCTTCGCGAGTTTGCCAAAGGGTTCGGCACCGCCGGGGGAACGAACGAGCGAACCAAGGCAAGGAGAGGCGAAATGAGCAACGTGCGCGCTACTTGGAAACTATGGGTGATCTCGGGGGTGCTCGGAGCCGTTGCCTGCTCCGGTCACATGCTGGACGTGGGGGATTGGAATGGCTCTGCCGGTCACGCCGAGGTCGCGCAAGCTGCAGGGTTCACAGCAAGCAGCGAAGGGGGCAAGCCGAGCGGAAGTGCTTTCGCGCTCGCGGGTGGTGGGTCTGGCGGCATTGGCAGCGCAACGACGGCGAGCGGAGGCATGGGCGTGAGCGTGAGCTCGAGCGCAGGCGTGAGTGGACACATCGAGCCGAGTGTCGGCGGGAGCGCCGCCGAAGCAGGCGCAGCCGGAGCAGGCGATCAGCCCACGCTCAATTGTCCCAACTGCACGCTCATCACCAAAACGGACGTGCGCGGTGTCGCCAGCAATGCACAGAAAGTGTTCTGGATCGAGTACGGCACGGTCAATCCGAATGACTTCTCACATCTCGGTGACGGGCGGCTGCTGGCACGTGACCTGGACGGCGGCGAGCCCATCGTTTTGGCAACGTCACTGGCTGGCCCCGAGTGGCTCGCGCTGTCGGACGCCTACGTCTACGTCTTCATCGATCGCCGTGGCCTAGATAACTACCGCGGAGGCATCTTGCGCATTCCGATCGGCGGCGGCGCGGCCGAGCTCGTTCAAGAGTTGCCGAATGGCAACCCCATTCTGCAGCCTTTTGCCACGACTCCGGACTATGAATACTGGGTCTTCAGCGGCACGGTGTACCGCATTGCTCAGAGTGGCGGCGCGACCGTCGAGACATTCTCGACGCACAGCGCGCGAAGCATGTACGTCGACAACACGCGACTCTACTTCAACGATCTCTCCAACACCTGGGCGGTACCCCTCGCAGGCGGCGCTGAGATTCCGCTCAGCGCCGTACACGTGAATGTCATGCAGCTGGAAGGGGACTACCTATACGGCATCGAAACGCCGGAACATGGGCAATCAGGTGGAGTCTATCTATCCCGCATGCCAAAAGCAGGCGGTGATTGGACGCACCTCGCGAGCGGTCAAACCGATTGGGCGCAGCTGAGCTTTGCTGGCGACTACTATTTCATGGATCAGCCGGGCAACGGTGACCGTCAAATCCTGCGCGGGTTGGTCAGTGATTCCACCGCACCGCGTGTGGTGCTCGCCTCTGAACCGGTCGAGCTTCATTCGGGTCGCATGCCGCAAATGCCCGAGACTCGTTGGAACTGCTGGCAGCTCAGCCGCGTCGGCATCTTCTTGTCGGACTATCATGGCTTGTACCTGATGCCGGCAGTGCCTTAGGTCGCCACTGGCGGATTTCTCCATCTGACGCGCTGGGACGGGCGCGTGCCCCAATCCCAACGCGTGCCCCCAAATCCCAATTCGGGTCTTTGGAGGACCAAGGGAAATTATTTTCGCGGCAGAGTGATCGAAACCGGCGGGCGCAGCATTACTCAGACCGATGCCCCGAACCTCCGCCATTTCGCTGTTGTTCGTACCCCTGTTGCTCGCGTGCTCATCCGCGAGCGACCGGGCCACACCGGGAAGTAAAGTCGACGTTCAGGCGGGTGGCACGGGCGGGAGCGTGGGCGGTTCGGGCCCGAGCCTGGCCGGCGGCCCCTCGAGCGGCGGCAGCGGCAATGCGTTGAACGTTGGTCCCGAGATGCGCCCGGACGCCGGCGACGTGATGAACGGCGAGTGCGCGCGGCAGGATGTAAAACTCAGCCGACAGCCGGCTGAGATTTTGCTTTTGCTCGATCGCTCTGGGTCGATGAAAGAGAAGCCGAGCGGGAGCACCGGCAGCGACAGCAAATGGAATCTGGTGGTGCCGGCGGTCAACGAGGTCGTGACCGCAACCGATGCCTCGATTTCGTGGGGCCTCAAAGCGTTTCCTGAAGGCGAGGGTAACGAGTGCACTGCGGCTTCGGTCACGAGTGACGTGCCCGTGCCGATTGCACCGAGCAACGCCGCAGCCGTCACTGGGCAAGTGATGATACTCACGCCCGAAGGCAACGGGACGCCCACCGGCGATGCCATCAACGCCGCGGTGAGCTACCTCAAGGGCCTGACGGATGCGAATCCCAAGTTCATCTTGCTCGCGACTGACGGCGAGCCGTCCTGCGGGAGTAGCTCGGGAGGCAGCACGAACGCGCGAACGTACGCGGTGCAAGCCGTGACAGACGCGGCGAGCGCGGGCATCAAGACCGTCGTCGTCGGCGTGGCCACGACCAAATCCAGCGCCACCCAAGCGTTGAACGATATGGCAAACGCCGGAAAAATGCCGCAGATCAGCGCGGATCCGGCGGCCCCGAAGTACTACCTCGCCAGCACCAAGGACGAGCTCGTTCAGGCGCTCGTCAAGATCACCGGGCAAGTCTCGAACTGCGTCTTCGACCTGACCACGAAGCCGCCAGATCCGAGCAACATCGCGGTCGAGGTCGACGGCCAGAAGGCGCCGCACGACACGACGCACAGCAATGGTTGGGATTACCTGGGCTCCGACTACTCGCAAGTCGAGGTCTTCGGAACGTGGTGTGAGGGAATCAAGAGCGCCACCGCCAATAGCGTGAATTTCGTACTCGGTTGTCCAGGTGAAGTCATTCAATGATTCGATTGCTGTCTCGGTCTTGGTTCGGCGCGCATGCGCCTCGAGTTGGGTTCGGCTCTTTCTGCAGACTATCGCTTGGCTTCGTAGCTCCGGCGTTGCTCGTCAGTGGGCTCGGTTGCTCTTCAGAGAGCGCTGCAGGCGGCAGCGCCGGAATGAGCGCGATCGGCGCGAGCGGTGGCAACACGGCGTCTACGGGCGGCCGCACGGGCAGCGGCGGCGCAAGCCCGAGCAGCGGCACTGGCGGCGTTTCTGGCTCAATCAGCAGCGGAGGCAATGCAGTCAGCAACGCAGGCTCGAGCAGCAATAGCGCAGGCTCGAGCGGCAATAGCGCGGGCTCTGGTGGCACGTCCGTTGGCGGTGGCGGCAGCGCGGGTAGCGCTACTGGCGGTACGAGCGGAAGTGGCAACGGCGAAGCCATCGACGCGCGAACGTTGGTGAAGGCCCTGGGGTTCGGCACCAACATCGGCAACACGCTCGAAAATACGACCACGTGGGAAACCGGCTGGGGTCAGCCGCTGATCACGCAAAGCTTCATCAATGGCCTAGCGAGCCGCGGCATCAAGACGGTGCGCGTGCCCGTCGCGTGGAACACGTATGCCAACAACGGCGTGATCGACGCGGCCAAGATGGACCGCGTGAAGCAAGTGGTGGGCTTCATTACCGGCGCCGGCATGTACGCCATCGTCAACATTCATTGGGATGGCGGCTGGATCAACAACGAGAATGGCTCGCCGCCCTTCTCTCTGACCAGCGATATCAAGAGCAAGTTCGCGAGCTATTGGAAGCAGATTGGCAGCGCGTTCAGCGGCGTGGACCACAAGCTGATCCTGGAAGGCATGAACGAAGAAGGGAGCTGGACCACTGACGGTCAAAAGTACGGCACCCCGAACATTCCGCCGCTCAACGAGATGAATCAGCTGTTCGTCACCACCGTGCGCGCACAGGGCGGATACAACGCGACGCGGGCGCTGCTGATTGCGGGCTTCAACACCGACATCGACAAGACCTGCGTGCCGGCGTTCACCGTTCCAACCGACCCGGCGGGCGCCGGGAAGTTGTTCTTGTCGATCCATTATTACACGCCCTGGACCTTCACCATCAAAGAGAAGAACGACAGCGCGAACGACACGCAGCCGGTCTCGACCACGTGGGGGACCGCGGCCGAGAAGAAGGCGCTCGAGGACGCATTCAGCAAACTCGGCACGTGCAGCACCGACAAGAAGATCCCGATCATTCTCGGCGAATTTGGCGTGACTCGCGGCACGGATCCTTATGTGCGTGAAGCCGCGTCGCGCGTGGCTTGGATGACCGCGGTGGCAAAAGCATCGACCTCTCGCGGGATCGTGCCGATGCTTTGGGACACGGGCTCCGAGATCAGCCGGGTCGACGGCGCGTTCTCCACGGAGTTCCAGCAGGCGTTCGACAGCGTGAAGTAGCGCGAGAGAATCCTCGGTTTTCGGGGCCGAAGGTCTCCGTAGAACTACGTACTCGGCCGCGAACTGTTGTAACTCGCGCCGTTTAGCGCAAAATCGAGCTTACGAGCCATCATGTCACTGAAGGCAAAGCTCATCTTGCTCTCCAGTTTGGCGCTGCTCATCGCCATTGGCATCGTGGCGCTGCAGGTGATGCGACAGGCCACGCTGCTCGGTGAGCAACAGAGTCAGCTGATCGAGCGCACCATGATCGCACAGAAGCAGAACGAGCTCGTTCATGCCGTGGCCATCGTGCAAAGTGAAATTGCCGCCAGCATGACGTCAGACGACGTCGCGAACCAGGAGCGCGCGAAGCGCATCATCGCGGCGGCTCGTTCCGGCGAAGATGGCTACTTCTTTCTTTACGATCAAGCGGGCACGTGCCTGGTTCACCCGCGGCAACCCGAGCTCGTCGGGCGCAACTTGCAGGGCGTGGTCGATGCGCAGGGGCGACGCGTGATCCCAACCTTGATCGCGACCGCGCAACGCGGCTCGGGGTTTCAACGCTACACCTGGCAGAAACCCTCGACCCTCAGCCCGACCGAGAAGCTCAGCTACGTCTCGCTGCTGCAACCCTGGGGGTGGATGATGGGAACCGGGGTCTATCTCGACGACGTAGAAACGGCCATTCGGGCCACGCGTGAAGCTTCGCACGCCAGCGCACAGCGCACGATTTGGCGCATCAGCGCGGTTGGCTTGGCGGCCATTCTGGTGGTGTTTTGCGGCGGGCTCTTGCTCACCGTCAGAGAGCAACGCTTGGCGGATCGCAAGCTGCGAGCGATGGCGGAACGCATTCTGCATCTCCAAGAGGAAGAGCGCACGCGCGTGGCGCGTGAGCTGCACGATGGCATCGTGCAGCTGCTGGCCGCAGCGCGCTTTCAGCTCGAGGCCAGTCGGCAAAAGCGCGCCTCGGATCCCGCGGGAGCCGAGCAATGCTTCGATAAGGGGCTCGCGCGCCTCGACGACAGCATCGTCGATGTGCGCCGGATCTCGCACGCGCTCAAGCCCGCGACCGTGGTCGAGCTCGGGCTCGCAGCGGCCTTGGCCGAGCTCGCCAAGGAACTCGAAGAGCGATCTCGAACCAAGGTCTCGCTGCTGGATCGAATTGGCGACACGAACGTGGGCGAGCGTCAGACCGTGGCCTTCTTCCGCATCGCTCAAGAAGCGCTGACCAACATCGAACGCCACGCTGCGGCGACGGAAATTTCGATCGAGCTCAGCTGTCAGGACCAAGGTCGACTCGTGTGTTTGCGAATCGTGGACAACGGACGCGGCTTCAATCCGCGCATCACCCGTGAAGGAATGGGTTTGGACAACATGCGCCAACGGACGGAAGATCTGGGCGGGCGATTCAGCGTCGACTCACGCCCGGGTCGCACTCAGGTGAGCGCTCTGCTCGGGTTGAACGCATGAAACCTTCGCTACCCGAGCGGATACGGATTGCTTTGGTCGACGACCACCCGTTCGTGCGCGAAGGCGTGCGCGCGGTGCTGGAAACTAGCCCCGATCTCGAGATCGTGGGCGAGGCCAGCAATGCCGAAGAGGCGCTGGAACTCGTGGCGCGCGCGACACCGGCAATCTTGCTCGTCGACATCGGCCTCGGGGACCGAAGCGGGATCAGCCTCACGCAAGAGCTCACGCAGCGTTACCCAGAGTTGCGCGTCATCATGCTCAGCATGTACGAACGTGCGACGTACGTGGACAGTGCGCGGCGCGCGGGCGCGCGCGGCTACGTGCTGAAGAGCTCAGCGCCCGCCGTGTTGTTGGCAGCGATTCAAAGCGTGTCCGCAGGGCTGGAGGTTAGAATGGGTCCAGAGCTCGGCTCTTCGCCCATCGATATCCTCACACCGCGAGAACTAGAGGTTGCGCGACGTTGTGCGCGCGATCTGAGTGACAAGGAGGTGGCCATCGACCTCGATATCGCCGTGCGCACGCTCGAGGCCCACCGCCAAAACATCGCCCGCAAGTTGCGCCAATTGCAGCCACCCATCAGTCCGACTCCGCTCGGTCTCGCTCGTTGGCTCCAGGAATGGGGGCTACTCGAGGAGATTTCCGCGGCCGGCGGAAGTTCGTGATCTAGGGATCGATTCAGCGCCGATACGCATCAAGTACAGATGATTTCGAAGCGCGCTCTCGCAACTCTCGCCTGGCCCTTGTCTCTCGGCCTGCTCGCCTGTGGGAGCGATCCTGAAAGCGCGGAAAACAGCGCGGCAGCGGGCTCCAGCGGCACGGCGATTGGTGGACGCTCCTCGGCCGCGGCCGGTGCTCAGAGCACCGTTGGTGGCGCCGGCCCCAGTGGGGGTGCCCCGAGCGGCGCCCTTGCCGGTTCATCGGCCACCGGCGGCAGTGCGACGAGCAGCGGTGGGACCTCAGCGACCGGGGGTGCGCCAGCAAGTGGCGGTGCGCGAGCGACTGGCGGTGCGCCAGCAGTCGGCGGCAATTCGGCGATGAGCGGCAGCGGCGGTGCTCCGAATGCGGGCGGAACCGCTGGCACCTCGAGCTCGACGAGCGCTGGCACCGGAGCTCCCGCGACAGCACCCGGTGGCTACGGCAAAGCAACCACGGGCGGCGGCAATGTAGCGCCCGTGACCGCGAGCTCGCTTTCGGCGTTGCAAGCCGCCATCGACGCCTATTCGGGCGGCGGCCTAGTGCTGAAATATTCGGGGAAATTCGACTTTTCCAGCATCAACGACCCGTGCCGGCAGCACACGCTCCCGGCGCAGACGCTCGAGATCAAGAACAAGAGCGACATCACCCTGATGGGTGAAGACGGCTCCAGCGCGAACTTCGGCATCCACATCGCAGCGAGCTCGAGCAATGTGATCATCCGCAACATGACGATTGGGCTCACCCCCGGCGGTGACGCTTCCGACATCGTGTCGGTCGAAGGCATGAGCGGCGGCGCGCCGAAGAACGTCTGGATCGATCACAACGAGCTGTTCACCTCACTCGCCGTGTGCGAAGGCGCGGGCGACACCGCGTTCGACGGAATGATCGACGTCAAGAAGGGCGCCGACAACATCACCGTTTCGTACAACTACATGCACGACCACCACAAGGTGAGTCTGAACGGCTTCAGCGACAGCGACGACCAAGTGCGCCACATCACCTTCGACCATAACTTGTTCGAAAACATCGGCTCGCGTGCGCCGCTGCAGCGTCACGGCTACTCACACTTGCTCAACAACTACTTTCTGAACGTGTCCACGTCCTGCGTGAACGTGCGCATGGGCGGCTATGCCTTGGTTGAAGCCAATTACTTCGAGAAGGTGGTCAATCCAGTCACCGCGCGCGATAGCGATGCAGTTGGTTTCTGGGAGCTGCGCGGCAACAATCTGTCCTCCGCCGCCGACGTGGGTCCGAATAACCCATTTGGTATTAGCTGGACGTCGGGAAGCACAGGCACCATCAACGCGACAGACTGGACCACCACGGCCAAGTATCCAGTGGCACTCGGGTACGACTACGCCGCGCACGCCCCGCAGTGCATTCACGACGGCCTACGCGCCGCCGCAGGCGCCGGCAAAGGGCTCGCGACACTCAAGTGCAAGTAGTGGAGCGACGCGGACGCAGGGAGAGGGAGAAGGGACTAACCGCCGAGCCACAGAGGCCGCAGAGACCTGAGAGAGATTGAGGGTTCCTCTTTGCGACGGTTTGCGTCGTGACAACGTGCGCTTCGACGTGTGCTGGGAGCCCCAAAATCTCGTTCTGGTCTCTGCGACCTCTGCGGCTCGGCGGTTCAAACTCTGGGAGCGGCCTCGCGCGTCTCGGGGTTGGTAGCGCGTTTGAGCGGATGCCTCGCGATAGACGCACCGTGATCGGAACAGCGCGGGCTTTGAGGTGCGTCGCTGGGCTGAACGCACCACACCAATCCCTGAGGGTTATCTGACGGTGATGCTGCGGCAGGCGGAGCCGCGGTCGTCGTCGCCGAGCGTGCTGACTCAAGCCGACGCTTTCGGCAACTCGGTGCACGCGCTGGCGTGAATTGCGGCTGCTAGACCGAGTGATTCGCACAGCGTCGGGTGCGGATGGATGGTCTTTGCGAGGTCCGTCGGATGGCAGCCCATTTCGATCGCCAGTGCCAACTCGCCCACGAGATCGCCGGCGTGCGTACCCACAATGCCCCCTCCCACCACGCGCTCGGTGGCTTCGTCGATCAGGAGCTTGGTCATGCCTTCATCGCGACCCGTCGCGACGGCTCGCCCCGATGCTTGCCATGGGAACAGGAGCTCGCGAACACTTTGACCTCGCTGCTTCGCCCCCTCGACCGTGACTCCGACCCAGGCGATTTCTGGGTCGGTATAAGCAACCTCGGGGATGACCCGAGCATCGAAGTGCGCGGGCAGACCAGCCGCGACTTCGGCTGCGACATGGCCTTGGTGAGTCGCTTTGTGCGCCAGCATCGGCGCACCCACGATGTCGCCCACTGCGAAAATGTGAGGCACGTTCGTGCGCATCTGCGAGTCGACTTCGATGAAGCCGCGCTCACTCACGCGCACGCCGGCCGCGGCTGCCCCGATCAGGTTTCCGTTCGGCGTTCTGCCCGCTGCTACCAAGATTAGGTCGTATTCCGCGGGCTCTTGAGCTTGGCCGCGAAAGCCGACTTCGAGCCCATGCGGAGTTTTCTTCAATGCTGACACGACGGTGCCGAGCAGGATGCGACGAATGCGCTTCTGGTTGCTGCGTGTCCACACGCGCACGAAGTCTCGATCCGCCCCTGCCATCAACCGATCGGCCTTTTCCACGATGTCTACCTCGGCGCCCAGCGCCGCGTACACCGTGGCCAGTTCGAGCCCGATCACGCCTCCGCCCACGACCAGCATGCGCTTCGGGAGCGTGGGCAGAGCCAGTGCGCCCGTCGAATCGACGATGCGCGGGTCTGCACCAACCAGCGCTGCTCCCTCTGCACTGCCGAGAAGGGCGAAGGGATCCAGCGCTTCCGAGCCTGCCGCGATGATCGCGTGAGCAAAGCGAATGAACTTGCTCTCCCCCTGATCGCCCGTAACTTGCAAACTCCTATCGTTCACGAACTCAGCGCTGCCACGCACGACGCGCACCTTGCGCCCGTTGGCCAGGCTCTGGAGCCCGCGGGTGAGTTTGCTCACGGTCGAGTCTTTCCACGCTCGCAGCTTGTCGAGCTCGACGCTTTTGCCTGTGAACATCAGACCGTGTTCGGCGAGCTTTCCTGCGGCTTCATTGACCGACGCGACGTGCAACAACGCTTTCGAGGGAATACAGCCCACATTCAGACACACGCCGCCGAGCGTCGCGCCGCGTTCGACGATGATGGTGGATAAGCCCAAATCGGCGCCACGAAACGCGGCCGAATAGCCTCCAGGGCCGCCCCCCAGCACGAGCAGGTCACAGGTCAATTCGCGGTCTGTGAGGGTCGCTTCAGGATTCATGGTTTTCGCTCCGAGAGTGGCAGTCAATCATTTTGGACTTTGGCCCTGACTTCAAAGCAGCGCTCGTCGCAGCTCCGAGAGCACGGACGCGAGATGCGCGACGAAGCGCGCGCCGGCAACGCCGTTGATCACGCGGTGGTCATAGGAAAGCGACAACGGCAACATGAGGCGCGGCACGAACGCGCTGCCGTTCCAAACGGGTTTGAGCGTGGCTTTGGACAAGCCCAAGATCGAAAGCTCTGGTGCGTTGATGATCGGCGTGAATGCGGTGCCGCCCACTCCGCCCAAATTCGAGATGGTGAAAGAGCCACCCTGCACGTCCGCAGCGACCAATTTGGAGGCGCGGGCCTTCTCGGCAAGCCCCGCGATTTCCTGGGCGATTTGCCGTAAACCGAGGCGATCGGCGTGCTGCACCACGGGCACGCGCAAACCGTCCGCGGTGTCGACTGCAAAGCCGATGTGAATGCTCTGCTTCAGCACGAGGTCGTCTCCAACGAGTGACGCGTTGAACTCGGGAAACGCCGAGAGAGCAGAAGCCACCGCTTTGACGACGAAGGGCAAGAGCGTGAACTTGATCGCGTTCTTGTCTTGCTCGCGATTGAGCGCGACGCGAAATGCCTCGAGCTCGGTGATGTCGGTTTCGTCGAACTGAGTGACGTGCGGGACCTGGGTCCAGGTCTGCGTGACCGTCCGGCCCACCGCGCGTTGCAGCAGCGAGAGCGGGCGGACTTCGGCCGGGCGCGCGGTCGTGAGCGCCGTCGCGGGGCCACGGGGCTGCGCCAGATCTTCTTCGAGGATGCGCCCGCGCGGACCGGTGCCCACGATTCGAGTGAGATCGAGGCCTCGTTCGCGCGCCAAACCGCGAATCCACGGACTCGCGTGAAAGTCCTGGATCGCACTGTTGGGAGCGGCGGCTTGGAGCGCGGGGGGCTTGGGTTCGGTGCTCGGCGTTGGCACGCGAGTTGTCGGCGCTTCGGACGCGATACGCTCGAGTACGAGCAGTAGATCGCCCTCTTGGACGGAATCATTCACGGCAACCAGCACCTGGGCCACTCGCGCTGCCTCCGGTGCAGTCACTTCGACAGCCGCTTTACCGAGCTCGATCCCGGCCAGAACAGCAAACTGTTCGACCGTCTCCCCTACCGACACGGACACTTGAGACACGAAAGCGTCCGTGCCCGATAAACCGTTCGCTCGTACTTCGATCAACTGAGTCATCGTCATCAGACCGTCCTCGGATCGGCTTTGTTTGGGTCGAGGCCATAGCGATGGAGCGCCGCCAGCACCGTCGCCGCAGGCAGAATTTGCTCGTCGGCCAAGGCTTTGAGCGCGGCCAAGACGATCCAATGTCGATCGACTTCGAAGAAGTGCCGCAGCCGTTCACGTGTGTCCGAACGACCGAAGCCATCCGTGCCGAGCACCGTGTAGCGCCCGCGCACCCAGGGTCGGATTTGCTCCGGGAGAGCGCGCACATAGTCCGTCGCTGCGATCACCGGACCGCGCGTGTCGCGCAAACAGCGTTCGACGTGCGACAAGCGCGGTTCGCTGACGTCCGGGTGCAGCAGATTCCAACGTTCGCTCGACTGCCCATCTCGCGCGAGCAACGTGAAGCTCGGGCAACTCCAAATATCGGCGGTGACGCCCCAATCCGCTGCGAGCAGCTCCGCTGCAGCAATCACCTCTCGCAGGATCGCGCCCGCGCCGAGGAGTTGGACGTGCGCTGCTGCGGGGGAACCGCTGCTGCGCAATCGATACATCCCGCGCAATAGGTCGGCTTCGATCCCGCCCGGCAATGCGGGCTGCTCGTAGTTCTCGTTCAGCAGCGTGATGTAGAAATAGACGTCTTCTTGATCATGCAGCATGCGCCGGAGTCCGTCGTGAATGATCACCGCGACTTCATAGGCAAAGCACGGATCGTAGGGCACGCAGTTGGGGATGGCGGCAGCCCAGACGTGAGAGTGTCCGTCCTCGTGCTGCAGCCCCTCGCCGTTGAGCGTGGTGCGACCAGAGGTTCCACCGAGCAAGAAGCCGCGCGCACGCGAGTCACCCGCCGCCCACCACAGGTCGCCCGTGCGTTGCACGCCGAACATCGAATAGTAGATGAAGAATGGGATCATCTGCAGGCCGTGCGCCGAGTACGAGGTCGCCGCCGCGAGCCAAGAGCTCATCGCTCCGGCCTCGCTGATCCCCTCTTGCAGGAGCTGTCCGCTCGCAGATTCCTTGTAAAAATTCGGTGAGCGCTCGTCTTCTGGTGGATAGAGCTGGCCCTCTTGTGACCAGATCCCATACTTGCGAAATAGCCCTTCCATGCCGAAGGTCCGCGCTTCGTCGGCGACGATCGGCACCACGCGCGGGCCGAGCTGTGCGTCCTGCAGCAAGATCTCGAGCACGCGCACGAACGCGCGAGTGGTGGACGATGCGCGCCCGGGCAACGACGCTTCCATCACGGGCGCGAAGCTCGAGAGCGCCGGCACGGCGAGCGGCGGCAGTGCGCGCTTTCGCGCTGGCAGAGGGCCACCCAATTGCTCGCGACGCGCCTTCAAATATTCGAGTTCGGGAGATTGTGGCGACGGCACCCAGTACTCCAAACTCGCGAGCTGCGAATCGTCGAGCGGCAGCGCGAAGCGCGCGCGAAACGCGCGCAAATCATCGGCGGTCATGTCCTTACCTTGGTGCGCCACGTTACGACCCGCCGCTCGCGAACCGAGCCCGTAGCCCTTCACCGTTTTGGCCAAGATCACCGTCGGCTGACCGCGGTGAGCGACCGCTGCAGCGTATGCGGCGTACACCTTTTGCGGATCGTGGCCGCCGTACTCCAACGAAAGTAGCTGTTCGTCGCTCATGTTCGAGACGAGCGCCGCAAGTTCCGGATCCTTGCCGAGAAAGTGCTCTCGCAGATACGCGGCGTCTCGCGTACCGAGCGTTTGGTACTCGCCGTCGAGATAGGCCTCCATGCGACGCTTCAAGGCACCCGAGCGATCGCGCGCCAAGAGAGCGTCCCAGCTGCCACCCCAGATGACTTTGATCACGTTCCAACCGGCGCCGAGAAATGCACGCTCCAGTTCCTGGATGATCTTGCCATTACCGCGCACGGGGCCGTCCAAGCGCTGCAAATTGCAATTGATGACGAACACCAAGTTGTCGAGCTTCTCGCGACCGGCGACGCCCAAAGCGCCCATCGACTCAGGCTCGTCCATCTCGCCATCGCCGAGAAAGCACCAGACTTTGCGTGCCTCGGTCTTGGCCAATCCGCGATTTTCCAGGTACTTCATGAAGCGCGCTTGATAGATCGCCGACAGCGCGCCAAGCCCCATGGACACCGTGGGGAACTGCCAGAACTCCGGCATCAACCACGGGTGTGGATAAGAAGACAACCCCGGAGAGTCGACCTCACGCCGAAAGCGATCGAGGAGTTTCGTCGTCAGCTGACCCTGCAGCAACGCGCGCGCGTAGATCCCGGGCGAAACGTGCCCCTGATACAGCACCAGATCCCCGTCGTGCGCAGAGCCTTCCGACGCTGTCGCGCGGAAGAAGTGATTGAACCCGACTTCATAGAGTGTCGCAGCAGAAGCGTAGCTCGCCAGATGACCGCCAAGACCCGAATGGTCGCGATTCGCGCGCAACACCGTCGCGAGTGCATTCCAGCGCATGACGGCTTCGAGTCTTCGCTCGAGCGCAGCGTCACCCGGGAATTGTTGCTCGTGCTCGACCGCGATGGTGTTGAGGTACGCGCTATTGCGGCTCGTCGCCGTGCCGATCCCGCGCTGCCTGCTGAACTCGGACTGTCGCCGCAGCAGGAATTCCGCGCGTTCAGCGCCTTCGCGCGCAATCACCGAGCCGAGCGCAGCGAGCCATTCTTCCGTCTCGCGCGGGTCGGAATCGGCAGCAAATGTAGGACTGATTTGGGCGGTCATGGATACGAGGCTCCGATATCGTCACTGTGTCGTAAGCAGCGCTCTCTTCAAATTCGCAAGACTACCGAGGCACGACTCCGTAGTTCTACGCGCGTCCGTCACCACAGCAGCGAACGTCGCGCATCCTCGAGCGCACCTGTTCGTCCCTGACATTGGCTGCAACGTCCGCAAGGTTCGTCTCTGCCGAGCATGCAGCTATAGGTGCGCTCCAAATCCACACCGAGCCGCGCCGCTTCGATCACGACTCCGGATTTGCTGAGGTCGATCAACGGCGTTTCGACGCGGACGCGACCCAACGTTGCCGCCAGATTGCGAAGCGCCGACAAAAACGCCGTCGAAGCGCTCGCATAACCGTCCACGTCATCCCCAATCACGCCGATGGCCAGCGAGGCGCAACGTGCCACTTCCGCATAGCTCAGCGCAAGACTGAGCACGACGAGATTCCGATGCGGCAACGGGACATGGCGCTTGAGCGCTTCCGCACGACGAAAGGACTCGCCCACGCGCGACATGTCCAACACTTGCAGCGACAAACCCAGGTGCCGAGCGTGCCATTCCGCAGCGTCCTGTTCCTGCCGCGCAGCGCGCTGCGCGTAGTCGACGAACAGCGGCACGATGCGCATACCGTCCGTGCGCGCTGCTTCATAAACTCGATAAAGCAACACCGTGCTATCCACCCCGCCACTCACGAGCACGACTCGACCCTCGCAAGGCGATGACGCTTGGCACAACATGACCATTTCCTCCGTTCAAACAACGCTCTTAGTGTCCGGCGCGACGACAGACGCGACAATTCGCAGTCCTACTCAGTCACGACTAAGTAGAAGTACGGACGCACCGAACCGGTGCAGGGCGAGTTTTTTTGTTGATGGTCAATCAACACGTCCCAGCACCCCCAGCCTTCGGCGTCGCGGACGAGAAGAGGAAGAGGGACTAACCGCAGAGCCGCAGAGACCGCAGAGATCTGAGAGAGACAAGATTCTGGTTTGCTCTTCCTCGGGCGAATTGCGTCGTGACAACGTGCGCTGCGACGTTGATTGCGAACCCCCAAATCTTCCTCTGATCTCTGCGGCCTCCGCGGCTCTGCGGTTCAATCTCAGGGAGCCAAGCTCAGCGCACCACACGCGAGGCGAATGGATGAGTCGCTCAGTACGACACTGTGCGCAGCGGCTCGCATGACGCTTCGGTGAGAGCCGCAATTTGCGGATTTCTCCCTGAGACGCGCTTGGCCGGACGCGTGACCCAAACCCGAACCCACTTCATCCTTCTAAGTAATACCGTCTTGCAGTGGCAGCTCGGGTCCCGCACACTCCGGCGGATGGATCTGAGTGTGGTGGCGGGGCGTTGGTTTCGAGTTTCAGGCGCGGTGGTCATCGGTGCGGGGGTGCTCATGGGCGCCTGCAGTTCCGATGGCACCAAGGCAGGCATGTCCGGAGCGGGCGGCTCCGGAACCACAGCCGAATCCGTGATGGATTTGGACGGCATTTTGGCGGCGGAAGGGCGCGGCTACTGCGCCAGGTTGTTCAGATGCGCAGAGGGCAACGATGACTTCGTGGGTGCGCGTCTGATCTTGAAGACCGCGGCGGCCTGCGAGGCGCTCATGGTAGACGTCAACGCGAAGGCAGCATCGATACGCGATCTGCGTGTGCAGCTGAGCAGCGGCGCTCTGCGAATCGTGCCCGCGAAGGCGCAAGCTTGTTTGGACGAGCTCGCCGCTTGCAACGGGACTGATTCGCTCACGCGAGGCAGCTGCCGAGACATGTTCGAAGGGCAAGTCGCTGAAGGGTCGTCCTGTCAGCGGAGCGAAGACTGCGCGGGCGACGCTTACTGTGCAGTCGGCGCGCAGTGCCCGGGCACCTGTCGAGCGCGCAGCGCGTCGGGCGAAGCTTGCCAAAGCGGCGATGAATGCGCGGCGGGAAACGGCTACACGTTTTGTGATCATGGGGCGACCTCTGGAGGGGTCTGCCGCACTGTGCCGCTGGCGCCGAAAGCGACGCTCGGTCAGCCGTGCACGCGCGAACTCGTGGACATCGACACTCTATCGCTGTGCGTCGACTCGCTCTGGTGTGGCCACGTCGCAGGTGCGGACGCGAGCGCCGCTCTCGGAACCTGCCAGGAGCCGATCGCCCTGGGCGGCGCCTGCACGGACGAAGACGATATGTGCGCGGAAGGGATGTGTGATCCCTCGACCCACGTCTGTCGCACATTCAACTTGCTCGAGCACGCGGGTGAGGCTTGCGACAAGGCTCAATTCAAGATCTGCAATCCGCGGCTCGGTCTGTGGTGTAACGATCAAGGCGTGTGTGAGGCCACCGGGGACCACACGCAGGGCTCGCTCTGCTCCAACGGCGACTATCAACTCACGTGCAACAGCGGCCTCTATTGTCGCTCGAAAACGGCGACCGAGAAGGCAACCTGCCAACCGTTGCTCAAGGCCGGAGCGAGCTGCGACCAAGCTTCGAGCTGCGAATCAGGCATCTGCGACGGGCAAACGTGTCAACCGCGTCCCTGCACGCGTTGAACAATCGCCGCGGAGTTGCAAGCAAACGACAACACTCCTAAGGTCGCTCCATGAGGGTGGCAGTTCTCGGGGTGGGGTCGGTGGGCGCACTGCTACTTTTGGCAGCTTGCGGTGATTCAAAGTCGTCGTCGGGTTCGACCGGCGGTGCCACCATGATGAGTGGGCTCGGCGGTGACATCTCGCCCCCGTGCCGGCGAGCTACGAATCGGGTTCATTCTACTAACTCTGATACCGCTCGCTTTCGGCGCACGAACGAGCGCGCTACGAGCGGGCGCGCAGGCGCTGACTGCATGGCTTCGAAAAGAACTCCGAGACGAGCGCACCGAGCACCCCTGACATCGCTATGACCATCGCGTACAAGAGTGGAATGAGGGGCGAACTGTCGACGCGCCGCCACAACAATGACGCGGGAATGACGACGAATAGGTGCGACAGGTAGATCTCGTAGCTATTCCTACCGAACCAGCGCAATGGGGCGAATGCGCGCTGGTTCGTCGTGACCGTCTCGCTGGGCACCATGGTCACGGCAATCAAGACTGCCGCCGTGCCGAGGCTGAGCACCGTCACATCGAGCCCTCGGTCGTACAGACCGAGAGCTCGAACGGCGTGGCGGAAGTACAGGACGAACCCCATCAGCACAGCGCCGCCGGCTAACAGCGCCCCGGCGAACGCCTTGGATGGTGGGTGGCGCCGCCACAGCAGCGCTGCCAAACAGCCGATCGCGATTTCACCCATGCAGGACAAATACGAATGATCTCGCCAGAGCTCGCTGCTGTTCATAGCCACACGCGCGAACGGCCCAAAGATCGCGAAAGCAATGAGCAGGCCGTAGAGCATGAAGCGCGGACGCAGGACGCGAGCCAGCACCGGAAAGCCAGAGTAAAACAGCTCTTCAACAGACAATGACCAGAGCACGTCCCAAGCGCCCGGCAAGTAGCCCATCTTGGCCTCGAGCCAATTCAGGTGGAACGTCAGCGCGGAGAACACGGTAGCCGCGAGCGACGCGGACGGTCGCGACTCAGCAAACCCAGCGACGCCAGCGACCTGGAGCAGCGATTGCACGAGCACGAACAGCGCCAACGTCGGCGCGATGCGCGCGAACCGAATTCGATAGAACCTCCGTACGTCGATGCGCACGAGTTCGCCCCAACGTGCCTCGCTCACGGTCGTGATTAAGAAGCCGGAGATGACGAAGAAGACCATCACTGCTGGATAGCCGCTCCAAAAGAGCAACTTGTACGATGAGTTCGGCAATGCACGGCCCAGTGCGCACCCATCGAACGGAACGCGGATGTTCAGATGCAACAGAATGACCGAGAGCACGGCCCAACCTCTGAGCACGTCGATTGCGCCGTTTCGTCGCACGCCCCGTGGCGGATTCGTGTCCTGCATTTACCGATGCCGTGCCACGAGCCCCCTCGAAGCTGCGTCAGTCCTCACTCGAGCGTGAACGAGAACGTCGCGCCTTTGTCGGGCGCTGCCTCGGCCCAAACGCGCCCGCCGTGGCGGGTTACGATGCGCTGCACGATCGCGAGTCCAACGCCCGTACCTTCGAACTCTTCTTGGCGATGCAAGCGCTGGAAAACACCGAATAGCTTCGAGGCGTAGCTCATGTCGAAACCAGTGCCGTTATCGCGCACGTAGAAGACGACTTTGCCCTGCTCGTCGCGATAGGATCCGATTTCGACCTGCGGGGGCGTGCGGTGTCGCGAATATTTGAACGCGTTGCTCAGCAAGTTCACGAACACTTGGCGCAGCAGCGCGGGATCGGCCTGAGACGGCGGTAGATCGCCTGTGCTCACTTGGGCTTGCCCAGGCTTCAGCTCGAGTAAGCATTGCGCGACCATGTCTTTGGTGTCGACAGGCCTCAACTTCAGGGGTGTTCGTGCCAGACGAGAGAAGGCCAACAGTTCGTCGATCAGTTGGCCCATTCGCGCTGCCGCACCGCACACGTTACTCAAGTAACGCTGGGCTTCGGGCGGTAGGCCATCGTTGAAGTCCTCCATCAACGCGCGAGAGAACCCGCTCATCGCGCGCAGGGGCTCGCGCAAATCATGCGACACCGAGTAGCTGAAGGCCTCGAGTTCACGATTGGCAGCCTCCAGTTCGGCTGTGCGTTCCTGCACGCGTTGTTCTAGTTCCTGGTTGAGCCGCCTGATTTCCTGCTCGGCCTGCTTGCGCTCCGAGATGTCGTTCATGCTGCCGTGCCAGGTCACGCTTCCGTCTGGACCGAGCACGGGCATCGAGTGCCCTTCGATCCAAACCTCGCCGCGCCCCGGAATGACCACGCGCCATTCGTGACGCCAAGGAGAAAGCGTGCGCGCCGATTTCTCGACCGCGAGTCGCACGCCTTCGGCGTCGTCCGGATGATACATGCGCAGCAGTGGCGTGCCGTCTTGCGCGAGCTGCTCCGAGCTGAGACCGAACAGGCGCGTGAGCGACGGGCTCACGTACGGAAAGGTGACCTGTCCTCGCTGCGTCGCGGTGACCGAGTGCAACATCTGAGGTGAAGCCGCCGCCATCTTCTCGAGGCGCAGCTTTTCCGCGGCCAGCGCTTCGCGCACTTCACGCTGCTCGTGGATGTCTGTGTTCGAGCCGAACCACTGCACGATGGATCCCGCGTCGTCGTACAGCGGAATGGCCCGCGCCTCGCACCAACGGTAGACGCCATCGTGACGTCGAAGCCGGAACTCAGTGCGATACTCCGAGCCTGCCTGTACCGCGCTGCGCCACGCTTCGTTTGCCGGAGCGCGGTCGTCCGGATGGATGGGCTGTCCCCATTTGTCGCCCAGCAGCGCTTCCTCGGGCATGCCCAAGAACGCCAGCAGCTGACGACTCATGTAGTTGGCGGCGCCCTGGGCGTCACACGTCCACACCAATTGCGGTAACGATTCGACGATTTGCCGATAACGAGACTCACTCTCGCCGCTCATTGCCATCCTTCTCCACCGCCAACAAACGCGTCAGACTACCGAGGAATGCGTCCGCGCCGAACGGCTTGCGTAGGATCTCGCGCACACCGAGCGCTCGGAAGCTCTCGACTTGTTCGGCGGTGATCGCGCCGGTCATCACGGCCACGGGCACGTTCACGTTGCGCTCGCGCATTGCTTTCACCAATGACAAGCCGTCGAGCTTGGGCATGACCAAATCCGTGACGACCGCCGCAATTTCGCCGGCATGTTGTTCGATTTTGCTCAGCGCGGAGATGCCGTCTCGGGCTTCGATCACGCGATAGCCGCGACGTCGAACGCTCGACTCGAGAACGCGCAAGATGGCCGGTCCGTCATCGACCAGGAGCAACAGGGGTTCTGGCGCGAGCGGCCCCTCTCGCGTCTGGACTTGCGCCTCGCGCAGCGGCTCGGCGTGATGCACCCGCAAATAGACGTGAAACTCCGAACCTGAACCGAGACCCGAGGTGACCTGAACGAAGCCACCGTGGCTCTCGATGACACCGAACACCGAGGCCAAGCCGAGACCAGTGCCTTTGTCCGGCGTTTTGGTGGTGAAAAAGGGGTCGAAGATGTTGCCCAAGTGTTCGGGCGCGATCCCCATACCGGTGTCTTTGATCGAGAGCACCGCGTACGGGCCTGGCCTGCTACCTGGGTACTTGCTCGCCGTCGCGGCGTCGATCGTCGCGAGCACCAAGCGAATGGTCAGCGTGCCGCCGTTCGGCATGGCGTCGCGGGCGTTCACGCACAGGTTCATCAAGACTTGTTGGATCTGAGTCGCGTCCGCCAGCACCGACACGTCGTCGGCTCCGATCTCGACGCGCACTGCCACGTCTTTGGGGAACGTGTCGCGAATGATCGCCGACATCTCTTCGATGGCGGAGTTCAGGCGCATCGGCGTGCGCTCACCGGCAGCGCCACGACCAAAGCTGAGCAGCTGCTTCAACACTTTCGCGCTGCGCAGCGCACTGCTCTCGATGGTGTCGAGCAGGTCCACCTGTGATGGCTCGGTGATCGTCTCACGCAGCAATCCTTCGGCGACCAGGATCGGCAAAATGAAGTTATTCAGATCGTGCGCTACGCCAGCCGCGAGTCTCCCCAAGCTGTCGAGCCGCTGCGCGCGTAACAACCGCACCTCGAGTTCTCGCTTCTCTTGCATCAATCGAGCTCGTTCGAGCGCGCTGTGCACAGCGACCGGCAGACGCGACAGGCGATCCTTCAACAGGTAGTCAGCCGCACCCTCACGCATGGCGGCGACGGCCAAATCTTCACCGATCGTCCCCGACACCAAAATGAACGGCACTTCTGCGAAACGCGCCTTGAGCAGCGTGAGCGCGGTGATGCCGTCGAACTGCGGCAGCGCGTGATCCGACAGCACCAAGTCCGGTCGCTGCTCGAGCGCCTGCTCGTAGCTCGCGCGATCGTGGACGCGCCTGAGCGCGAACCGCACACCGCCGACGCGAAGCACACGCTCGATCAACTCGGCGTCGGCCGAGCTGTCTTCGACCAGCAAAATGTCGAGAAATTCGCTCACGTCGACGAGCCGGGTGCTGAGTTCAGAACCAGCCAATAAAGTCCGAGCTCGGCGATCGCGGTCGTGAAGCCATCGAAGTCGACCGGCTTCACGATGTAACTGTTGACCCCGAGGTTGTAGGTCTCGACGATATCTCGCTGCTCGCTGGAGGAGGTCAACACCACGATCGGAATGGATCGCGTCCGAGCATCCGATTTGACGGCTTTCAGAACCTCCAAGCCGTCGACCTTTGGCAGTTTGAGATCGAGCAATACCAAGCGCGGCTTATCGTCGAGCGAGCGTTCGCTATAGCGGTTGCGCGCAAACAAGAAGTCGAGCGCCTCTTCACCGTCGCGAACGGTCTCGATGCGATTGGCCAGATTGGCTTTCTTCAGCGCGCGCAACGTCAATTCCAAATCGGTGTTGCTGTCCTCCACCAATAGGATTTCGATCGGAAGCCCTTGGTTCATCCGTCCTCGGCCCCAGCCTAACACCCATCTGGCGGGTTCCGTCGATGAGCACGCGCGGTGCGTCCACCCCCGGAACGGGCAAATACCAGACTTAGTTGCAGAAGTCCGGCGTGCCTGAAAGGGCGCACAGCGCCGAGACGCCGCAGGGCCGCGCGCCCGCTCGCGCCAGCACCGGCTCTTCGGGGATCGCCGAGGTCCAGCGCGTGACGTAGGTGTTGGCGTCCGTGCCGTTCGACTCGGTGAAGGCGACTGCGCGGCCGTTGTCACCATCCGTCACTCGTAAGTGCACAGCTGACATGCGCCGACAGCGGGGCAGAACTTGCTCTTCTTCGTGCAGCACGACGCGCGTTCGCGGCCGGGAACGAACTCAGCGCCCGTGAAGTTGCGACACCAACAATCGTCGTTCGAGGCGCAGGTCAATCCGCCGGTTTCGTCCAGCTTGATTCGCTGTGCGAGCGGAACTGTTTCGAACGACGAACCACACGCCAACAGTGCCAGCCCAGCCAACGCGTACCGAATGATTCGCACGGTCTCCGAGGCTAACACCGCCGGCGCCAAGCACCGAACCAATCCCACGCGCTGACACGTGGGATTGGCGGATTGGCTTTGCGCTAGATCGAGATGCTATTCGGGATCAGCGACGGCAGCTGGTACGGATACGGCAACGGCCGCTCGTGATTGGACTTTCTGATCGTCATTTCGACGCTCGCGAGCTTGGCCTGAAACGCGGCGACCAGATCCCGCACTACTCCGTCTTCGAAATACGGCACGAGCAAGTCCGAGTCGTACTGACCGAGCTTGTCGTACTGCATTCCGCTCAACAGGTACTCAAAAGAGAGCGCATATAGGGCGACGTCGAGCGGGAGGAACCACTTCAAGCATTGCTCGGGCTTGGCGAGCTCTTGGCTCTTGGTGGGCGGCTCATCGTAGACCGCGGCCGCGACGCTCGGTGCGTAAGCGCCCAACGGATACTGCGGGTAGTTCACGGCGGCATGCTTGGGGCCAGCCGTGTAGATGATCTGCGCCACGATTTCGGTCAGACGCTTCAAGCTGGTGATGCCCCAGGACTGCTTCTCTTCGTTCCAGACGAGACCGCTGATGCCCTGGATGTTGGCGTATTGAGGCGACGCGAGCTCATTGATCCAGCCTTGGAGCTCGAGATCAGCTTCCAAGGTGAGCGCATCGTCGTAGTAGTGCGCTAGGTAATCGCCGACGAACGTCTTGATTGCGTTCCACACGAGCAAGGTGTCGTCGCGAAACGGGAACACGAAGCGGCTGCCCGCCACGCCACGCTTTTCGAAATTGCGCTCTGGACTTTGGTCGTCCCAGCTGTACGCAATACGCGCAGAGTTGACCAGGTCGAGCGTCGACGAAATGGCCGTCCCTACGTTGGTGGCAACCACGCCGCCCGGGATCACCAGGTTGTGCATCGCTCCGTCGTTGATGGAGAGCGTGAAGCGCATGTGCGGCCAAAGCAGCTTGAAGAGCGGATGCCGCTCAGCGAGTTGGCGGTGGGTGGCGACGACGATCGCGTCCATCACCAAATGGCATTCACCTAGATGAGCCACGGATTCGTGCTGCGTCGCGCAGGCGGCGTTCACGAACAGCTTGGCAATTTGCCACTTCAGGAGCGCCTTGTCGTTTCCGCCTGCGCAGTCGTTCGGGGTGAAGATGGGCGACTTTTCTGGATCTGGCGCCTGCGCGAGCTGAATGGCGATCGGTTGCAGAAAGCCGGGCTGACCTCCGTATCCTCGCGTCGGATACCCAGCTGGGAGATTGCCCTTGTCGTCGTTCCAGTAAAAGAGCGCGATCGGCGCAGTCACGTACCGCCATTCGTCGTGAATTTTGCTGCCTTTTGCGTCCGCTAGAGCAGCGTAGTCACAGACGTAGAGCTTGCCGGCCTGGGCTGCACTCTCGAGGGTGATTTTTCGATTACCCACGACACTTTGAAGAGTGCCGTCCGTGATGGGCATCTTGCGGAGCAGCTCCGCAAGCCCAATGCCCCTCGCTGCTGGCGTCTCTGGTGACACACCGCACAGGTTGGTCGTATTGAACCCCGCCACCTGCAGGTAGCCGAAGAACCAGTCTTGCTCGCATGGCTTTCCCTCCGTAGGCATCCATTCCTCTCGCTCTTGTGTGAGCGATGCGGGCTTTGGCAAAGTCTGGAACAGACTCTCGAAGTCTGCCACCGAGGTTGGTCTGAGGTCGCGGTCTCCGTTGCTTCCCGTCGCCACCATTGCGTACAGCAACGTCTTGAGGAACGCAGTTGGCCCTTCTTTGCCCGCCTCTCGTAGCGTGGTCTCGAACCCAGAAAGCAGGCGCTGGACGTCGCTCGGCAAGTTCGACATGCGAGTCAAAAGATCCGGCAGCTGCGTCTTCATGGTCTCGACGAACGCGGTGATTATCGTCTTGTCGTTGTCGTAGTCCAAGTTGAGCTTGTTCAAGCCCTCGAAGGCTTTGGCGATCGCCTTGATGTCCGCGGACGAGGCATCGTCATCGAACTCTCTCCCCAACACCCAAGCAACGGCGGCGAGAAAATTCTCGGTCAGGGGCGCTAGCACACTGGCGAGCTTCAGATTGTAGTCGGCCGAGAACGCTTCGTCTGACGGTAGGCGGGCCGAGAGGGGTACGTTCGCCAAGTTCGGGTAGCTGCGAACATAGTTGTAGGCAGTCCGAGCGAGGGCAAGTTGCTGAGCGCGATCGTCCCGCTCTTCTGCTGTTGCGGGCGCCTGAGGCAATGACGGCTTCGACACGATGAGCCTGCTTTCTACGCCGAAAAGAGTCGGCGCGCGGGAGACGTGAACATGGAGTTGTCGTGTTGTCGATGCGTCCGCGAGATGAACGCATCGTCCTCGAGTCTCGAGCGTTGCAGAGTTGCCTACTTCGTCGTGACTAAGAAACTCGCAGTCGATTGCTGTCGCCCTGCTGTCGCGACCCTCTGACTCGGTAGAGAGGTCAGCCGACGCAATGTGACCAAAATTCGTTCGAAAATCTCTGGCTAGTCCGTCGGAAATTCCAAGCTCGGGGGTCGTGACGGGAGGGGTTGATGAGCTGGCGCAGTACTTCTGACTCGAAGCGATTGGTCGTCGCAGGCATACGTGAAGGACGCGACCCAAGGCTGGGGGCTCAATTTCGACGACGGGTTCACGGGATACAACTCCGGCGCGGAAGGCGCTTGGAATAGCTTTCCGACGGCGTGGGTGCGGTGCGTGCGCCCGATGTAAAGCGCCTTACGATGGCTCGCGAGACGCCTCACATCGAGTGTGCTCGCTTACCGCGTTACCGCGTGGAGCTGCCGCAGCACGAGCAGCCATTGCAGCGGCAAGGCGCGGCGCACCCGCACTCCGGTGCGCATTTGCAGTCTGACTTTGCCGCCGCGGGCTTGCACGCGCAGGCTTCGTGGTTGCAGGACGAGCAGGAACAATCGGGGTTGGCTGGTTTCGACATCTGATTTTGTTCTTTCCGAGCGTTGGGCTCACTCTTGAAGACGCAGCCGGCGCCGGGCATTACACCTGGTCGAACAAAAAAGGATTTTCCCGCGGAACGGGCCCTTGCGGGCTCTTCCGCACAGCAACAGTGTTGGGGCATGCTCATCCCCCCTCCCGAGGTACCGAACCAGCCGCCGAGCGAGCAGGTGGTTCGGGTGTTGGTCGACAACCACCGAGACTTCTTGAGCTTCCTCGAACGCCGCGTGGGACGGCGGGATCTGGCTGAGGACATTCTGCAAACCGCCTTCGTCCGCAGCCTCGGCCAACTGGAGACGCTACGTGAGGACGAAGCGATTGTGCCGTTTCTGTACCGGGCACTGCGAAACGCCACGATCGATCACTATCGCCGCAAGGGAGCGGTGGAGCGCGCACTGACGCGCTTTGCGGCTGAATTGGAAGTCGCTAGCGAGCCAATCGAAGCCGTGCGAGACGAGGTGTGTCGATGCGTGACCCGACTGGCCGCCACCCTGAAACCCGAGTACGCCGACGCCCTCCGGCGCGTCGAAGTCGAGGGTGCATCAGTAGCTGCGTTCGCGACAGAGACCGGGATCACCGCTAGCAACGCGGCAGTGCGCCTGTTCCGCGCGCGCGAGGCGCTCCGACGGCAGGTCGAGGCATCATGTGGCACTTGCGCGGAACACGGCTGCGTCGCCTGCTGCTGCGAGAGCGAGCGGCGCTAAAAGCGAAAGCCGCGCGGCGTAAACGCGGCTGCGTCGGGGCGGAGGCATCATCACTATGTCACTCACTCTCCTCGGCAAGCGTCGCCGCTCCAGGGCGGCTGCTCGCCGAGGACCACAGTGGGGTCGCGCCCGAGTTCGGTCTGTCGCGACCACTCGGCGGATAGGTAGTATCCCTGCAGGTCATTGAGCGACTCGGCGGAGTGCGGCGGCTCACCCGACGCCAGGTTGGTGGGATAGTAAGCCCCAGAGTCGGCGAGTGCGACGCCGAAGCGTCCCGCCACGTTGTCATAGTCCGCCATGTCCTCGACCATCAGCGCGAGCCATTGTTTGTACGGCAGCGGTTTGCAGGGACTCAGCGCCGGGTCGAAGACGATCGGTTCACCGGCGCTATTCTTGACCACCGGCACGACGTGATATCCCCATTCGACCATGCCGCCGGAAGCGTTGTCCGTATAGACCCGCAACGGATTGCCGAACGCGAACAACTTGTAGGGTCTCGCTTTTCCGGCTTGAGCCACTCGGACGTCGACCTGTTCGGCGCGAGCAAAACAGCCATCGTCAGGGTAGAGCCACGACATCCGGCGTGGGAAGTTCGGTTCGGTCGAGTCGAATTGGGTCAGGTAGCGATCGTCCCGCGCACGGGCGAATTGCGCGCTGATATCCGCGTCGCTCCACGTCGGCACCTCTGCGAAGTTCAGCTCGGCAAGGGTTGCTCGGTGGGAGTACACATCGCCCTCCACAGCGGTCGAGAGATTGCGCACGGACTCCGCATTCCCTCGCGCGTTGGCGGCTTGCGCGCGGCAAAACGCGATGAACGCGTCAAAATCTCCCTTCGGCAGCTTCGCAGATTTGCAGTCGTCGAGCGACCAGTCCGGAGAGCTTTCTCCAAGCCTGGTTTTCGTCCCGTCCGCGTTGACTGATTCCGTCGAATCCGACGCCCCCGTGGCTCTCGCGCCCGGATCGTTCGCAGAACAAGCTGCGAGTAGGAGGACTGCAACCAGTGGGCCCGCGCCGCTCAGCAAGCGACGAACAACCGGAAAGACCGATATCGAGTGTTTGTGAGTCATATCCGATATGTGTTCGGACGACTCAGAGTGGGTGATGGCGGCCGCAAATTGCGGATTTCTCCATGAGCCGCAATAGGGGCAGCTGCGTGACCCAATCCCCAATCGCCGTCGCGTGAGGTGACGTGCGACGCTCAGCGCGGTAACTCTGCCCCATGGTTCTTTGCGTTCACCCCAGAACAGGCAAGCGCTGGATGGTGTTGGCAGCGAGCACTTTGGCTTCCGCCGTGGGGTGCCGCACGCCAGCGGTCACGCAGGCGCAGCCGATCAGCATTGCTTCGCCGCCACCGCCAGCGAGCCCCGCGCAGACGGCTTCTGCGCCCCCTGTAGCAACGCCGCCCGCGAGCGCGCCCGCAGTTGCTGAACCCCAACCTTCCCCCGTCACGCCGCTTGCCCCTCCCATTCCGAGCTGGGAGGCCTTCCGTCAATGCGTCGAGTACAGCGGGAGATGGGCCATTCGACCAGCGCCTGCCTTTCGGAAAGCAAACCTGACCGCCGTCGCTCGCCAGTTGGGTTTCCGTGGGCAAGGGACCGCAAACGACTTGCTCTGCCATGACGAGACACCCAACCAACCTGGTTGCGCGTACACTGCGTGCGACGACGGCGTTCAGCTCACTTGGCGGTACGACGACCGCAGTGAGACGCTGACGGGGAACCTGGTCCTGCGCCAAGCCCGCGACTTTGCCGTGTACAACTTGGAAAAGACGCGTCCCTTTGGCGCCGCCGGCGCCTGCTCCTGCTTCTCCCCTGAGTTTTCGAAGGTAGACTGGGTCAACGCGCAACAGCTCACGGTCGACTACTACCTGGAAGGCGGAGGAGGGCGCATGTGCGCTGAGATCGACGTCACCTCGACGTGGCTCTTCGACGAGAAGCGTGAGCCCGTGCTCGTCGTCGACTCCATTCGGGACCAGACTGTCATCGTCGAGCGACACGACGACCTCGTGACCTTTCAACGAGGCAAGACCTGCACTGCTTCCGTCAGCTGGGCCGAACTTCTTGCAATGCCGCCCGCCCACGGCGGCTGAATCGGGACTGGATCGAGTGATGCCTGCTTCCCGCCGGTTGGCGTATAGTGTAGCGCTGGTTCGAATGCACTGGTGTCATCCGCGTGGGTGGTTGGGTCGAACGGGACGAGCTTGGGCGCTGCGACTGAGCATCGTGCTCGTGACACTGATTGGCGCGCGCTCAGCACGAGCCGAGGACGCGCCCGCGCCCGCCAGCACCAAAGTGGCGGTGGGGTTTTCGAACCTGCTCGCGCGAATCGACAAAGACGAGATCGGACTCGCCAAGCCGGAATACCGTGTTCACATCCTCGAGGCCTTGCGCGGCGCCGGCTTCAACGCGGTTGGTGCCGAAAACCTAGTCTTCAACAAAGACGATTCGGACAAGGCAGACTACGTGTTGGGCGGCACGGTGACCGAACTCGATTGCATCACGTACTGGTCCACGCTGCGCTGCCGGATTGCCATCGAATGGCAGCTATTGGATCGCGAACGAGACGAGGTCGTCTATCAAGTGCTGACCCGCTTCGTTGGCTTGGGTTTGTCGCAGCAACCCGATCCGAGCGTCGGTAAGCTGTTGACCCTGGGCGCGCTTTCGCGGCTGATGGCACGACCACGCTTCTTCGAGCTGCTGAACGCCGAGCGGCTGGCTTTGCCGAGTGAAGCGACGTATCCCGCCGCGACCTTCCGAAGTTGCACTGCCAAAGCTCGGCAATTGCCGGGAGACTTCGAGGTCGTGGCGGACGGCACGGTGTTGATCAAGAGCCGCGACGGCTTGGGAAGCGGCTTTTTCCTCGGCCCGGACGGCTTGGTGATGACCGCTGCTCACGTCATGTCCACGGGCAGCGCGGAGGTGCGCTTGCATGACGGGCAGACCGTGAAGGGACAAGTCGTCCGCATCTCGCACAAACAGGACGTCGCGTTGATCGCGTTGGCGGGCGCAGGCAGTGCGACCGCTCGTTCGTGCCTCGCGCTCGCGACATCCCAACAAACGCCGGGTATGGACGTTTACGCCATCGGCTCACCCGCGAGCGAGGAGCTCGCATTCTCGTTGAGCCGCGGCATCGTGAGCGGCGTTCGCACCGTCCGAGACGTGCCACTGATTCAGACCGATGCCCCCGTGAGCCCTGGAAATAGCGGCGGCGCCCTAGTCGATCAGCAGGGCCGGGTAGTCGGCGTGGTCAGCCGCAAGATCGCCGGACGCGCCGTGGAAGGCCTGGGTTTTGCGATCCCAATCCAGGCTGCGCTCGCCGCTCTACAGCTCGAGCCGGGCACTGTCACCGCTCCGATCCTGCTTCCGCAAGGCGCCGTACCGGACGAACCGCAGCCGAAGAAGAATCCGCTCGTCGTTGACACTCCGGATCCACTGTTTAGCCTCGAGCCAGAGGTGGAACAGCAACGGCTCTGGCATGCCGACTACGAACGCCGTGTGAAGCTCTGGAATGCGGACTACGAACGCCGCGTGAAAGAGCAGCGCGCGAGCAGGCCTGGTTATCTGCTGCCCATGCGTTGGGGCGGTGTCGCGGTCGCGACCGCCGGTGCAATCGCAAGCACCGTCTCGTGGGCAAAGACGAACGAAGCCATCACTCACGAGGAGTACCGCGCGGCTCGGCTGACCAATGATTTGGGCTGGGCGGCGATCGCGCTCGGCACGGGCGCCTTCATCACTTCCTTCGTACTCGAGCCGAAGCTTCCCCCGGCCCGCGCGCAGCAGGTAGTCGGTTGGTCGCTAGTCCCGGGTCCAGGCAACCTCAAAGTGGACGTGACGTTCTGATGAAACATCGATCGAAAGCCGCGCCGGGGATACTGCTGGCTGCGCTGCTCGCGCTCTTTCTCGGCAGCGCCTGCGTGCGCCTGAACGAGCCGTCTACTTACCGGTGTGATTCCGATGCCGATTGCGATTCGGACGAGCATTGCGCCACGTTCGGGCAGTGCCAGTCCGACTCCAACTGTGAGTTCGACGACGATTGCAAAGGCGGCCGGATCTGCAATGCCGGTAGCTGCGTTGCCCCGCAGTGCACCCAAGCAAGCGGACAGTGCGGTCTGTTCGCGTGCTCTCTCGGCCGCTGCATGACCTCTTGCTCTGGCAACAGTTCCTGTCGGCCGGGAGCGACGTGCGTGGGTTTCACTTGTTTCGACCCTGGATCGATTGCCAACGAGCAGACCTGCACCGCCGACACTGTTTGCCAGTCGCAGCATTGTTGCGTGACCAACTCTGGCAGCCGTGTCTGTCGAGCCAGCTGCGCCAAATCAGTCGGCGAGACGTGCGCGCTCGGAGTCGAGTGCGCGACCAGCTTTTGCTGCCCGACGAGAGGCCAAATGCCACTCACGTGTGCCGCTGTTCCGTGCTCTCAAGTCCCCGAATGCGACTTCGATCTCGATTGCAACGGAGGGAAGTGTACGGCAGGCAAATGTGTGGCTGTGCCCCCGCAAGCAAACGGCGCCAGCTGCAGCAGCTCAGTGCAGTGCCTGAGCACCTTCTGCCAAGGCAGCACGTGCCGCGCTGCAACCGGCGAGGCGTGTACACTCGACGACGATTGCCAGGTGTCACACCGTTGCTGCCTGGGCCAGACCGGCACTACTGGGCTGTGTAGCGGCGAAGACGGCAAGTGCCGAGCCCGCCTCGGAGCTCGCTGCACCAAGGACGAGGACTGCATTTCTGGCACGTGCAATGAGGACGCTTGGTGCACGCAGAACTGCGCCACCAACGCGGAGTGCGGAGTGAGCCCCTGGGGAGACGCCAACGCTTGCGAGACCAATGCGCTTGGCCAAAAGATTTGCTTCCCGGGCTGCAGCTACGACAGCCAATGCCAAAACAACCTAGGCACGAGATACTACTGCGATCCGGCCTTCGACAGCGCAGCGAAAATCTGCGCGTACAACTGACCGCCGGCTATCTGCAGCCCGGACAGCCGACGCCGCCACCGGGGCCGTTGTCGCAGACCTCTGGCGCCTGCACCACTCCGTCGCCGCAGAACGGCCCGAGCTTGCACCCGACGTCGCACTCGCCGTAGCCACCATCATTGGCTCCATCGTCGCACTCCTCGCCGAAGCTCACGACGCCATCGCCGCAAACCGCGCTGCAGACACTCTTCGTTGGTGCGAAACCCGCAAGCGTGAGGCGGAACGACGAACCGTATTTCTTACGCTCGGCTTGAAACACCGAGATCTTGTACACGTTACCCACCGTGAGGCCGAAGCGAGTCGCGGCCTGAGTGTCAATCGTGATCGAGCCATCCATCGGCACGTGAATACCGCCGAGATCCAGCGCGAGGTGACCGTTGATGAACACGAACACGTCGTCATCACCCGTGAAATCCAGGCGCGCGTTGCTGCCCTGTTCGTAGCGAAACCAGTACTCGACTTCGGTCGTGAAATAGAAGTTGTGCTTCGTGGCGCCCGGGAAAACTTTATCCTCGGAGGGCCACCCCGCGTAGCCGTACTGCAGGGGAAGCTGCGCAAAAGCGGCATCCACAGTGGATCCCGTCACGCTGTCGACGGGAAAGTAAAGCGGGGTGCCATCGTACGAAACCAGCTTACCGCCGGTGCAATAAAGGCTGGGGCTGTAGCTGCACGGTTTGCAATCGGCAGCGCAGGCGGCAACCTGCGCGTCGAAGTTCGTCTGGCAATCGGTATCGCACTTGGTTGCCGCGGCAGTGAGGTCAACGATAGTCGCTTGCGTTTCTGTGATGCTCGCTTGCAGAGCGGCGATCGCCGTCGCATCTGGGACGGCCGCATTCTGTAGCTGCGTCAGCTGATACGTTTGCTGCATGAGCGTATCGTTCGCAGCACGCACCTTGTCGTGTTGCGGCCGGCAAACGTTGTCGCACTGGAGCACGCTGCGCACGCGCGTCGCACAACCGGGCGTGCAGCTCGCTTGGTTGGTCGCATTCGGAACCGTCTGCTCCGTGCCTTGCCCCATGGCCGGCGGTTGAGTGACGACTAGCTTTTCGCCGTTTTTCCCGAAGCGGTTCACGTAGCCGCCGTTGCCGTTATCGAACAGCACGAGCTCACCAACGACCTTGACCGTTCCGGAGTTGTCGCGAAACCATCGCCCAAACGACTGCGCCGACTCGATGCATGCATTCGCGGGCGCATTGCCGAGCACCGGGCGCCCGTCGGCATCGAGCTGGTCTTTCGCGATGCCCGGGATGATCGGCTTGCCCTCGGCGATGCCGCACGACGTGTCGGGGTAGTCGGGCGAGCCGAAGTCCGGATCTGCGTCGGAGAAATCCCGGAAGATGGCCGGCACCCGCAGCACGCACTGGCCGTTGATCTTCTCGCACGGGGCAACTTGCTGACAGCTGAAGCCCGTCTCCTTCGTGCACTTCGAAGAGCAGCCATCGCCGTCAATGGTGTTGCCGTCGTCGCAGTCTTCGTTGATCAGCAAGCCGTCACCGCACACGGACGCGCAGCCCACGCTCGTGCAGTTCGGTTCACGCACACAAAGCGCTGAGCAACCGTCGAACGGAGCCGTGTTGCCGTCATCGCAACTTTCGCCGCCCTCGACCACGCCGTTGCCGCACTTCGCGTCCGTACAAATGCTCGGCGCGCCTGCGCATTTCTTCCCGAGCTCTACTTGGCAGCGCTCGGAGCAACCATCGCCAGCGACGAGATTGCCGTCGTCACAGGGTTCACTGGCAGCAACGACTCCGTCTCCGCAGCGCGCGATCTCTCGGCACGGCTTGCCGGGACTGGCGCAGCTGAAGCCACGCTCGAGCACGCAAGCCGCTGTGCAACCATCACCGGATTGGGTGTTGCCGTCGTCGCAGGCCTCGCCCGAGCTCAGCGTGCCGTCACCGCAGCCCGCGGGCGTTGGGTCGTCGATGACTCCACCTGAACCGCTCGCGCCGATGCCGGCCTCACCCGCATCGCCGCTCCCGGCGGCTCCAGAGTCGCGTCCCGACGTCCCCGCATTGCCGGGCGCTCCGCCCCCAGAACCGCCGCCGGGCGTCCCCGCATTGCCGGCCCCGCCGCCCCCAGAACCGCCGCCGGGCGTCCCCGCATTGCTGGTCCCTCCTGCTCCAGAATCCCCAGAGCCAGGGGTTTGCGAGTTCTCGGCACCGCAAGAGACCACGAAGAACCCAAAGACCAACCCTGAAACCAGTCGAGTGACCGGAAGGAACGATTTGCGCATTTGAGAAACCGCTTTCTGTCACGTCGACACGTCGTGATCCACGCCCCTTTGTGGTCGGGGATAGATTTTTTGGAGTGTCACGCGCGCGTCGCAGTCCGGCGCAGGGAGAAATCCGCGCATGGCGCCAGCGCGGCCATGCTTCGCGCGAACACACATTTTGCGGGAACCTTTGCAGGCGCGCGCTGTCAGTCGACAAGTAGCGATAAACGGCGCGCTGAAAGAGACGAGCACGTTGCTCCGGCTTTTCTTGCTGCCCGTTGTGCGTCGCTCACGGAGACAACATGAGGCGATTCGTTTATGCGCTCATCATTGGCGGGGTGTCTGCCTTTGGTGTGCCGGGGTTCAATGGGATTCAGACGCGCGACGCGCGTGCTGACGATACTCAACCAGATGCGTCCGACTGCATGAACTTTCGAAACGAGACGAGGGACAAGTCGCTCGTGGTGCAGGCGAAGAATGAATGCAGTCGAAAGCTGAGCTGCTCGATCAGCTACGCCGTACGCTGCGAAGACAACCACGGCAAGCGCACCTCCCGCAGCGCGGAGCGCGCGCAATTCACCGTCGGTTCAGATGATTCGACCGAGCTCGTATTGTCCGCGGAGCGGTGCAAGCAAGGGTGGACCATCGATGAGGTGACTTGGCGCTGTGAGTAGCCGAGCGAGTTGACTGCGCGACGGCCGCGGCGTTGCCCGCGTTGGCCGCAAAAACGCGGATTTCTCCATGAGCCGCGCTCGGACGGACGCGTGACCCAATCCCAATCGGCCCGTCGCGGCGCCACCGGTTCCGCCGCCGGGAGCAGCCACGCCAACCCCACTTATTGGGGTATCCAACACCGCCATGAGTTCATGTCGTCGGACGCATGCCGGCGCTTCCACCCATCGTTCAAAAAACCAATCAACGCATTCTTCTCTCACTGTGCAACCGAGCACAGCGCACGAGCACAAAGTCGCGAGACAGATGCACTGTGCACAGTGCATCTGTGCACAGTGCATCTGTGCACAGTGCACAGTGCACAGACATGTGCAGCTGAGCTGCCATCTGACGGAGCGTGAGCGCGACGTCGCGCTCGTGCCACGTGGCTGTGCCCCTCGTTGAGTTGCTCGATCTTTCGATTGACGAACCGCGGAGAGAAATGGTCCTCTGTGTTCGCAATTGGTGGGTTGGTGGGAATTGGGGGAACGGGGATGATTAAATCCTGACGAGCAAAAGCTCGCGCCCTGCGCCTTCGTGTTGGTCCCACTGGGCTCACTGCATTCCAACTGAGGTGAGCAATGCGCATTCTACTGAAGAACTGGTGGCGCGGCTGCGTCGGATTGACGCTATCCGGGGCAGCTTTGGCCTGCTTTTCTGCATGTTCGAGCGATAAACCGCACGAGGGAGTCGGAACCTCACTTCAAGCAACGACTGCTCCCACCACCGAACAGGTGCGGTTGTCGTTCACGCTACCCACGTCTGCGAATTTGGACAGCGCGGTCGTGGCTGCGGCGAAGACCGTTCGTCTCAACGATGCATCGCAAATATTTGGTGACTTGATCACCAACGGCGGGGCCGCCACTCTCGGAACTGACGTTAAGGTCGGCAGCCTTTTCGTGAACGGAGACGCGACTGTCGGTGACCGCAGCCAAGTGTACGGCAACGTTGCTGCGAAGCACCTGATCAAATCTACATCAGCAACGGTGAGCGGCACCGTGACTGAAAGTAGCGCGGCGCCACCGACCACGTCCGTGGCGTGGACCGTAACCGTGAACACCACCAGTGCCGGCGACGTCAATCTCGAGCCCGATCAAACTCGAGACCTGGCGCCCGGGAGATATCAGCACTTTTCCGTGAAATCGCGGAGCAAGGTCACACTGCATTCGGGCGTGTATCGGCTCGCTGACTTCCTCCTAGAGCCACAAGCACAAGTCATCGTCGACGATTCAAAGGGCCCCGTGCAGGTGATCGTGGATGGGAATTTCACTTACCGCGGAGCGACTATCGCCGGGTACCTCCCTGTGCCGCAGGTGCTGTTCGCCGTTCGTGGAACCCTCGCGTTGGTAGAATCGCCGTTCGTTGGTGTGCTGGTGGCGCCTACGGCGGACGTTCGCTTTCAAGCGGCGCTGCCGATCGGGCACCGCGCGTTCGTGTATGGCTCGACGGTCACGCTCGAGCCCAGCACGAAGGTCAACGCCCTGCCCTTTGATTGGCCAAGCCTCGGCAGCGACTTCGTGCCGAAGCCGGTAGAAGGGTGCTTCATTCCCGTTGCCGCATCGCAACCCTGCCCCGCGCGCGGCAGAAAAACCGCCATTTGGATGCCAGGAGGTGTCTCCCCGGAAAGCGTGTCCGTGGCTGCCAGCGGTGTCCTTTCGTTGGGCTCGGGTGCGAACGCCAACGATGGCCTCGTCAACCTGGGTCAGTGGGAGACAACGCTCGGCACGAGTGCGTCGAGCGGTGGCATCTGGAGTGAGGCGGCAACCGCTCTCGGCAATTCAGCTCGCGTCGCCGGCAGCGTGCTCAGTCATTCGACGGTCACGAGCGGCACGCAAGTCCAGGTCACCGGTTCGATCGTGCAGAACACGGCGCTGAATCCGTCGGTACCGACGGTTTGGCTCCCCCTGTTTCCAACCGACAATGCCGGAGCAGTGACGGTCGCAGCCAACACGGTGAAGGACCTCGCGCCAGGTGACTACGGCGCGGTGACACTGGGCGCCGGCGCAACGCTCTCCTTGAAAAACGGCACGTATACGTTCGATAGCTTTTCATCGAGCGCAGGTTCGACGGTTCTGACGACGGCCAAGGACACCCAGCTACTCGTACACATCCGTGAAGGCTTTCTGGTACGCGGCCGAGTCACCCGCAGCTCGGACTCGAACCGGGGTGTACTCTTCACCTATCAGGGCAAAGGGGCGATCGCGCTGACGCAACCGTTCCAGGGCACGCTGGCAGCGCCGTTCGCGTCGCTACAACTGGCAGCCACTACAGAGCCTCACCGCGGCGCGTTCTTCGCCAAGAACGTGGCCTTGGCGCCGGGTGCGGTAGTACAGCACGTCCCGTTCGGCGCCTGGGGGATCCTGCCGAACATCGAAAACGAGCGGCGCGGGCCGCTGCCGACCATTCAGACCCGGAAGACCGCAGGCACTCCACCCGCGCTGACCGGCACGGCAAGTTCCACCGACGAGTTCGTCAAATGGTTGGTTGTTTCGAGTAAGGCAGACTTGCCCGCGGCGCGCGCTGCGCTCGAGCAGGCCACGGACAAGGACGCCGTCGCGACGAACCTCACTCAGCAGTTCAGCGATCTCCGCAACTTGGATATCACTCG
This sequence comes from Polyangiaceae bacterium, assembly GCA_035634635.1. Taxonomy (GTDB): domain Bacteria; phylum Myxococcota_A; class Polyangia; order Polyangiales; family Polyangiaceae; genus PMG-095. The sequence goes on from DASQCO010000112.1 coordinate 93,096, forward strand.
CTCAACGCTGATTTTGAACGCCCTCGGCTACTTGCGAGTGGCGGGCGGAGAGGCGTTGTTCACGTCACTGGTCAATGAGCCCCTACCCGCGGTGACTGAAGGGCTCGTGAGCGGCACTCAGAAGCTTCGAAAGCTCGAGCACTATCAGACAGCCGCGGTGTACGGCCTGGCATTCATGCACTCGAGCAGCGCAGATACTTTGCTCAAATCTCTGATGAGCAATCACCCATCGCGGCAGATTCGCATCGAAGCCGTGCGCAGCTTTCTCTTTCACAACCCCACGACAGACCGCGCAGAAATCAGCGCAATCTTGCGAGCTAGCGAGACCCATCTGGCCGATCGCTTCGAGAACCGCAACGGGGACTCGGGAACGACCTTCGATGATCGTCTGAACGCATACCTCGCCAAGCACCCCCAGTTGTGATCTCAGCCGACAGGTAGAAACCCATGAAAATTTCCAGAAACTTGCAGCGTGTGTTGTTTGGTATTGCCGCCTCGGCGTCCGTCCTCGGTATTACGGCTCGAGCGTTGGCTTGTCAGTACGGGGTAGGCACCAGCGACACCGCATTGATGAACACGTTTCCGATTCCGGTATTCAACACCGCAAAAAAATTCGTCATCCGCCAAGCCTGGGATTTCAACACCCCGGATTGGTCGTGGACGCAGCACGGGTTCGAAGAGTGGGCCGATCCCAAGTACGAATACGCCAAGCTGTGGATGGCGTCGTACCTGATTTCGGAGGGCACCTACTTCGCAACGACCGGTAAAACCCCCGAGGGCGGTGAATTGCTCTTCGACCGCGCCTTCCACACTGCCTATGACTACTACTCGATGGCCAAAGGCGAACCGGAGTACTTCCCCATTCCGGGCACGCAAAATCCGGAAGATGGGTCCTATTCGTACACGGCCACGCATGGCACGTACTCGAGCCTATTGGGGGGCTTCCGTACGGATGCGGTCGGCGAGTACTCGCCAAAAGAGAGTATCTCGCCTGCCGCGATGCTCTTCTGGCCACTCGCGTTCTTTCCAGAAAAGTCCGCAACCGTAACGACGTTTTGCGGCCTCTACGACGTCCTGGAGTCGACCCCACCGCCGCTCAGCGTCTACCTGCCCAGCAACAATATCCACGGCACCCCGGCGGAACGGGCGACGACGCTAGTGCACGAATCCATGCACGCCCACTACCGAGACGTGGCAGCGCTCAGCCACGTCAACTGCGCGACGGGCCAACCGAGTGATACAGGGACCTGCGACCTCTTCTTTCCGCACAAGAAGAGCGACTATGTCGGTGGGGATTTGGCCACTGCCGACGGCGGATCGCGAAAGCTCCCGGCCTTCGAAACGGAGTACGAATATCTGTGCGATCTGCTCGACGAAAGCAAGGACTGGGTGCCGCTCGCAATGTTGACTGACGCGCAGGGAGTTCTCGCGCGTGACGCAGCCACCGCATTCGTTGACTCCAAGGGGAATCAGATCGCACCTCCATATACTTGTGGCACGCCCTCCCCAATGATGGCACGACCTGCAGGTGCGCCCGCTTGTCAGATAGGCGAATGCGGCCCCACAATGGCCTGCAGTCAAGGGATCTGCGACGAGGGTTGCTGCATAGTAGTCAAGTAGACGAGTCTCGATGAAGTACAGCCTGTTTGTCCTATTGGCGTGCGCTGCTTGCAGCTCGACCGCCTCGAGCGGTTCGACCGGAAACGCTCCTACTTGTACGGAGCCGGCCGAGACGTCGGGTAGCTGGACAACCATGGCTTTCCCTCCGCCCACGGTCGGCGCAACCACGCCGGCCTTTGCATGGACCGGCAGCAAACTCATCGTCTGGGGCGGGATTGGCCTCGATACCGAGACGAGCAGCTGCGCGCCGTGCGGCGGGGGGGGCATCTATGATCCCAAAACCGACTCATGGCGCGCGCTAAGCTCGGTCGGCGCGCCCAGGGCGCGGAGTTGGAACGCTGCCGTCTGGACGGGCACGGATTTCCTGACCTGGGGAGGGCTGTTCTTCCCGCCCCAGGTCAGCGCGGCCGATCAAGTCGGGGCCATGTATAACCCAGAGAAAGACGCCTGGCAGAAGGTGTCTACGGCTGGTCAACCAGCCTGGCGCGCGCACCACGTGCTCGCCTGGACCGGGCGCGAAGCATTGGTCTGGGGAGGCGCCAACGCGGAAAACGTCCGCCTGTGCGACGGCGGCCGCTTCGATCCCGCGCAGAATGTCTGGAGGTCAATCAGCTTAGAGGGCGCAGCGCAAGGTTGTATTGGCTCTGCAAGCGTTTGGACGGGTGAGGAACTGTTGGTGTGGGGTGGGAGCAATGCTGGCTCTGCCTCTCCAGAGCTCACGAGCACCGGCGCTGCCTACAACCCCGATACGGACTCTTGGCGCCCGATCAGTAACGTGGGCGCGCCGCCACTCCGAAGCAATCCGGCGACAGTTTGGACCGGTCAGGAAATGATCGTCTACAGTGGCAACACTGAGGCAGACGTCCGAGCCTACGATCCCGCGAGCGATCACTGGCGATCGCTGAGTGCGCACGGAGCTCCCGGTTTCCACGCCGCGGGCGACGCGGTTTGGACCGGCTCGGAAATGCTCGTTTGGGGCGCGCCCGATTGCGAGGTGGGCGGGCGCTACGACTTGGCCAGTGACACTTGGAAACCGTTCAGCTCGAAGGGAGCGCTCCGTGCGCGCTCGCGGCAAACGCTCGTTTGGACGGGAGAGGCGTTGCTGATCTACGGCGGAGCGGTCGGGGTTGACCGGACGAATGACACCACCTCTGGAGCGCTGTACGCGCCGTAGCCTCGAGCTGAAGGGCGAGGCGCTCTTGTGGTTCGTCACAGAACTGATCGCTACTGGATTTTGGGGACGCCCGACGGCGGGTCGTTCCCTGCGAAGCGCCTCGCATAGTACCAACGCCAGAGCGTCAGCCCGACCGCGAGGATGGCAATCGGGCCGGCCCAGAGTGCGAGATCGAACGTACGCATGCCGAAGCGTCGCGCGTTCACGACGACGAACGCAGTGACGGTCGTGATGCAGGACGTCCCCATCCCAGTCATGTGCGCAAGGAACCACGAGCGCCCGTGCGCCGGAGGGGTGAGCCAGAAGCGCAGCTGCGCCACGCCGATTGCCACGCCCAGCGCCGCAAAGAGGATGTAGAGCACGTTCGAGCGGTGGACGCCGAACACCGCGAGCGCGATCCCCCCCGCGACCAGGAGAAGCGGCGGAACAAGGTCGATTGCGGTTCGCGACACCCCAACGCGTGCTCTCGTCCGGAGCGCGCGCACGCCGAACTGGACACTCGCGCCCGCTAAGACGCTGACATACGCGAGGAAGATGCCCGCTCGCCACCGGAATGGGTTGCCGCTGCTCAGGAGCGGAACACATGACAAGAAACCAGTGACGGCAGCCGTTGCCGCGGCGGTAACGTAAACCCACCCGACGCGACGGTGCGTTCGCCCGCCTTTCTTCGTGACTAGTGGGACCGAGAAGACCAAGAGTGCAACTGCACCAGCCGCAATGTGAACGGCGAGTACGACTTGAAATAGGCGCTCCATGGCCCGCACCGTGCGCCTTCGCCAACGATCGCGCATGAGCCGTTCGTCCCACGCGCGCGTCGATTGTTCATGTGACTTTCGGCCCATGGCGGGGCCACGGCAAGGCTGGTACGCTCCCGCAAGCGATGATTCGAGCCTATTCGGAGCGTTCGCTCGTCGGGGCCGGCTTCGTCGTCTGGATCGCAGCGGGCGTGCCCCAGATGACGGCTTGGGCGTCAGGGCGAGCTTACTTCCAGCAAAGCTCCGTCGTTTGGTGCGCGGCCTATGGATCGTTCGCGATCGCCTTCTACCTCGCGACGCAGAAGGGACAACGCGGAGCGTGGCGCGCGGCGGCGCTCGCTGGGCAGAGCGTGGCGGCACTCGTTGCGCTCGCGATCGGCAACAGCGGGTTCGAGGGAGCGCTCTTGTGCGTCGTCGCGGGCGAGAGCCCGCTCGTCGTGGGCGAGAAAACAGGGCTCGTCTGGATGATCGCGCACACTGCGGCAATGGTGGCGGTCGACCTAGTCAGTCCTCACCGCGGCCGCGCGAGCTACGTTTCGGCGTTCGCGTATGCCGGCTTTCAGGTATTCGCTTTTGGTGCTTCGCGGCTCGTCGTCCGCGAGGCGCAAGCACGCGCCGAGCTCGGGCGCGTGCACGCCGAGCTCCTTGCGACACGCGAGCTTTTTGCCGACAGCACCCGCACCGCTGAGCGGCTGCGCATCGCGCGTGAGTTGCACGACTCGCTCGGGCACCACCTCACCGCCCTCAATCTTCAGCTCGAACTCGCCCGAAACATCGCCGACCGGCAAACCAAAGAACCGGTCGACCAGGCGCACGCCCTCTCCAAGGAGCTCCTCGGAGAGCTCCGGAGCGTCGTGAGCGCCATGCGTGAGGAGGCCCCGCTCGATCTCTCGGGTGCCCTGCAAACCATGGTCGCCGGCATCCCGCACCCGCGTGTGCACCTCCAGTTCGAAAACGACCTCCGAGTCGAGGCGGCCCTCGCCCATGCCATCTTTCGCTGCGTCCAGGAGGCAGTCACGAATGCGGTGCGCCATGCCGCGGCGGAGAACGTCTTTCTGTCCGTAGAGACCAAGGGCAACACCGTCGCGGTGACCGTGAGGGACGACGGGCGAGGCGCGGCGGAGTTGAGGCTGGGGCACGGACTATCGGGACTGCGGGAGAGGATCGAAGGCTTGGGCGGCAAGATTGAGGTCGAGGCGCGGCCGGGCGTGGGGCTCACTCTACGCGCGCTCCTCCCCGCGCGGACAGGCGCGCCGTGATCCGGGTCGCGCTCGCAGATGACCAGACTCTGGTGCGGCAGGGCATCAAAGGCCTGCTCGATCTCACCAAAGACATCCGCGTCGTCGCGGAAGCGTGCGACGGCGATGAGGGGCTCCGGATCCTGACGACGATTGCCGTCGATGTCGCGCTCCTCGACGTCCGCATGCCGCATAAGACCGGTATCGAAGTTCTCGCTGCGCTCGCAGGACTCGAGTCACCGCCGCCCTGCATCCTGCTCACGACGTTCGACGACGACGCGGTCGCGCTCGAAGCGATCAAGCTCGGCGCTCGCGGCTTCCTGCTCAAAGACGTCTCGCTCGAGCAACTCGCGGAGGCCGTGCGCACCGTCGCGTCAGGAGGAACACTCATCAACCCCGCCGTCACCGAGCGCGTCGTTCGCGGCCTCGCCCGCCTCGGGACCAGTGTTCCCGCCTCGCCGGTCGCCGTCGCGCTCACCAAGCGCGAACTCGAAGTCCTGCGGCTCATCGCTGCAGGGCACAGCAACAAACAGATCTCCGTCGCGTTCGGCACCGCCGAAGCGACGGTGAAGAATCAAGCGTCGAGCATCCTCAACAAGCTCGGGGTACGTGACCGGACTCGCGCGGTCCTGCGCGCCATCGAACTGGGAGTCCTATAATCTCACCCTGCAGCGTGATCGCGTGGCCAAAGCGTGCAATACGCGATTCACCCCGTGGAATACACGGCCCCCATGAATGTGTAAACGGTGGGTCCCGTCGCGTGGCGTTCAGTGCTCCGGGGTAAGCGACGGTGTGCCGAGGGTGCTCGACAGCGCTCGACAGCACGGTCGCGCTGACGCTGCGACCGTCACCCTAGCGGGTGTGGACAGGCGCTACCGATTCGTGCGACGTTGGTGAGGTTACCCTAAGCGCATGAATTACTCGGGTGCGACCCAATGATGCCGATCCACGCCCACGGGATGGTGCGGCGCACTGCGGACGGGTTTCACCATCCGCGAAGCGAACAGGAGCTAGCCGCGTTTGTCCGGCTTGCTCGCCGACAGGGGCAGCAGTTGCGGGTGCGCGGTTCGGCGCATTCGGTCAGAGCGGCCATTTTTGCGGATCCAGGGCTGAGCAACATCGATGTCATGCTCGACCAGTACGCGGGCGTCGTGTTCGACGATCAGCGCTGTCGGGTCACGGTGCAGGCGGGCTGTCACCTGGGGGTCGATCCGCGCGATCCGACGGGCACTTCGACCTGGGGGAATTCACTCCTGGCGCAGCTCGACGCAAGGGGCTGGGCCCTCCCGGATTTAGGCGGCGTCACGCATCAGACGGTGTCTGGGTTCTTGATGACCGGGTCGTGCGGGGGCACGACGCAGCACGCTATCGAAGACGCAGTTCTCGCGCTTCGCTTGATCGACGGGACGGGCACGGTGCACGAGCTCGAGCGAGGGCGTGACGAACTATTCGAAGCAGCGCTGTGCTCGATGGGACTGCTGGGCGTCATCTCGACCGTCACCCTTCAGTGCGTACCGCGCTATGACATCATCGGCGAGGAGCACATTACCTCGGAGTCGGACACTGCCTACTCGCTGTTCGGCGACGGCCACGAGGGTCTCGACGGCTTCTTCCGAACTAGCGAATATGCGCGGCTGATGTGGTGGCCGCAAGAGGGCGTGCGCCAGGTCGTCACCTGGCAGGCGCGTCGGATGCGCGACGCCGACTACGGCGCGCAGACCGGCCCACGCGGCTTCTTGAAGCCCAAACGCTATTCGGCGCTGGGCGCTGAGATCGACAGTCCGCAGCTGGCGTCGCTCGCGAACCAAGCCGCGCAGATCGCCGGAGGCCTGTTTTATGACGGCTTGGCGCTCGCGGCGCGTGCCAAGGCGCGGCTCCCGTCCTCGGTCGGAACGAGTCGATTGCGGTCGGCTTTCGCGAATCAGCTCCTGCCGCGAGTGCTGCGCTCGTTCGTCAGCGAAGGAGCCCGGCAATGCTTTTGGGATTCTTGGTGTCACGGCCTGCCGTTGGACAACCAGATCTCGGAGCTCAGTATGCCCACGGATTTCACCGAAATCTGGCTGCCTCTCGAGCGCGCGGGGGAGGTCATGCGTGCGTTGCGCAGCCACTACGACCGCGCGGGATACGACGCGACGGGCGCGTTCATCTGCGAGGTGTATGCGGCACGCGCGACCCGCGCCTGGCTGCATCCTGCTCACCACCGCGACTCCTTGCGCATCGATTTGTTCTGGTTTCGTCGCAACCCGGGTGATCCGTCTCGCACCTATTTCGAGCAGTTCTGGAGGCTCTTGCAACCGTTTGGCTATCGCCTGCACTGGGGAAAAATCTTGCCCGCCGATCCTGCGCTGGGAGAGAAGTACCTTCGCCGCCAATATCCTCGTTGGGACGATTTTCTCGCAGCGCGCGCGCGGCTGGATCCAGATGGAGTCTTCTTTACGCGCTATTGGCGCGCCGCCTTGGGAGTCGAAGGCGTCGCCCCGTGAGCGCTGCCGCCCTTCGCGCAGGCTTCGGAAAGGCCGAGATCACCGCGTTCGAACCCGGGATGTGTCTCTTCGGCTGGGGGCAACCCGACAATATCGGGGTCGAGGTGGCCGAGCCGCTGTATGCGCGCGCGATGGTGCTGGAGTGCGCTCGCACGAGCAAGCGCCTCGCCTATGTTTGCGCCGATCTGGGTTACATCTCCGAGCATCTGCGGCAAGACGTACTGGCGCTGCTGTCTGAACGCGCCATCGCCCTCGGTGAACACGAGGTCATGCTCACGGCCACTCACACGCACAGCGGGCCGAACGGTTACTCGAGATACCTCTTCTATCGCGTGACCGGACCGGGTTTCTCGGCTCGCGTCGCAGCGCTCCTCGCGCAGGGCATCGTCACCGCAATCGAGGTGGCCATCGCCGCGCTCACCCCCGCACGCTTACGCCTGAACCGAGCCCCGGTGCCGCTCACCGAGCCAGTCGCATTCAATCGCTCGCTGGCTGCGTACAATCTGAATACCGACGTCGAACCGCTCAGCGACGTGCGCAGCGATGAAGCCGTGAACAGGGATATGGTGGTGCTCCGCGTGGATGAGCACGGCGGTGCACCGCTCGGCGTTTTGACTTGGCTGGGCGTTCACGGAACCAGCATTCATCGTAGCAATCAAAGCATCCATCCGGACAACAAGGGGCTCGCCGCGCAACGCTTCGAGGCCATGGCTGCGGCTCACTTCGGTCCTGGGAAGACGCCATTCGTGGCCATTTTCGCGCAGGAATCAGCGGGCGACGTGACCCCGAACTTCCGCTGGCATGCCGAGCGCAAACAGATGTTGGGGCGCTACGACAACGACTTCGAAAGCGCCGAGTTCGTGGGTGCCATCCAAGCCCGACACGCTTGGACGCTGTTCCGAGAAGCGGAAACGCGCGGCGAGGAAGTGCGCGGGCCGCTTCGCGGGCAGATCCGCTATCACGACTTCACGAACATCACCGTCGATCCGGAATTCGCCGCTGGTCAGGAGGGTCGAAGGACGTCACCCGCTTGCCTAGGCTTGGCCTTCGCTTACGGCACGCTGGAAGGACCGGGGCCTTTGTTCGCCGCGCGTGGGGTGAATGCCTCGCTGGCACGCCTCACCGCACGCCAGCGCAAGCGGCGAGGGCGAGACTGGCGCACCGAGCACGGCCCCAAACTTCGCTTCTTCGACCTCGGACACGGAGCTGCCGGCAAAATCTTGAGTGTTCTGCCCACAATGCCGGCTGGCTGTGGCCTGATCCCGGATCGCCGAGTTTTGTACTATCAAGGCGTGTTGAGTGGTCGCGAGCTCGGTGACTCACCCTGGGTGCCACAGATCCTTCCGCTGCAAATTTTTCGGATCGGAACCTTGGCGATCGTCGGGTTGCCGACCGAGCCGACGACCGTGAGCGGTCGCCGCCTGCGGGCTGCCGCCCTCTCCGGGTTTGCCAGCCAAGGCGTGCATCAAGTGGTGATCAACGGCTACGCCAACGCCTACGCCAGTTATGTGACCACCTTCGAAGAATACCAACTCCAGAACTACGAGGGCGCTTCCACGCTCTTTGGCCAATGGACCCTCGGTGCCTGGTGCACCAAGTTGCGAGAACTCGCGCGTTCGATCACGACCGAAGAGCGAGGGCCGTGCGCAATTGCCCAACCCCTGGGCGAAGAGCAACGTTCGCTCCCCCCACTTGCGAAAGATCCCACCAACATGTCGCTCAAAGCCCGCGTCCAGCGATTTTACGAGAGCCTCGCCGTCGATAGAGAGCTGTCACTCTCGACACTCGACGAGCTGTTCACCGCAGACGTTCGCTTTCGCGATCCGTTTCGCGACACGCTGGGCATCGGCCCATTTCGCGAGCTGTTCGTGCGCATGCTCAAGCAATATCGGTTCGTTGATTTCACCGACGTCGTGGCCGAGGGTGACGAGACCGCGTTCACCCTCCGCTACAACATGCATCTACGCATGGTCGTGGGGCCGACCTTCGTGACTCCCATCGCCAGCATCTTCCGCGCCCGGGACGGCAAAGTGTGCGAGCTCCACGATTACTACGACTTTCCGTCGGGCCTCGTGTCACCGATCCCGCTGCTCGCTAGCGCGTACAAGAAGCTGATCAACCAGCTGTTCCTGTAGCCGCCAGCCGTGCGAGAACGGGCTTAAATCTCGACGCCGAGTTGGGTGCAGGCGTCGCGTGTTGCGCCGACTGGCGTTTGCCCGCGCCCAGTCGCCACGACTTTGTCGCCTTGTTTACAGATCAAGACGTGCTCGACACCGCGCCCCGTGAGCAGTTTCTGGATGCTCGGCTTCAGCGTACGAGCGGGTGCAGCCTTTGCCCAGATTTTGAGGCTTTCTTCTGCACCAATGGGGCGCACAGGCGCTTTGCGAGTGTCGAAATAGTCTGCCATTCGTCGTATCTCCTTGGCCCCACGCGATTCAAAGGCGGAGGACCACTCTACTCCAAGCGCGCTGAATAAGCTCGTAGACAGCGAAATGAGTTGAACGAGATCGGGCTGTGAGTCGTTCGCAGCCATTGTGCGTGGTGTGTGCAAACCGATTTACTGTGCGCCGCCTCGGCGTTTCATTCGGTGCTTTTCGGCAAAGCGACCGAGCGCGACGTCCTCACTCACCCTGTCGGCCGCGTTTGATCCCGATCTTTTTCGAGTGGCTTAGCAACCGCCGCTCGGAGCCGTCGGCGACGAGCACGACGTTCGAAGATCTCGACGGAGGTGCGGGATGCCGATGTCCGCAACGCCGGTGACTGAACGGAGGCGGACATGACAACGGGGGGCAGATCAGGTATTGGGGGACCCCCAATTACTCGACCCAGTCGCATCGACCTCGACCTCGACCTCGACCTCGACCTGAACGATCCTGGCGCGCAGAAACGGGCCGCGCGCCCGCGCGGCTGCTGGAGTGTTGGGGCTGTTCGCCACGGTGTGCGCTGCGCTACTCGTCGTAGTCGGGCTGGGTGCTACCTTTCCTGGTGTTTTTGCGATCGGCGTGCTGCTCGATCTGGGACTAGGACTGATGGCGGTTCGCCGTCCTCTCGCGTGGCGCCGAGAGCGATCCAGCGGTCGCGTGGAGCGACGTCGCTGCAGACCCCTTCAAGCGAACGCGGCCGTGGTCAGCTGTTGCAGTAGGCCTTGGCGTGGTGCTCGTGTTTGCGGGCTCGGTGCGACAATCGCGCATCGACGCGCGCACGGAAAGGCGGACGGCACCGCTGTTGGGGGATCTGGTCGAGCAGCCTCCTGCACCACGAAACCAGGGGCGATCACGCTTCCGCTGACCCCTGGCACTGCGTGATAACCAAAGCAGCAGCCGACCGCCTCCACCCGTACCCCAAAAAAACCAACCAACGTTGGGCCTTTGCGGCGTGGCGCACCCTAGTAGACGAGTTTAGAACCGCATCCGATGGAAACGCGAGAGAGAGCAGGTAAACCTCTGCGATGAGGGTCGTGCTGCCGCTTGCTCTCTATATATGTCACGTATATACTGCGCGCATGACTGGAACAGTACGAGCGAAGGTGTTCTGGTCCGGGGGCAGCCAGGCCATCCGCGTGCCAAAGGCGCTGAGGATCGAGACTCTCGAAGTGAAGGTGGAGCGTCGTGGTAAGTCGCTTCTCATCTCTCCGGTCCAAGACAACGAAGAGTGGGGAAGTTTTTGGGATCGGCTTCTCCCACTAAGAGGACCCGTGAAGCGCTGGAAGACGCGCCCGGCCGAGAAACGCAGGGGCATTTGAAAGTCCTGCTCGATACGGATGTTTGCATCGCGATCATCAATCGAGATGAACGAGCGAGGCCTCATCTCGAGCGGCACGCACCATCCGCTCTGCGCATGAGCTCCATCACGTTGGCGGAGCTTCGATTCGGCGTGGCGAAAAGCCAGCAACGAAAGCGCGCTGCTTCGAATCTTCGCGTTCTCCTGGGAAAAGTGTCGGCGCTCGCATTCGATGACGCTGCCACCGAGCGCTACGGTGACCTTCGGGCGCTGCTCGAGAAGCGCGGCTCTCCGATCGGCCCTCTCGATACCTTGATCGCTGCCCACGCCTTGTCTTTGGGCTACGTGCTGGCAACGCACAACACGCGAGAATTTCGTCGCGTTCCTGGCCTCAAAGTAGAGGATTGGTTGGGCTGACCTCCTTTCAATCGTGGGCTGCAAGGTTGCAATCGACCACGCGCCTGGGGAAGATAGTCGTCGATCTCGAACAAGACGGTCGCGGGCCTTCCGTGCATCGAAAAGACGACCGAGCAACAACTACCCACGAAGGGGGTGGGCTCATTCAAGCTGTGTGGCGCGGGGCATCGAACTCGAAACACGCGAGTCCATCGCCGGAGGGATGATGACGCACTCGAAAAGCCGAGCGCTGCCATGCCCAAACTCGTTGCGGCAGCGCCGCTGCCCTTTGCTCTGCCGCCTCGCCCCAAAACAGCGAAGAAAGCGGCGCGCCCCGTAGGATTCGAACCTACGACCCTCGGATTCGAAGTCCGATGCTCTATCCAGCTGAGCTAGGGGCGCGGAGGAGCGCCATCCAAGTGATTGGAGCGCGGCCGGTCAAGACAAAATAGCGCGCGGGGCTCTGCTCCCGCGTATTTTCACGCGAACGACGAGCTCAGGTGGTGAGGTCAAGGCGACCGACCCAGGTCGTCTTGCCGCCTTGGATCGCGCAGCGGGCCACCTCACGCAGCAGCTCACGGTCCGCAGAATCCGAAATGGCGAAGCTGGGCTCGCTCCAAAACGAGCCCAGCCGAGAGTCGTCCAGAATGCGAACCACTTCGTAGTGGCCGCGTTCGATACGGACGATCCGGAACGTTGTTCCGGCGACTTGAACCATACCTTTGACGACGACTTGCATCTGACTTTCCCTGGTGGCCCCCTTCACCGGCTGACTGATAAATAACTCCGTCGCTGGAGTTTGTGAAGAGCCAATCTGCCGCGAGCGATGATCTAACTAGCTGCAGTCGCTCGCAACGGCTCGACGCGAGACGCGTGCTGGATCAGCAACACGTCAGAAACGGTTCCGTCAACGTCAGGCCATGAGCTACTCGAAATTGCAGTGTCGCTTTCCGAGACGACTAGTCAATTTTCTTCAAGCGCGCTTGGTTGCGAGCCGGCTCGAGCAAAGCGTTCAGTGATCGCTTCACGACTTCGCACTGAACGTATCACCCTCCGCAGTGAACGCAGGCCGCGCGCGTCGTGCTCTCTCTCGGTAGGTCGGTCACTCGTAGGGTTGGCACGTACAGCGTGGCGCTAATGGGAACACCAGCGTTTCTCGCGGATTGTTCACTCAAACGCCTGGACGCTTTTGTCGGGAATGAAGCCGATGACCGCGTCGTTGTGGCCGGGACTTCGACGACCCAGTTTGCGGCTCGAGGTTCGGACGCGCCGATGAAGATCGAGATTTTCTCGGATATTGCCTGCCCTTGGTGCTTCATCGGTAAGCGCCGGCTCGAGCGCGCCTTGCGCGATTCGAGCACGACTGCGGAACTTAGCTTTCGCGCGTTCCAATTGCAGCCGGGCCTGCCGCCAGGGGGCGTACCGGCCGAAGCGTTCTTCGAGCGAAAGTTTGGTGGAAGGGAACGAGTGCGAGCGATCTTCGAGCGCGTGACCGAGGTGGGCCGGGCGGTCGGGATTCAGTTCGACTTCCTCAATCAAGCGCGCGCTCCAAACACCGAGCTTGCGCATCGGGTGATCTGTTTTGCGAGTAGCAAAGGGCAAGCCGCGCCTACCGTCGAGGCGCTGTTCAGCGGTTACTTCGAACACGGGCTCAACGTGTGTGAGCTGAGTGAGATCGTTCATGCGCTCGAACGCGCGCAAATCGAAGTCGACAGCGCAGAATTGCTGTCGGCGCTCGACGCAGGTTTCGGGCAAGAGCAAGTCGCGCGTGATTTGAGCCTGGCCCGTGAGTACGGCATCGGAGGTGTGCCCTTGTTCATTTTCGATCAGCGTTATTCGGTGGAGGGCGCGCAACCGGTCGAGCATTTTGCACGGTTGATCCAGAAGCTCCGGGCCGAAGACAGCCCTCAGCTGCGCTCGCAGTCGGCGTCCTGAACGGCCGTTCGCACGCAAAACCCCCTGGGTGGTCCCGTGCCGTGGGCCTGACTAGCTTGTGCTCGCCGGCCTGAGTAGGTTCCCCCGCCATGGGTACTTCCTCGGTCCGTCCGCCGTCAGCAGAGGTCGTACCGCGCCTTTCGGTGCGTGATCCGGATGCGTGGCTGTCCTGGATTGCTTGGTTGGTGATCGCGCTGTGCGCGATTCAGATCCTCACCTTCTCGTTCGGCCGCGATCAGAGCATCTATGCCCTGGTGGGCGAGGGAGTGCTCCACGGCAAGATGCCGTACCGCGATCTGTGGGACTTCAAGCCTCCGGGGATCTTTCTCGTCTACGCCATGGCCCAAAGCTTGTTCGGGCGCGGAATGGTTGCCATTCGCGTGCTCGAAGTGTTGGGCATGGTGGGCTCGGTGTTCGGGTTCATGCGCTTGGCAGAAACGTTCTTCGAGCGTCGCCAAGCGGGCTTGGTGGGCGGCGCTGTCGCAGCTTTGATCCAAGCGGAGCTCGAGTTTTGGCACACCGCGCAGCCGGAGGTGTTCGGCGGATATCTGACGCTGGCCGCACTGCTCGTCAGCACGAGCGCGCCGCATCCGCGGCGACGGGTTTGGGCCTGGGTGACGACCGGCGTGCTCTTTGGGCTGGCGTTTCTGTTCAAGCCGCCGCTCGGCGGAGGCGCTTTCGTGTGTGGTGCCTACCTCGCGAAGCGAGAACAGCAACGCACGGATTCGACGCCTCGCGCGCTGCTCACGATGGTGATCGTTGGGGCTGGCGCTGCGCTACCTATTTTGCTGTGTGCCGCGTGGTTCTGGCTGCGCGGCGCGTGGCCCGCATTGCACTGGACGCTCGGCGAATTCACGCCCGGCTACACCGCACTCGGCTGGCAGGATCGCCAAGCCGCGGGCATGTTGTACTACGCGCTCGAAGAAGCATTCTTCAAGTTCTCTGCGCTCGCCGCCGCTGGCGTGATTGCCATGGCCGCAATCACGCCGCTGCACAGTCGTGAGCGAGAGGGCACGTATCTGGTGTTGGGGATCATCGCCATTCAGATCGCGGGTGTGGCGATGCAGGGCAAGTTCTTCCCCTATCACTACACCGCGAGCCTACAGCTGATCGCGTTTCTCGCCGGACTCGGCTTGTACAAGCTCTGGCGTCGCTGCGTGGGCGGCGTGGGGGGCGGCTTCGGCGGCGCGCTCGCCTTCATGTCCTTCGTGGTGGTCGTGACCAGCATGCGCACGGCCAGCCGCGATCTGCCGCAAGATTACAGCGAACGCGCCTTGATGCGCTTGCACTACGCCTTTCGCCTGGGTGCGTACAAAACGCGCGAAGCCGTCGACCGCGACTTGTCCTACGTGGCCGACTTCAATTTGGCTGCGGATCGCGATGTGGCGCTCGAGGTTCGTTCGCGCACGCGCAGCGAGGATCCGATCTTCGTTTGGGGTTTCGAGCCGGCCATCTATTGGTTTTCGGAACGCGCGCCGTCGAGTCGCTTCATCTACGACGTGCCTCAACGCAGCGAGTGGCAAAAGGGCTACGCTCGCCGTGAGCTAATGCGCGATCTGCACGAGCGCATTCCGGCGTTGATCATCGTGCAGCACAACGACGTGTTCCCGTCGGTCACCGGCCATGTGCTCGACTCTCACGACGAACTGCCAGGCTTCCCCGAGCTTGCCGGTTTCATCCAGGGCCGCTACCAATTCGTGAAGCGCATCGAAGACTTCGACATTTACGAACGCAAGCCCAGCAGCTCGTGATGGGCAGCGACGACGGAGAGCCCGCGATTGCGGGCGAGAGCCCGCGGCTCGTCGTCGTCTTCGACTTCGACGGCACGCTGGTCAGTCGAGACTCGTTCCTCGATTTCGCATTCAGCTACTGCCTGAGGCGACCCGCGCGATTCCTGTTCGTGATTGCGCTGTTGCCGCTCGCCTTCTCGATCGCGACGCGCTCGACGCGACGCGGCGCTGCGCTTTTGCTCTGGGCGCTCACACTGGGCACGTCGACACGCAGCTTCGTCCGAGCGCTGCATCGCTACGCGAGGGAAAGGCTACCCAGCTACGCCAACGAGGCGATCTTCGTCGAGCTCGCCACGCAGCTTCGTGCGGGTCATCGCGTAGTCATCGCGACTGGAACGATGCCTCTGCTGGTGCGCGGGCTATTTCGCGCGCGAAAGCTGGACCCGATTCCGATCGTGGGCTCGCGTTTGCGTCGGCGCTGGGGCGGGTTGATCACCGAGACGCACTGCATCGGCAGCACCAAAGTCCGCGAGCTGCAGCGCAAGTTCGGGATCCGCGAGTGGTCGGTGGTCTACACGGACAGCTTCGCAGACCGGTCTCTGCTGAGCCGCGCGCAGCACATCACGCTGATCGCGCCCAGCAAGCGCACGCTGAGACGAACGCAACGCTTGATCGACGGTACGACAGTATTGCGCGTGTTGCCTCGTGGCTGACGAGCGTCACGGCTTGGCGTGAACGGGCGTCGTGACACGCACGACCCCTTTCACGCCCTCCTCGCGGGTTGCGCTGACCCCCATTTGGAAATGGCCCGGAACTGCTGGCTTCTCGTCGAAATGAACGCCGTCGAGACTGGTCTTGAGCTCAGCGCCGCGAATGCGCAGCGAGAAATCGCGCTTGGCGGTCAGCCAAACCACAGTCGGGCTGGGCGTGGTCTCCACGACTTCACCATCTACCTGAATCGAGACCGGAATTCGATCGCCGGCCTTGAAGTCGATGATCAGCGGCTGTCCTTCGCGAAGGGCAGGCCATGGGGTCTTGGCGCTGCCACTGACCCTGAGCGGAGCAACCGAGCTGTGAGCGCAACCCGTTGCTGAAACGGCAAGCAGCGAAAGGACGACGAATCGGACTGCGTAGCGAGTGATCATGGGACCTCTTTATTACTATCTCTGTAGTAGTTACCGACGTAGCAGCGTGCGAGCGATTTCAAAGGTCGTTGGCTCAGGGGTGATTGCCGCAGGCACTAGCCTGCAAAGTGCCGAGCACGAGCCACAACAGCAGCAAGCCGCGCGCAAAAGCCAACCCAGGTTTGACGACGCGCACGGCGGGTGGAGCGAGCAGCCGTTGCACGCGCAGGCGGAGCGTGGAGGGTTCGCGCGCGATCGCGAGTACCGGTACGCAACCGTCATGCGCCGTGAGCTCAGCCGTGGTCAGCAATGCGGTCGCCAGCGATTCACGAGCAACGCCTGCAGCAACCGCGCAATCATCCGCGCGTTCTTCGAGCAAGCTGCGCAGCTTCCGCAGCAACCACTGGAGGCCTGGAACGAACCACAAGAACTCACACGAGATTTCGAGCGGCACCAGCAGTGCGAGGTCGAAGTGCCGAATATGGCCGAGTTCGTGCTGAATCACGGCCTCGCGCTCCTCGGCCGTCAAACGATCATTCAGTGTTGCCGGGAGCACCACATATGGCCGAAAAAGTCCGCCGGCAAACGGTACACCGCCCATGTCGGCAGAGGTGTACACGCGCACGCTGCGCCGCCCGAGTGAGCGCCGTTCAATCATGGCGTGCGTGGCTAGCAGCGCGCGAACACGTGCGCTGAAGCGTGTCAGTCGAAAACCGCACAGCGACGCTCGAACGACTGAAACCGCAAGCACGGCATAGCTCACGACGGAAGCCGCATAGACGCTGACGCGAAAACGCAGCGCCCGACACAGCAAATCAGCGATGCTTTGAGGTGAGCGTCCGCCATCATGCTGCGCCCAGAGGTATCCATCGATCGCCGCACCCCACGGGTGCACGCCGAAGCCGATTTGAAAAGAACCGAGCCGCTGTTTGACGCCCTGTTCGGAGGCCCAAAAGAACGATCCTGCAGGAATTCCGACACGCAAATCCCAAAACAACTTGGCGAGCGGGAGTAGGAATAGGCCGATCCCCACGCTCGCATGGAGCGGCGACGCAACCCGGCGAATGGCCAGCGTGGCGGCCAAGGCGAGCCAAAACGAGCACACCGCATTCAGCATCAGGTTGAAGAGCGCGTCGCCGGCAAGCATCATTCGGCACGCTCCCGAAGCCGGGCGTTCACCCAACGCCGCAACTCCTGTAGGTCGGCCTTGGACAAGTCCTGCGCATCCAAAAGCGCGGTCACCGGTGACGTGCCACGCCCTTGAAAAAGCGCCGACTTGATGCGCTTCAGCATGCCGGACTTGATCGCGCCGGAGCCCTTGGCAGACGAATACACGAAGCGCTTGCCGTCTTTGACCCGGGTGAGTGCGCCCTTTTCATACAGGCGCGAGAGTACGGTCATGACCGTGGTGTAGGCGAGCTCACTGCCGCGGCGCTTCAGCTCGGCCTGAATGAAGGTCACACTTTGGGGTCCTGACTTCTCGACAATGCCCAGCACCTCCATTTCGAGGGGGCCAAGCTCATGCGCAGAGGTCATGAAGCCCATCTACTACACGCCTAGTAGATGCGCAAGTCGGCTAAATTCGGCTCAACGAGTCAGGCCGAGGGCTTTGGCACGACCCGCGAAGTGCTCCAGCAGGCGCCGCTTACCTGGCGTGGGGGCAACGCACCCATGTGTCACTGCTAGCTGCATGAACGCCAAGAACTCACCCATGCGGCGATTGAACAAGCCATAGATCACGCGCACGAGCGAAAATGCCCAGACCGGCATCGTCATCAGTCGCGGCGGACGACCGATCGCAGTAAATGCCGCTTCGGCGATCTGACGGCGCGAGAGCGTTTCGGGACCACCGATGTCGACTTCACTCGAGCCCGTCGCGACGAGCGCCAGGTGCACGGCGTCGGCCACGTCGCGCTCGTCGATCGGATTGGTCAGAGCACTGCCATCACCAATCACGGGCACCGGGCCTTTCAACGCCATCGGTAGCATTTCGGCGAGCGACCCGAAGACACCCGTCGTACGAACGAAGCCATATTCCAAGCCTGATTGACGAATCGCGCTTTCGACCTGTGCGTGGGCCTTCACGTACGCGGTGTCTGCGTAGACGGCCTCCGTGAAAACACCGACGTAAATGAAACGCCGCGCACCGGCGCGCCGTGCCTCGGCGAGCAGATTGAGATTGGCTCGTAAGTCGACATCCGCGAACGACCTGCGCCCTTTACCACTCGGTGAGACGGGCGCACCGAGCGCCGAGATCACCACTTCAATCCCATCACACGTGCCGCCGACACTTTCTGGCGTCGTCGCGTCCAGCACGCGCACCTCGTCGACGAGCTCGCGCAACGACTCGGCGCGCTGCGGAGTTTTGGAAATGGTTCGCACGAAATGTCCGCGCTGCTTCAAGAGCAGCGCCACCTCACGCCCCACGACCCCCGTTGCTCCGGCAATCAAGACCCTCATTCGATGCCTCCCTGTTCGTTGTTCGAGATACCCAGATAGACCTGCGCCAAGTCCAACAATCGCCGCTCGGTGAGCCGCGGCCCCACGTCGAACGAGAGCGCTTCGAACACTTGAAAGCTGGTGAGCGAGGCGAGCATCGCGGCCGCCTCGGCAACGTCCGTGTGCGTGTGCCCGCAGGCAGCCAAGCGCGCGACCAAATGAACCAAACTCTGTCGACGCTGCCGCTCGGAACGTTCGACCTCGACCTGCACTTCAGCGTCGAGGGCGGCGAGCGCAAACAGCTTGCGGATGACCTGCCGTTCGCGTGCGTACGCGCGAGTCGATTCGCGCACGGTTTCGGTCAGCGCCTGCACCGGGTCCGGCAGGCGCATGGCCACGTAGATGCGGTCCGCCTTCATGCGCCGACCGAGATCGCGAAAGACGGCCACCAGCAGCTCGCTCCGCGAACCGAATTGGTTGTACAGCGTCGCGCGGGTCACGCCGGCGGCGCGCGCCGTCGCATCCACGCTGAGCTCATGGCAGTTCGGATCAGCTAGCAAAGCGTACGCGGCCGACAGGGCCGCCTCCCGAGCAGCATCCACTGCTCGGGCCCTGCGGCTCATGTCGTACGCCCGTGAAGCCATCCCCGAAGCACTATGATTTAGTTATACAGACTGTCAAAACAATTTACCGAATGGCGGCAACGATGCCGAATTCGCTATCAGAACCAAAACTCAGCCCGGCATGACCTCGATCAGGCGAAAGCCATTACCATCCGGGTCGCTGAGCGTGACCACGCGCTTGCCTTCGCCGATGTCGAGCGGCTTGTGCCGAGCCTCGACCCCGCGACCGCACAGGCGTGCGAGTTCGGCATCGAGGTTCGCGACACGGAACACTGGCACGAACGGGCCGCCGACCGCGGGCGACGCTTGCCAAACCGCAAAGTGAACGCCACCGAGGCCACCTTCGTAGTGAGCGCCGAGCGTGCCGTGGCTGTGGATCGCGAGGGGCAGTCCAAGTGCGTCGCGGTAGAACTCCGCCAAGCGAACCGGATCCTTCGAGTGCATGGTGAGCGCAGAAAATGATAGGGGCATGAGCGTGTCTCCTCGTTCGGCGGCCGCCAAAATCAGCGGCGCGTCGTAGGAGAACAATGCTCGTTTTCGCGGACTAGGACTTGAAGGGATCGGACGTACGTTTGAACATTTCAGCCAATCGACTCGGTGCGGCACCGGCCACGGCTCGCACCTCGCGCGTGAGATGCGCGTGATCGGCAAAGCCGAGCTCGGCCGCGAGCGCCGACAAATCAGTCGTTGGCTCCGCGGCGAGACGTCGCAACGCGGCTTGCGCGCGAACGATCCGCGCGAAGCGCTTGGGCGACAGACCCACCCACTCGTGAAACAGTCGCCCCAGATTGCGCGGGCTTGCGCCGCTGTCACGCCCCAAGCGCGCGATGTCGATCGTCCCCTGACTCGCGTCGATCGCGCGCAACGCACGCTCGACGCGCGCGTCCTTGTTGCCGAGCCGCGCCAACAAGAACGCTTCGATCAAGCCCAAACGCACGCTGGGCGACGCGGCACTCTGCAGTCGTTCGACGAGCGCGGTGGCAATGGGCCCGAGCGTGTCGCTCAGCGGAGCCCATTCTGCAGAGAGCGCCCCAGCTGGCACACCGAGCAGAGAGCTCGCGCTGCCCGGCAACAAACTCACACCGAGCAGACTGGTCGGCTGATCGTGGATGACCTCGAAGGGCGCTTCACGCGCGCCCGCGACGTGCGCTTCGCCGCGCAACAAGTCGAACACCAAGTCGACTTGGCCGTCAGGAACGATGCGTAGTTTGGCGGGCGGCAGATCGACTCGCAGCGTCCAGTACGTGCGCACGTGAGCGGCAAGGCGCTCATCGACCGAGAACGCCTCCAAGTGCGCGCGGTCGTTCAGAGCGATGACCGAGATGGGCCCCATGCGAAGTCGCAAGTGATGTTGCTCCGCGTCGAGCCGAGCGTCCACGCCCGAGTCGCCGAGGCTCGAAACGGCCTGTACCCCGAACTGTTGCTCCCTGGCGAGTTCTGCCAGCCCGTTTCGGTCGCGCTCCGCGCCGAGCGCGGCTAGGATTACTGAACATGGGTGACTTGCATCAGGTGTTCGCGGAGCTTCGGGCGAGCGTGCCCGATGGCCCGCCAGACGAGGCGGACTTTCTGTTCAAGCACGACAACTTGCCCATGCTGCCGCCGCAGCTGAAGAGCGATCGCATCTTCTTTCGCAAGATCGCGCGCGACTACAACGGCTGGCACAGAGTCGACAATCTCGCACTGTATGTCGACGAGCAAGCGTGTCGCGATCTCGGGCTGTTCCTACTCGCGTGCGCGTTCCACGATCCCGAACATTGCGTGCTCGAACTCGGCAGTTCATGGACCGAAGTCCGACGTGTGGTGTATCGCGCGCAGTGGCCAGAGGACGACCCACCGGTGGGCCTCATGCAGCGCCCGGCAACCTTTCGCTACTTTCCGAGCCTCACCAAAAAGCATCCGTGGCTGAACGAGCGCGACTTCTCGAGTCTGCCGCTGCTCGCGTTGTCCAACGAGACCGAGTCTGTCTTGAGTGATGACGAGTGGCGTCAACGCGACACGGTGTTCGTGGAATCAACGGTTGCCGGCACGGTGCGGCTCGCTGAGCTCTTGCTCAACGCGAGTTGCTCCTGGAACAAAGTGCGCGAGTACGAGCTCGAGGGCGACGCAGGCTTTCGCGGGGTCGCGCCGATGAGCGCAGAGCTGCGCTTGCTTTTGCCTGGCAGTGACCACTGGCGCGCGCATCCCGAGCTGAGCAGCTCAATGCCGCCACCCAGCACTACGGCGCGCTGAAGCCGCTCGGCAACGACGGCTGTCCCGGCGACACAGACGCGGTCCCCATGGGCATGTTGGGCGTCACGGCGCCATTGGGCGAGCCGGTCGGCGCACTCGGCGTCGATCCGACCAAGCCACCGTTTGGCAACGCTGGGCTCGGCGAAGACCCAGGGATGCTGTTGTTGCCAACGCTCGGTGCGACACCGCTGGGTGGCGCGCCGTAACCGTTTTGCGTCACAGAATTGCTGCGCGGCGCGTTGGTATCGGGCGGCAACGGATAGCTCATCGGCACTGGCACGTAGCCTTGCGTTGGCGAGTAGTTGGCGGGCGGCACGGTTTGATTCGGCGCATAGCCGGAGCTGAAATTCCAAGTATCCGAGGGTTCCACGCCCGAGTTCGTGGTCGCGCGATTGGGTAACGTGATGTTGGTCACGTTGGACGGCGCTGCACTCGAACTCGGTGTGGGCAAATTGACGATCACGACGTTGGGTAGCGCCGCTTGATTGGCAGGATTCACGGGCGCCGGAGCTGCGGCGCTCTTCTCCGCCTCACGGTCCTGAGCTTCACGCACAGCAGCGACACCCAAGGCTCGCCAACCGTCGCGCAAGTCCTCGCGCTGCAGCGCGTCGGAAGTGATGTGTTCGTCACTCACGCTGTGCCGCCGTGCGATGACGAGCCCCGTAACGATGCCTGCGAGTCCGAGGCAAACGGCTACGCCTGCCACGGCCCGCCACGGTCGCGGATCGCTGCGGACGACCACTTCCGGCGCGCTGGGGAGCTCGAAGCCATGATTGTGAGACGTATGTGCATCGTCGTGAGTCATACCTCCAGTGAAGAGCAAGACGCGCGCCGAGCTCGATGCGCCGTCGCACAGAGACGGGAGAGATTAACCGCAGAGACGCAGCTTATGATTGGTCACATCTCTGACGGCGGTGCGGGGACACGGCCGAGCTTGCGGCGTGCTCTCGGAGAGTAAGCGGCCACCCTCCCTTTCGGGTGTCGTCCGGCCAAACCGAAGGGCTCGGCGCTCCCTTCGCTCGTCGCCGACGCGAACGCGCGGCGGAAAGCGTGGCCATCAGAGACGCAGAGCACGCAGAGCTCTGAAAGGAGCAAAGATTGGGGGTTACTCTGCGCGTCGCGTCGCGTCGTAGATCACGCGAAGCCTGGACGCACAACGCGACCCCCAAATCTCCCTCCGGTCTCTGCGGCCTCCGCGGCTCGGCGGTTCAAACTCAGGGAGCCGATCTCACCGACCCGTAGACGCGACCGAAAGGTTTTTAATGGTCACGCGCCACGACACGTGTCGGCAGAGCCTTCGGCGTCGCGGACGGGGGAAGAAGGGAGAGAGATTAACCGCAGAGACGCAGAGCACGCAGAGCTCTGAAAGGAGCAAAGATTGGGGTTCCTCTGCGCGTCGCGTCGCGTCGTAGATCACGTAGATCACGCGAAGCCTAGACGCACAGCGCGACCCCCAAATCTCCATCTGATCTCTGCGTCCTCTGCGGCTCGGCGGTTCAAACTCAGGGCGCCGATTTCGGCGACTCCAGTGCTCACACGCTCACACATTAGGTATGGGTTAGGAAGGCGGCGTTTTCCTGGCGAGGCGATCTTGTTAAGCTAGAGCCAATGAGCGTCTTTTTTACGGCGTCGGGGAACGCGCTCGCTGCGGCGCGTCCGGGTGAGGCAATCTTGGCGGACATCGAGCGCGTGGCGGGGCTCGAACAACCGGTGATTCGCAATCTTTGGATCACCCAGCACTATCACTCGCTGATGGGCCTGCTGTCGGACGTGCTGGGCGGCGGAAACGCCAATTGGTCGACCTTCGCCACGTGGGCGTCGAAGACAGCGGGGCAGTCCATTCGCGGTGAAGAGGTCCCGGTCGAGATTCAGCAACTCCTGATCGAACAAGCCAAAGTCCAAGAACGCCTCAGCCTGCTGCTCGAAGCAATGCCAGGCAATTGGGCCGAGCGGCTCGACCCGCTGGCGATTCCGAAAGCCGTGCTCGCCCGAGTGAGCGAGCAGATTGCGCTTGGCAACCTCAAGGTCTTTGCAGAGCTCGCACCGCTCTTCGCACAATTTTGGGATCGCTTCAGCGATCCTTCGCGGCTGACCGAAGCAGAGCTCGACGCATTCGTCGGCGGACTCAAGAAGGGCCCCGCCGAGCGCGACGGCCAAGATTCGCTAAAAGTCGCGTTTACCAGCTATTTTGCCGGCGCGCTGCGCACGAACGAAAAAGAAAAAGCCGAGTACTTGCTGTACGGCAATCTGCTGATTGGACTGCATGAGCAAACGCGGTTGCAATCGTTCATTGCGAGCGCGATGGACGCGCCGTTCGACGAGCAAAGTTACGAACCGCTGCTCGCGGCTCAACCTAATTGGCTCGAGAAGGTGACTCGTCCGGCGTTTCGCGGACTACTCACTGCGCTGCGCAAAGACTGCGAGCAGCATTGGGAGCACTTGGCCACGCGCTACATGATGACGTTGACGCTGCCCGGCGGGAACCTGCTGCATCTCGGGAAAGACATTCCAGTCGGCAGCGCGCCGTTCCCGACCGTGCTCAATCCGTTGGAGTATCAAGCGTTGAAGGAGCTCGTGTCGAGTTACGATCCGAACTTGAGTAGCTTGAAGGGTAGCGCTGCGCGCAACTGGACCGAACTCGGCAACCGCATGGCCTTCATCGCCGATCTGTTTCGTTCGCGGCAGCAGGATTCGAGCCTATTCAAGCCGCCGTTCAGCGACGAACAGCTGGCCGCGCTCGCGCTCGGCACACGACCAAGCGGACCGCTTTAGTGAACCGCTCCTGGGATGGTTTCGCATATCTCGTAAGCGTTCGGCACGCAGTCCCGGCCTGCCCGGTGATTCAATGCACAAGGTGCGTCGCGCAAGACGACCTAGTTGCCGCACTTGGACATGCACACGGTCGGGTCCGTCGACCCTGAGCAGTCTAGTTGGAGGTCCGTCTCGTAGTTGGTGCCAGGGCCACCCGCGGGGTCGGGCACGAACCGAAAGCAATGCTCGCCGACACCACCGCGATTGGGGTGGCCAAAGATGTCGCCCGGCGGTACCCGGCTCGAACAGCTGGATCTGGTCGTCGACATGGCGTGCACGAACGGCGGACAGAACGGATCCGTCGTGTTCGGGTTTGAGCACGGCGCATTCCACTTTGCTTCCATGTTCCCTCCCGAACAAGACCCGCAACCCTCCGCTTAGCCTCTCACATCTTTGAACCGCCCGTAAGCTGCATTTGACGTTGTCGCGCTCACTTCACGCGCGCCGTGTGCCCTCGCATGGTTCGTGCCAGCTTACGGTTTCGGTACACGCACCACGTGCACGCTGCAGCCCGCGTTCGCCGTGACCGACGAAGCCGTCGAATTCGCCCACGCGCGCCCGCCCGCGCGGGGTGCGCCGATCACGATGCGATCGACGTTATTGTGACGCGCGATCTGCACAATCGCATCACTCGGGGAAGCGGACTCGATCGCGTGCAGGGAGACTCGCTCGGTCGGCACCCCGAGCGGCTCGACCCATTCGCGCAGGCGCACGAGGTGGTCGAGGGAGGCCAAGCATGGCGTGATCACGCTCAGGCACATCAGGCGAAACTCAGTGCTCTGCGCCAAGATTTGCGAGGTTTCTGCGCGAATCGCCGCGTGTCGTTCGTCCGCGAGGTTTTCGGTGTCGACCGCGACCAAGACGGTCGGCGTGCGGCTGAGTAGGGGCTCGGGCTCGCGCAGCCGAGCGCTGAACTCGGCGTGCGCGCGCAGGAAGCGCCCCATGTGCGAGAGTAGGCCGGCGTTCGTTTGCTTCGTCGCGCGATCGGTGAGCGTGATCTGTTCGGGATTGCGCAGATCGAACGCCACGTGTGCAGCGGATTGATAGCGCAGCTCAGCACGCGGTTCGATCGCCCGCAGAATCACTTCTTGCGCCCAAGGCGGCAACTCTGGCGCGAGCGCGACAGGCGGAACTGGGTCGATCCAAAAGCGATTGCGTACGTCCGAATCCGGCTCACCGAAGGGTAATTTTCCCGTCGAAAGCTCGTACAAGGTGACCCCGAGCGCGAACAGATCGCTGCGAATGTCTTGGCGGCTGCCGAGCAATTGTTCGGGCGAGACGTACGGCGCGGAACCAGCTCGGAAGCGCGTCTGCTCCGCGAGCAAATCGGCGAGACCTGCATGATGCGCGAAGCCAAAGTCGATTAGCACCGCACTTCCATCCGCGCGCAGGATCACGTTGGAGGGCTTGAAATCCAGGTGGATCACTTGCTGCAGGTGAATGGCGTGCAGCGCGTCGGCCAGCACTGCACCGACTTGCGCCAACTCCGACGCAGGAAGCGGAGCGCGCCGGCACACGTCCTCCAGACACTCACCCTCCACCCACTCCATCACCAAATACGGGGTGCTCGCGAGATCGCCCGCTGCGACGAATTTCGGGACGTGCGGTCCGCGCAGCGTCGGAGCAATCATGACCTCGGTCTGAAAGGCGACGATCGCCTCACCCGCTTGCGGAGCGCCCAGCTGCGGCAATTTCATCACCGCGGGAAACGTCAAACCAGGCTTCGTGACGCGAAAGATGGCGCCCATGCCACCGGCATGAATCAGCTCGCCGAGCGTGAAGCCGCCCAGCACTTCCCCCGGCTGCCAGCGTTGCAACGTCATGGGCGATCCTGCCGGCGTTCAGAGACCGGGAGGGCGATTCAAACGTTGGTTCAGGCGCTCTTCGAGCGACACGGCTGCAATCCCCAAAGCAGCCGCCGCGGCGAGCAACAGCGCGTGCTCCTGCGGATGAATTTCGCGATCGGCGACCGCGGCGTCGACCAAGAGCGCCAGCACGCGCGCTTGCGCCGTCGCGTCCAACGCACGCAGCGCCTCCGTTGCAGTGCCTAGGTTGCGCAGGCTGAGCGGTGCATCAGGCTCCGGCAAGCGCCAACGGGTCACCGCGCGTCGCACGAACTCCCGCTCTTCCGGTCGAATCACGCCGTCGGCAGTGACTACTGCTTCGAGCAGCGCTGACACCTTCGCCCGCATCTCGAGGTCCATCCGATCAGGATAGACCAATTGCCGCGCAAACGGCCTCTAGAATTGCGTGAGTGCCAATCTGCGAAAGTCGCGGCACCTGCTCGTCGCCCTGCTTGGTCGCTCTATTTGGGAGGATTCGGAAAGTTCGAGAAAATTTCGGTCACCACGCGGTCGATCGCTGGCCCGGGGTTCTGTTGAGCTTCCTCACTCACTTCACCTTCAGCCACGCCCTGCCACACGAGTTGCTTGCGCTTGGCATCGACGAGGTCGACGCTGAGCGTGCCCTCTTTGTAGTTGATGGTCTCGACGTAAGGGTAGCCCGTCCAGGTACCGTAGTAGCCGTGCCGATAGCCGTAGTAACCGCCGGTCGAACGGAGCTCCTGCTTGTTGACGACCTTGAGGTAGAAGTTGACTAGGAGTTCTGGCTCGGTCTCCGAGTACGTGTAGCCGTTGCGCTCGAGCTGGGCCCGAGTCGCATTCTTCAGACGGGTCGAGAGCAGCGAGGCGTAAGCCGGATCGTCGGTGGACAATGTGTTGAAGAAGGCAAACGTCTTGTAAGCCTTCATGTTGGCGCGCGCGTCCATGTCGACGCGAATTTGTGGACCGCTCGCGCAACCAGAAACCGGCATGACGAGGAGCAAGGCGAGAGCGCTGAGCAAAGTGCGGATGAACATCACGAGCTTCCTTTGGGGGCAGCTTAGTCCCGCGCGGTGCCCGTGCCAATCCGCCGAAAACAGCGAAGCCCTGCCACTCACGCGAGCGGCAGGGCCTCTCATTCTTGGTGTGCTGCTGTCAGAGCACTTGCAGGAACTCGAGCAGATCCGCCTTCTGCTCGGGCGTCAGCGACTCTGGGAAGAAGCCGCCGTTTTCCGGCGGAAGGTTGGCCGGCAGATTCAGCATCGTGAAGAACGGCAAAATGAAGCGACTGTACAGGTCCACCGCATCACGCAACGTTTCGGCGCTGTTGTCGTGGAAGTACGGTGCGGTGTTGGCAATGCCGCGCAGCGCGGGCACGTCGAACGCTTCGAAGTCGTGCGGGCTACCCGTGATCGCCGCGCGACCTGGATCGGTCGAGAATGCTTGCGGTAGCAAGTTCGGGCCGACGATTGGCGCTCCGTTCTCGTCCACCAAGGCGCGCAGATCGAAGGGGCTGCCGCTCACGGTCTGCGGCACCGGCGGCAAGTCCACGTCTTTGATCTTCCGCTTCTTGTCTTTGTAAAAACGATAGCGGTATTGCGGCAACGTGACGGTCGCGTTGAAGCGCGGCCCGAACAAATCACCGAAAATCTGGCCGAGGTAGGAGATGTTGGCAAAGCCGACGTTCAAGAACTCGTTGTGCGGTTGCGGGAATTCCACCGGTTTGGGCGGCGTCACCGAGGTATCGTAGCGCACGTTGCCGTCGGGCTTGAGTTCCAGGAACGCCAAGTCGTGAACGTCGCGGTTGACCACCTGCAGGTTCTTTGCGCCGCCGTGGCAAGCCTCGCACGCGATGTTGTACACCTCGAGACCGCGAGCTTGCGCGTCCGTGAGCTTCATCTTCAACTCGGGCCGCGGGATGTCTTCCACCGGCACGCCGTACGCGAGCTTCTTGGCGACGATTTCCGCGCGCTTGGAGGTGAATTGGTCTTGTTGGAACTCGGCCAACGCGTCGAGATCTTTCTTCCGCACCTTGGGCCCTTGGCTGTGAGCGGTGATCGCGCCTTGCGCTTGCTCTTGCAGAGTAACCTTGCGACCGTCGTACTGGTACGGCGCGGTGATCGCGGTGTTTTCCACGGTGGGAACGGCGCGCCAGACCGAAACGGTGCGATCCGGTGGCGTTACCACATTCCCCGCAGCGTCGATCAAATCCATGTTGTCAGGCAAATCAATGACCACTCGCACGAGGCCCTTTTTCAGATGTTCGTAGGTCGGAGTTGCCGCGGTTGGATCGTCAGCGTCGATGGGATTGAACAGCGGATCGTTCGGGTTCTCCGCGAGCAGCGCGGTCACGTGCGCGGGCGTCAGCACCGTGTGATCCTCCATGACGTGGCACGTCGCGCAGGACCGGCCATTGGTGTGCTTGAACGGCGTTTGGAACAGATCCTCGCCCTCGGGATGCCCGTGATTCGACTGAACCTCGGCCTCGCTCACGGCAAGCGAGTCTTCCTCGACCGGCGCGCCTCCGCACGCGGCGAGCAGCAGCGTCGAGCCCAGCGGCCACACAGCGAATCGCAAAGTGATCCTGCCCCATGACCCCAACGCAGAAGTAGCAACTTCAAAAGACATCAGTCTCTCCTTGTTTGACCCCGCGAGCACTCGGACACTCGCTGTCGAGGTGGGACGTTACCTGCAATTTCGGAGAGCCGGTGAAAACTTTCGGTGTCGAGAGTCGATGTCGATACGGCGACTCCCGACAGGATAACTCGCGCGAAACACAAGGGTCGGATTGCCGCTCACGGCTGCTGCTCGACCAACACCGGAATCGTACATGTCATTGACAAGTCCAATGATCGCGGGAAGCGCGTACTTTGTTTATTGTCGCGAGTGCCGAGATCGCGTTTCGATGCGCGCGCCCGTGCAGCGCGTGACGGCGGCTGCAATGCCAATTCAGTCCGCTGCGAATGAAAGTTTGGTTCCCGGCCACTTGACGAACGGCCCGCGTTGCCCCAGTTGAACGCCTTCGCAGTGGCAGGCTCTAGTGAATCTTCGTCGGGTGGGCGCGCGCTAATCTTTGGGGCGCTGTTGTCTCTGTATGTGATCTGGGGCTCAACGTACTACGCCATGCGCGTGGCGCTCGTTACGTTGCCGCCGTATCTGATGGCCGGGACGCGCTTCTTGCTCGCTGGCTTCGCGCTGTTCATCGTGCTGCGGCTGCGTGGCGCGCGCTCACCTTCGCTTCGTGAGTGGCTCGCAGCAGGCGCAGTAGGGACATTGCTGCTCGTCATGGGCAATGGCTTCGTCGTCCTCGCCGAGCGCACAGTGGACTCGGGAACCGCCGCCACGATCGTCGCCATGGTCCCTTTGTGGATGGCAGCATTGGGCTGGTTTTGGGGCGAACGGCCCAAGGCGCGGGAACTCGTTGGGCTCTGCTTCGGCTTTGCAGGCATCGTGGTGCTGAATGGCGGCGACAGTCGTTCACTGCACGGCATTGACGGTCTCTTGATCGTGCTCGCGCCGATATCCTGGGCCGTGGGCTCACTGTGGAGCCGCCGCTTGCCGATGCCCAAGGGGGCGATGAACTCCGCATGCCAGATGTTGCTCGCCGGAGTCTCGATGTTCGCGCTTGCGCTCGCGCGCGGTGAGCGGCTGATGCAACCAGCCAGCACTGCCAGCCTTGCCGCACTGGCATACCTGATTGTGTTCGGTTCGTTGGTTGCATTCAGCGCCTACGGGTTCTTACTGCAGCGAACCCGCCCGTTGATTGCCACGAGCTACGCTTACGTGAACCCGCTCGTGGCTTTGGCCATCGGCGCAGCACTCGCTGGTGAGCAGCTCAGTCCCCGAAAGCTCGGCGCATGCGCGCTGACCGTGATGGGCGTGCTCGTGGTCACGCTCAGTCGGGCGGTGCCGAGCAAGAAGGAAGCTGCGCACGCGCTCGCGGTCACGCAGCCTTCTCAGAAGTAGAGCACCGAGGCCTGCACGCCCACGGAAAAGGGCGTGAGCCGATAGCCGGTGTCGCGCACGTCATTTTCCTTCGAGTGGTCCTCTTCCACCAGCTTCGTTTGCGTGCCGCCACTGACGACGAGCTGCAAGCCGAGCGACCATTTGCGTCCGAGTGCCCAGTCGTAACCGCCGAATGCACTGCCGGCGAAGTTCACTCCGCCGAAGTCGCGATGGTCGGCCTGGTTCGTCAGAATGGTCACGCCCAATCCAGGGGCCGCGCCGAAGTGCCAACCGCCACTCGGGTCCGGGTACCAGTCGAACATCATGCCGACCATTCCGAACCCACCCGACGCTCGGTCTGAGGCGGTGTACGTCTTGCCTCTGGCAATGACGGTCCCGTCCTCGAAGGGTCCGCCGTTGAATTCCGCCTTGAAGCCCGAGCCTCCGATCATACCAGCCAACACGAAGCCGGGCGCAACGGCGCCACCAATCGCGATCATCCCACCAGCACCGCCGCCCGTGAGCGACGCAGAGCCATATGGACCGTGCCCGTTGAGGGTGAGCAGCGTCGGGCCGGTGGTGAGCCGCAGATAGAACCCTTCATGCACTCTGGGACGCGACAGCTTGAGCGTTGAGTTCGGCGCGTCGTGAGTGGGAGCAACGCTCGTTGCCGGCGTTGCGTGCGCGGCAGGCGCTGCTGGCGCGGCAGCATCGGCTTGCACCGCAGGTGCCGCTTGCTCGGCAGGTGCAGCCGTCGATTCGGGAGCGGCTGCAGACACCGAGGGTTCCTGTGCGTGGGCGAGTGAAGGCAGCGCGAGCAGCGCGCTGAACACGGGGGCGCACACGACCGCGCGTGCGTGCATCATCGAACGGAACATCGAACCGACCGTCGTCGAACTGGATTGCGTCATGATGCTGCCCGTAGAGCAATCGGCGTGCCGCTCCGAAAAGCCGCAAATATGGCCGCATTTGCCGACTTCCGAGCGTCCGCTGGGCTGCCCTCCCAAGCGGACACTTGACCGCTCGCGGTCGCCTGTCCGCCCCCTGAAAAAAAGCCGTGAGAAATTTGACCCGATCGCGCTCGTAGCTGCGTGAGCGTGCGTCTGCTTTCGTGACTCGAAGTTTTCAATCACGCGATTGGTTGCGGCGCGACAATTCGTGCACTCGAGTGCACTGACGCGCGATAACGGTGCTAAGCGTAAGCGCGCGGCACTCGTCTCCGCGAGCACTCCGTTCAGCAATCATGCTCTACAGCTCACGCGCGCTTTGCGCCTGGTTCTTTCTGGCACTTCTTGGCTGCGGCGGCAGCGCTAGCGGTGGTTCCGGCAACGGAAACCCAGCTCCCAGTCAGGGAGGCGCGGGAGGCAAATATACCTCAGGAGTGAGTGGCTCCGCCGGCTCAGTGACTCAGCCAACGCTCGGCGGTTCCAGCAGCTGGGGAGGCTCGCCGGGCGTTGCCCTCACTGGCGGCAGTGGCCCAAGTCTTGGTGGTTTCGGCGGGATGGGCAGTCTAGGAATCTCTGGGGCGGGCGCGAGCAGCGTCACAGGCAGCCACGCCGGAACCAGCAACAGCGGCGGGGCGGGAGGAGCCGCGGGGGCGAATAGTCGCGGACCAGCGCCCACCTTCACCACGATCTACAACACAATCATCACGCCGAATTGCGGCGGCGCGCAGTGCCACCTGAAGCGCCCCACGCCCTTTGGCTATGACTTCTCGAGCAAGAGCGCGGCTTCTACCTCTTGGCGCGGTGACGTCGTTGCTGGGGATGCCGACAACTCGCCGATGTTTCAGGTACTCAACTTTGCGATCATGCCCAAGGACAAAGCGCCATTGACGGTCGACCAATTGTTCATGGTCTACGACTGGATCAATGCCGGCGCACTCGACAACTGAGTCACGATAACGCTCGACGCGCAGAACGCGTCAAAGCCCGGGGATCTCCTCCAGGGGCGCATAGCTGAGCGTTCCCGAATAGAGCTGGTAAGCGTGACGTCGGGCGTCGGGGATGTGATCACGCTGGATGCGCATCGAGAAGCCGCCGACCAGCGTACCGCTCTTGATGATCGCCCAGTCCTCCAAATCGCTGAGCGGACGCTCGGTCGTCTCGTTGGCGCAAAGCGGGGCGAGCTCTCGCGGCACCTCGAACAGAGTTGCGCGGAAGGTCTGCTCGTCGATCTCCTCGAGCAGCGCCCAGAGCAACGCCGACTCTTCCACCGTCCGGAAAGCGCACCTTCACCAGATAGCGCCCGTATTCGTAGGGAGACGCGAACTGCTCGCGCAGATAGCCCACTGTCGCGCGCGCCCGGCGCGTCGCCTCGACAACCTCGGGCGAATTACGGGACAGCGCCATGAACATGGGCTCGCTCATGGACGTGGCGTACCTCCCGGGACCCGGGCGGTCGGTTGGCGACAGGTGCCAGCGGCCGAGCGGATTGTTGAGAGGATCGTCCTCTTCGTAGCCGAACGGATGATGACTCGCCGTGAAAGCGGGCTCGCCTTCTGCGCAAGAAAACCAGGCCCCCGCCTTCAACCGCGGGCGCTCGAGCAGGTTCCATTGATTGAAGGTGGTCAGGATGCCGGCGGCCTCGTCGACCGGCACGGAGCCGACGACGGAGACGTCTGGCAGCCCGAGGTTGTGCATCCCACAGGAATAGTGGTGCTCGGTCGCTTCGCCGCCCACCAGTGTCACGAACATCCGGTATGCCGACAGCGTGGCGCCCGAGCGCGCGTGGTAGCGAAAGCAATCTGGTGCGTGCGCCACGCCGGCCGACTCGACCTTCACCCCAACGCCGCCAACGTCGAGCAGATGCGCCGCAGTCGCCATCACGTGACGGGCGCCGGCGAGCGAGCAGTCGGGCCCGATCAGGTAGACGGTGGTGCGATGCTTCGCGACGGACCACAGCTCCTGCTTCGAGAGCTTTCCGCCGCTGGCTGCGGCAAACGCCTCTTCCATTCGAGGATCGTGTGGATAGACCTCGAACGCGAGGCTGCGCCCCGATCGCACGTCGATGATCCGATCGCCTTCGGCCACGAAGGTCGCCGGACCATCCGCGCTCCCGATCGCGGCGAGCACCTCGTCCTGATCGCCCCAAGGTCCCGGCACGCCGACGATGATCGAACCCACGCGAAGGAAACTACCACAGGTTGTGACCACACGTCGGGCATTGGACCTGGAGCAGCAGCGTCGAGAGAGGGTGCGTACAGGTCCGCGCGATGACATCGAGCGCAGCGCTTGGGTGTCCACGCCAAAGCCCTTGGAGCAACGCATGCGCGCCGATCACGAGCGGTGCGCGCAGTATCACTGGACCGAGCAGTACCGGCGTTCGAGCTCGCTCCGCACTAGCCCTCAGACGTCGCGACAGCTCGCGCCAAAATAGAATGACGAGCACGAACGGCGTGATGATCGGCAGAGTCATCGGAAACAAGATCAACCACGGAATCATGTCCACGAGCTGGATCGCCAGCGCGACATTCTGCAAGAGCCCACACAGCAGTAGAGTGGCTACCCAAGCTTCGACACGTGGCGGCAAGAGCTCTGACTGCCGCTGTGAGATCGCGTAACCGCCGGCCGTTGCCCAATGTAAGATCAAGAGCCCGTACACTTCAGGGCTTGCGAAGGGTCGATACGCGATTGCGGGCGAGTAAACCTGGCACTCGCTGCAGTCGGCATTGAGCACCAAGCCCCACAACGGCAAGACGACGAACATCAAGACCGCGAACGCCGAGCGCGATCTGCCCGACAGGCCTCGCAGCGCTGCCGCCATGGCGACTACCACGCTGAGCCAGCCGAAGATGCACAGCGCACCCCAAGTCGCTTCACTCAGCGAGTAGGCGAGACGCAGCTTGGTCGCGAGCGCCGGGACGGTCGGGCAGCACCAAAAGAAGAATAGGAGATACGCGATGACGATGAGCGTGGATTGAGTGCGGTGGAATCGAAACGGGCGCTCGTGCATCGATTCGAAAAGTAGCGACCGTCAGCGCACGACGGTGAGGAGATTCCATGGAGCTTTCGAGGAGAGGCAATCCCACGCTTGAAGTCTTCGAATGCTCGCTTTAGGACCAGACCCAAATGAAGACCGCGGTCATCCTGAAGCACGTCGAGTTCGAGGGACCTTCACGCATCCGTCGGTGCTCGTCGAGCACGGCTACCAACTGGATGTCCGCGCGTTGTATCGCGGCGATCTCGTTCCCTCACACTTGGGCCAGGACGAGCTCTTGGTGGTGATGGGCGGGCCAATGGGCGTCGCCGACCTCGACAATCCACAATTGCCGTATCTGAAACGCGAGGTCGAATTGCTGCGCAGTTGCATCGAGCAAGATCAACCGGTGCTCGGTGTCTGCCTCGGTTCTCAATTGCTCGCGCACGCGGCCGGCGCACGCGTGCACCAAATGCACGACGGGCGCGGGCGACAGTACGAAGTCGGTTGGGGCGCGGTGCGCTTCCGTCACGAAACGGGCGACGCAGTGCTCCGCGGGCTACCGCTCGAAGGCCACGTCTTGCATTGGCACGGCGATACCTTCGAGCTGCCCGCGGGAGCGCAGCACTTGGCCTCGAGCGCGCTTTGCGCCAATCAGGCGTTCCGGCTCGGACGCCAATTCGGGCTGCAATTTCACTGTGAAGTCACGAGCGATGACGTCGAGGCTTGGCTCGCAGCGGACGACGGCTTCGCCATTCGAGCCAACGGCGGGGACGCCTTTGCCCAAATCCGTCGTGACACGGTGCAGTACCTGCGCGCCCAGGACGAGCTTGGCAGTCGCTTGTTCGGCAATATCCTGGACGCACTCGACGGCTGACGACTCTCACACGCCAGCGCGTTCGAAGATGACGTGTGTCGCCTTCTCACCTGCGACGCTTGACGTCACTCGATAACCGAGCGCACGCAGATCGAGATCCCTGAAGAGGTGCTCACCCGAACCGAGCACCACAGGACTTACCGCGAGGTGCATGTGGTCGATTGCGCGAGCGCGCAAATACTGGCGGATCGTCTCGGCACCGCCGCCGATGCGCACATCTCGGCTGCCCGCGGCGGCTTTGGCGCGTTCAAGCGCTTCTTCGATGCCACCGGTGACGAAGTGAAATGTCGTTCCGCCCGCCATCTCGAGCGGCTTTCGCGCATGATGAGTGAGCACGAAGACGGGCACATGGTAGGGCGGCTCGTCACCCCACCAACCGCGCCAGGATTCATCCAGCCACGGTCCGCGGATCGGCCCGAACATGTTCCGACCCAAGATCCACGCCCCGTTGTTCACGGTACCCTGATGAGCAAAGGTGTCGTCGATGCCGATCCGGCCGCTGCTCGGGTCACCGAACATGCTCTTGAATGTGCGCGTCGGATAGAACCACTCGTGCAGTTCCTTGCCGCCCTTGCCGAGCGGATCTTGCTCGCTCTGGTCCGGACCAGCACCGAAGCCGTCTACCGAAATGGCAAAACAATTTACACGTACCTTGCTCATGGGGTCTCCGTTTCGCTCGAGTTCGATTGTGCGACGAACGAGCTCGGTTCAGATCGACGAACCACACGAAATCTTTCCGAGCCCACACGGACGCTTGGGCCGACGAGGCGACAATGCCGCCGAAGGGTGCGTGATTTCGAGCTAGCCGCAAATATCTTCCGGCCGCGATCCGCCATCGAGCGCTGGCAAAGATGCGATCGACGTGTCACCGTGGGAGCCTGCATGAAGCGTCTGTGCCTTTCTTTTTCCAGTTCGTTCGCGCTCTTTTCTATGCTCGCTACCGGACTTGCAGCGTGCAGTTCTGACGGGCGGGATTTCGGTCCCAACGCGAGCGGAGGCTCGGGCGCAACGCCAGCTACGGGCGGCTCGGCAATGAGCCACGGTGGCAGCGCAACAGCCACAGGCGGCAGCGCGAGCGGCGGCACGGGCAACGTTGGCAGCACCTCGGGCGGCAGCGCTCCCGGCGGCTCCGGACCGGCCCTGGGCGGTTCGAGCAGCGGCGGCTCCGGCCCCGCAGGCGGCTCGCCAGCAGTAGGCACCGGCGGCGCTGCGGGCGGTACCGTCGGCAGCGGCGGCTCCGCCCCGGTAAACGCGATCCTCAGCGCTGATTTCGAGTCCGACGCGGTCGGCAAACAACCCACCGGTTGGCACAACTTCATCGCCTACAACATCGACGCGACGAATCCGCAGAGCACCCTGCAGGCCATCGTCGACGACACCAAACCGCACGGCGGCAAGAACTCACTGCACGTCAAGAGCGACGGCGGCCCGGCGTTCATCACGATGCCGCTGCCAGCCAACATCAAGAAGCTGTACGTGCGCGGCTACTTCTACATGACGCGTCAGCTCGGGCAGAACCCGGGCGCAAACCACGAAACGCTGTTTGGCATCCGCAAGGACAAGGACAACGAGATCCGCTTTGGTGAAATCAAAGGCGTGATCGGCGTCAACGAAGTCCCCAGCGACAACATCAGCCCGAAGATGGATCTGTGGGGCAAAGGCCCGCTGATCGCCGCCAACAAGTGGGCGTGCATCGAAGCCGCGTTCATCGGTGACCAAACCCAGAACGAGCTCCACGCTTGGGCCGACGGCACCGAGGTGCTCTCGGTCACCAGCGGCGATCAATGGCAGAACGGCACCGAGCCCGCGGGCTGGCTGAGCGACAAGTGGAAAGAGTTCATGATCGGCTGGCAAAGCTTCAGCAGCGCCAAGAACGAACTCTGGATCGACGATCTCGTGCTCTCGGGCACGCGCGTGAACTGTCAGTAACTCGAGAGCACCTGGACTCACTCTAGCTACGGTTTGGCCACGTCGGCCAAGGCGTAGCTGGAGCTGACCGCGCGCGTGAGCGCTTGCATCAGCGTCGGGTAGAGCATGGTGTTGTTCGAGCGATCGATCAGCCCGAATGCGTCGCTGCCCGAGTTTTTCCCGCCGTTGTCCCAGTAGATCGGCGTGATGCCCGCGTCGTGCGCGGCCTTGGTCACGTACTCCGTGTAGTAGCGGCGATAGTTCTCGTAACCCGTTTGGTTGACGGCGCCGTATTCGCCCAAAATCATCGGCAAGCCTTTGTCCACGTAGGTGGACTTCAGCTTCGCCATTTGGGATTTGACGTAGTCCTCCTGGCCCCAATTATCGATGCCCGGATTTCCCGTGCCCCAAGTATGCGTCTCCGCAGAGCCAGCGAACGAATAGGGGTCGTAGAAGTGATCGCTCAAGATGAGCTTACCGGATGAGGTGTCCTTCGGCGCGGTGAAACCAGCCACCGTGTAGTCGATGTTGGTGTTGTAGCCGGGCACGACCAAACAGCGTGTCGCGTTGTTGCCGCCGCCCGCGCGCACCGTGTCGACGAAGGCCTGATTCAGATCGTTGATCTGCGTGTAGTACTCCGGTTTCGGCGTCCCATAATCGACCATGACTTCGTTCATGGATTCGAGGATCAAGCGCTCACCGTAGCCCTTGAAATGCGCGGCGATCTGCGTCCACAAGGCTTTGAACTGCGTCAAAACCGCGGTAGCGTTGGCGGTCGTGACTTGACCCGAGCTGTCCACCAAGTTCAACCAACGCCCGCTCACGTTGTTGCCGCCGTCGTGGTGAATGTTGATGATCACGTACAGGTTCGCGTCGAGCGCATACTTGACGACCTGCTCCACGCGGCTGATGAACGTCGGACTGATCGTGTAGCTCGGCGCGGCACCAAAACGGCCAATCCACGTCACCGGGATGCGCACCACGCCGAAGCCTGCCGCCGCGACCGCTTTCATCAACTCGGGCGTAACCGCAGGGTTGCCCCAGGCCGTTTCGACGACCGTGTCCGACTTGCTCGCGTCCGACACATCCAGACTATTGCCCAGATTCCAACCGAGTTTCATGTTGGCCACCGCGGTCTTCGCAACGCACTCGCTCGAGCCAGAAGAGCCCGCAGCGCCGCCAACAGCAGGCGCAGCACCACCAGCACTGCTTCCCGCGGTCGGCAAAGCTCCTGCAATTCCCGACATGCCGCCCGCAGTCATCCCGCCCGCAGCACCAGCCGCACCACCGCTCAACGACGAACCACCACCGATCGGCGACGAACCACCACTACCAACGGGGAGCGGAGCGTCGCCGCCCGCGGCGCCGCCAACATCAATGGCCGGCGCCCCAGCGCCGTGCTCACCCGTCTTGGAAGATCCGCATCCGAACGCGAGCACGCATGCCGCCGCCAGGGAGAATCGAGTTGAACTTCGGAAATGGCTCTTACTGACGCGGCTCATGGACGACCTTTCGTTACTTGGTCGTGCGAGCGCAGGCCGCGCAGGCAGCGCGCAATACAAATCATGACTGCTCAAGGGACGAACGACCGACTAACCTTGTCGGAGACGTCCGTCTTTTGGCAAAAAAACAGCACGATTTTCAAGTGAGTCCGCGCGGGCGCATCTCGAACAGCACCCACAGCCCGTGGCTGGTTTTGGTCGTTTACGCCTGGGGCTGCAGTTCGAGCGCACCCGTCCCGAGCGGAAGCCGCGTGGGCAGCGGCGGCAGCGGGAACGCAGGCACCGCGAGCGTTGCAGTGGCCG
The DNA here is from genome assembly GCA_035634635.1 of Polyangiaceae bacterium. GTDB lineage: Bacteria > Myxococcota_A > Polyangia > Polyangiales > Polyangiaceae > PMG-095. The sequence continues at coordinate 131,646 of DASQCO010000112.1, forward strand.
GCCGCGACTCAGGAACGGGCGGCGCTTCGCTCGGAGTATGCGCAGACGGCTGCCTGCCCGTCGGCCCGGCTCCCAGCAATTGCGGTGACGGCAAGCTGACTGAAGACGAAGCCTGCGACGACGGTAATCGGGAGAGCGGCGATGGTTGCGCGGCCAACTGCTTGGGCGTCGAGCCCGGCTACTCGTGCAGTCCCTCGGGCGTGCCGTGCCACGTCGTGGCCTTGTGCGGAGATGGGGTTATCTCATCGAATGAAATGTGTGACGACGGCAACGTCGTCGCGGGGGACGGTTGCTCGCCGCGATGCAAGCTCGAGCTCGGCTTCAAGTGCGACGGAAAGCCCAGTGTTTGCAGCAAAACCAACTGTGGTGACGGACGCCAAGAAGGCGCTGAGGCGTGCGACGACGGCAACGTGATCCCGCTCGATGGCTGCTCGGCCACCTGCCAAGCGGAGCCCGATTGTAGCAAGACCTCGTGCACGTCCGATTGCGGCGACGGCTTGGTCATCAACGAAGCCTGTGACGACGGCAACACGCTGAACGGCGACGGGTGCTCGTCAGATTGCAAACTCGAGCCAGGCTTCGACTGCGTTCAGAAGTCGAGCTGCGAAATGGTCGGCGGTGAATGCGCGTTGCGCGTCCCGACCGTGTTTCGCGACTTCACCGCGTCACACGTCGACTTCCACTGCGGTGGTGCCACGGCTCGGCCAAGCATTGCCGCCAAATTGCTGAACGGAAAACCGCAGCTGCTCGACGGCAGCACGGGTTGCATCAGCTCCGCCGCGAGCTTCGCCCAGTGGTACACGAACAACGATCAGAATCGCGTGATTCCGAGCAGCCTTTCGATGTTCGACAACGGCGCGCACGGCTTCGTGAACCGCTGGGGCAAAAACGGCGAACGCTGGTTGGACATCACGGCCAAGCCCCTCGACGGGAACCCGGTATTTCTGCCGATCGACGACGCGCCCAATGCGTTCACCGATACGCGCATCATGGCCACGATCGCGCCGGAATACACGGGTGACAGCAATTGGCACCCCGAATCCGACTTCGTCCCGAAGGCGGTCGCGCACAACTTCTTGTTCACGACCGAAGTCGAATATTGGTTTCGCTACGACGCCGGCTTCTCCGCACAACTCGACTTCCTCGGTGACGACGACGTCTGGGTGTTCGTGAACGGCAACATCGCGCTCGATCTGGGCGGCCTTCACGTGCCCCAACAAGGCACAGTCGTCATCGACGCCGCCACCGAAGCGAAATACGAACTCAAAGCAGGCAACGTCTACGCGGTCAAAGTCTTCCACGCGGAGCGCAACCCAACGGGCTCTTCGTTCAAACTCACGCTCTCGGGCTTCGAAAACTCACCCACCGAGTGCACGCCCATCTGCGGCGACGGCATCGTCAGCCTGGGTGAAGAGTGCGACGACGGCAAAAACGACGGCGGCTACGGCGAGTGCGAACCAGGCTGCAAAGTCGGCCCCCGCTGCGGCGACGGCATCGTCCAACCCGGCGAAGACTGCGACGACGGCAACCGCGCCGACGGCGACGACTGCGGCTCCGCCTGCCGCAACATCACCGTCAAATAACCCCACAGTAATTTGGGGGCGCCCCAAACCCAGCCACGCACCTCACAGCCTGCATTATTTCCGTCGCCTCACGGCTCGCGTAGTGCGCCGCGGCGCGCACAGTCTCTCGCGAGAGGCTCTGACGCTCCGAGAGGATTGAACCGCCAAGACGCCAAGACGCCAAGCGCCCTGAGCGACCCAGCGAAGAGCACCGCAAAACTCAAAGAAATTTGGGGTTATCCAAGCGAGTGCTGCTCGAAACATCTACGACGTGGGCGCCGCGCAAGCTATCTGTGTCGTAGCTACCCCGTGTAACGCTTCACTTGGCTAACCCCCAATTCCCGCGGGCCCTAAGGTGCATTTGGTGTTGTTGGGACGATCTCCGCACTTGGCGTCTTGGCGGCTTGGCGGTTGATCCCCCTCTCACTCTCACTCGTCCGCGACGCCGAAGGCTTTGACGGTTTCGACGTGGTGCGTGACCATCAAGAAAAATTCTTGGGGATGGTTTCGTTGGAGACGCCTAGGCGATTGAGGACGCCTTTGACTACGCGGTCGCAGCGGGTGAGGTGGAATTCGAAGGCGCGGGTCGAGCTTTCGTCGAGGGCGTGGACGATGACTTCTTGGAGGCGGAGGCGCGCGCGGTGGAGGCGTGTTTTGACGGTTTCTTCCGGGATGTCCAGACACAGGGCGGCTTCGGCGCCTGACATTTGCTCCACGGCGCGCAGCACGAATACGGCTCGGAACTCGTCCGGGAGCGCGTCGATGGCGCGCTCCAAGACCGCGCGCAGCTGCTGGTCGTTCACGGCTTGTTCTGGATTTCGAGGCGACTCGAGTGGCATGAGGGTGGTCTGCTGGGGCGCAGCTTCGATGGGATCGAAACGCTGCTCGCGGCGCTTGCGCGCGAGCGCCTCGTGGATGGCGATGCGCGTGATCCAGGTCGCGAAGCTCGCCTCTCCGCGAAACTCCTCGAGGTGCTCGTAAGCACGCACGTAGGCTTCCTGCATCACGTCTTCGGCTTCGTCGTCGCGCTTCAAGATGGCGCGCGTGGCGCGAAACACGCGCCGGTTGTGGCGGCGCATCAAGATCTCGAAGCACCAGTGCTCGCCGTCGCGAATGCGCGCAATCACCGCTTGGTCGCTGAGGCCTAGTGACTCACCCGAACTCTGTGCAAGGACGCTGTTTTCCAACTTGCTCCCCCCATTTGAGTCGGCCACGGTGAAAGGGTTCCCGCAAATCGACCTCGCGCCTAGCGATTTGGCGGCAGGCGATTCAATCCCTCGGAATCACTAGGCTAGCCGCGACGGTGCCGTCGAGCTTCTTGTCCAAATCAATGCCATTGGCGTGCAGATCGAAGGCCAGAATCGAGTAGTACTCCTCCGTGGAAAGCGTCGTGGGCGCATCTCCGGGCATGTTCTTGACGACGAATTGCGCCACATCCGCCACGGTGACGAACCGGGTTTTGCGGACCATCGCGCCGGACGGCGGGTCCAAAGGCAACGCGGTGGGGCCGACGACCGCGGGTCCCTGAGCGGTGCCCTCTCCGCTGCTGCCGTGGCACTTGGCGCAATGCTCGCCGTATTCGGTAGCGCCACTCGAGACCTGCTGTTCGAAAGTAGTGGCGGTGGTTTCGGTAGGTTTGTTGCCGTCACTATCGCTTCCACAAGCGGTAACGAGCGCGAGCGAACTGAGTACGATGGCAACGCCGAGGTTTTGCATGTCCATCTGAGTGGGCAGTGCAAAAAGGGTTCCCCCAAATCGCACATTTCTCGACGCCGTCACAAAGCGTCGTATCGCTAAGCCACGCGCATCGCGAGTTGTACGCGCCCGACGATGGCCAGCAAATCAGTCTGGGTAATGATACCGAGCAACTTCGATTCGTCGTCCACGACCAGGGCGGCGCGAACTTGGCCGCGCGAGAGCAGCGGGAAGAGCTGGCTGATCGGCGTATCTGGCTTGGCTACTTCGAAAGAGATCGACGGCAGATCGCGGATCTTCTGCTGCGGAACCGCGGCCACGGTAGCAAGATCGAGCACACCGTGCAGCACGCCGCGTTCGTCGACGATCGGCAGCACGCGGAGTTTGTGCTCGCGCAAGCGCGCTTCCGCGAGTTCGCTCGAATCGTCGGGATGAATCGTGCGCAGATCGCGAGACATGATTTCGGAGCAGAAGATCTCACCGCGCAAGCGGCGGTGAGCGGCTTCTTCGACGTGTCGAAACAGCGCAATCAAGTCGGCTTGCTCGACATCGAGCGGCGTTCCGAGTCGTTCCTGCGCGAGAGCGATGTCTGCCTCGGTGAAGCCGACGCGAAACTCGGGCGGCGCGTCGTTCGTGCCGTGCGTCGAGACGGGCAACGCGGCGACGTGTGGATAGCTCCGGCGAGCGAGCGCATTGAAGACCAAGCCAACTCCGACCAAGAGCAGCGAATTGATCAGAACCGGCATGAACGCAAAGCGATAACCGGCACTGGTCACGACTGGGCCGCCAATCACTGTCGTGAGTGCCACGGCACCCGCTGGTGGATGCAAGCAACGCAGCATGCTGGTCAGCGCAATCGTGCACGCAACGGCCAACGCGGCAGCGCAGGTCAGGTCGGGAACCAGGCGCGCCGCCGTGATCCCCACGAGCGCCGCAATGAAGTTTCCGCCCACGACCGACCACGGTTGTGCGAGCGGACTTGCCGGTACGCCAAATACGAGCACCGTCGACGCACCGATGGGCGCAATCAGTAGCGGCACGTTCGTGCTCGATCCGAGCCACGCACGCATCACCAGACCCGTCGCGAACAGGCCCACGAAGCCACCCAGCGCCGAGTACGCGCGCTCGCTCAGCGGCAAGCGCGAACGCGCGGGCTTGAACCGCGCCGCATAGCTTCGAGAAACCACGCCCAAGCTCATCTCGCGCGCGGATATATCGATCGCAGCGCGCGTTGTCCATCACTCTCGATCGCTGACTTTCGCGCCGCTATTGGCTCGGTTTGAAGCCGCGCTCCATGGCGCGCGCGAGCGCCGTCTCGAGCGGCTCCTCCTTTCGATTCACGACCGGCAACGACGGCGCGCGCTCGGCATTGACGCGAAGCCAATGCGCTTCGTCCGCGGGCACGCTGCCTTCGTCGTAAATGGCTTCGACCGGGCACTCGGGGACGCAAGCCCCGCAGTCGATGCACGCGACTGGGTCGATGTACAACATCTCCCGATCGCCGTGAAAGCAGTCCACGGGGCAGACCACGACACAATCGGTGTAGCGACAGCGCAGGCAATTGCCGGTCACCACGAAGGTCATCGATCAGTGCTTGAAATCACGCACGATCTTGACGAGGGCGGCTAGTTCCTCGGGCTTGTCCTCGAGCTCGGGGTTGGCGGACATCGCGGCGCTCTTGCCGACCGCTGCGCCGCCTTCCACGATCGTCTTTTTGATTTGCTCGTCGGTCACGCTGGCTTGCCACGTGGCATCGGCGAAGTGACGCGGCTTGGGGTTGAGGGCGGCCGCGCCTGGGCCGTCACCTGCACCGTGATCGCCGTGGCACACGACGCACTTGGTCGAGAACAACTTGCGCGCATCTGCAGCTGGATCGGGCGGCGGCTCAGCCGGCGCAGGAGCGGCTGCCACCGGCTGGCTGCTGGCAGCGGGAGCGGCCTCTGTCGAGTGCTTGCTGCAGGCGATGGTCAGCGGCAACGCGAACAGCAGGGTGAGAACGGCGCGTGCGTGCGTATTCATGGATCGTTCCTCGGGGTGGAAGGTCGAAGGGATGCGATTCAGACGCGAACGATGCGAACGAACGGAATTTTCAGCCGCGGCTCGGTTCGAGCGTTTTCGTGAAGTCGCCGCGCGTGTGCCGCGAGCAAGTCGCTGCGCGTCAAAATGCCGATGACTTGAGTCTGCGCGGTCTTGGAGACGACAGGCAACCGACCAATGCTCAAGCTTACCATTAGGTCCGCTGCTTCTCGCAATGAGCTGTCCTCGAACACCACTGCGGGCGCGCGTTTCAGCAATTGCTCGACGCGCAGCTCGTCCGTGCCGCCGGTTCGGCTCGCGTCCACGATTTCATGGCGGGTCACGACTCCCAGTAGCTTGCCACTCTCGCTCACGACTGGAAAACCGTGGTGCCGATTGCCGTGCGCACTCGACTCCAGCCACGTTCGCAAGTGAGCGACGGTATCGGTCGCGGCAAAGGCGACTACGTCGCGCGTTGCAAAGTCCCCAACTTTGACCTGATCCAGAAAATCCGCCGCGTATTCGCTGGGTACTTTGATGCCGCGGCGCGCGATCTTCTCGGTCATGATGGTGTTGCGCATCAGCAAGCACGAGACCAAAAACGCTGCACTGCATCCGCCGAGCAGCGGCAACAAACCGAGTGGTTGCAGGGTGGTCTCGAAAGCGAACACCACCGACGCCAAAAGGGCGCGTGAAGCTCCGGCGAAAATCGCCGCCATGCCCACGAGCCCGGCGATGCGCGGATCGATGCCGAGTCCGGGCTCGAAGTGCGCGGCCAAGGCGCCCAGCGTCGCACCCAGGCCGCCACCGATGGTGAACAGGGGTGCGAGCGTGCCGCCCGAAGTGCCGCTGCCCAGCGCGATCACCCAAGACACGAACTTGAGCGTGAACAACAGGAACAGCGCTTGGCCCGTGAGAGAACCCGACAAAACGTGCTCGATGTTGTCGTAACCGACGCCCATGGTGCGCGGCGAGAAGTAGCCAACGACGCCAACGGCGAGGCCGCCTAACGCCGGCCACCACATCCAATGAATGGGCAGTTTCTCGAAGGCGTCTTCCACAGCATAAACCGCGCGGGTAACGCCTGTGGCGACCACACCAATCACCGCTCCGAGTGCGATATAGAACGCGAGCGCTTCACCGCTCGGGTGCTCGAGCTGCGGCATCGCGAACACCGGTGCCGGGCCGACCAATGCCATGCGCACCCCCGCTGCCGTCGCGCTGGCGAGCGCGACCGGGATGATCGAGCGCGGGCGAAACTCGAATAGCAAGAGCTCGACCGCCAAAAGCACAGCCGAAACGGGGCTACCAAAGGTGGCCGCCATACCCGCTGCCGCACCCGCGGCGAGCAGCGTTTTGCGCTCGACCGCGGACGTCTTCACCAGCTGACCGAGCAGCGAACCGAGCGCGCCGCCGGTCGCGATGATCGGTCCCTCAGCGCCGAAGGGCCCGCCCGTGCCGATGGCGATCGCCGCGGACAGCGGCTTGAGGAAGGTGAGCCGTGGAGGAATGCGACTCTCGTTGGTCAGCACTTGCTCCATGGCCTCGGGAATGCCGTGTCCACGAATGGCCTTGGAGCCGTAGCGAGCCATGAAGCCCACGATCACGCCGCCCACCACCGGCACGAAAATCACCAGCAAGCCCCAGTGATTCTCGGCAGGCGCGACCGCAGCCGAAGAAATTCGCCCTAGGAATGCCAAGTTCGTGACGAAGTTGATCATCGTGACGAGCACGCGCGCGACGATGCCCGCGATGAATGCGACTCCTACCGCGAGCGCGCTGATGACGATGATGCGCGGTGTGATCACGCTCGCTTCTCGCGGTACGTGCGCGGCAGCCAGCGTCGGCGCCATCGAAGGCGCGACGGGCAGCATTCCGGTGACAGAAATCGGCGTTTGACGATCGAGGTCAGCCATTTCGCGAGCGACCTTTCGTGACCAGTGCCGGCCCCTCTTCGAAGAACAGACTCGGAATCTGCTCCGAAACATCGGCACCGTCCACGACCTTGCCGAGCAGGCGCGAAAGCGTCGCGAGCTCCGTCTTCTTCAATTGCGAAAGTGAGGCGATCAAGCGGTCTTGCGCGGCTTCCGGGGCGCTTTGGAGTAACGCTTGGCCCGAGCGAGTGAGGCTCAGCTCCACACTGCGCCGATCGGTCTTGGATTTGACGCGCCGCACGTGACCGAGCGCGACCAAGCGACTGACGACCACCGAGACCGAGCTCTGGTCCGTAGCGGTGCGCGTCGCGAGCTCGTTGACCGAGCACGGGCTCTGACGCGCCAAGCACGACAAGACGAACAGCTGCGCACCGGACAGGCCCACGCGCTGCTCGGCGGCCCGCGACGACACGCGCAGCGAGCGCACGATCTGGCGCAGCGAGTTCAGCACCTCACGCACTTCTGTCGCGGGTTTTCCGCGACCTTCGTGGGCGCGGCTTTCGCCGGCTGGCTTTCGCATTGTGTTGGCTCCCATATATGGGTTCCAATACAGCTGGCGCCCGACTCGCGCAAGGAAGTTTCATAGCCGGCCCCAGCCAACGCTCGCGGTTCCCGGCCAGTGTCGAAATGAGAGGTCAGATCTTGCAGCCGCAGCCGAACGGGCGATCCCCCACTGGTTGAAACCCGGGCACGGCACTAGCTTCAGGCCCCATGGACAATGCAGGAACCCAGAAGCTCGGCGGTCGATTCACGTTTCCGGGCACGTCACTCACGGTCAATCGCGTTGGGTACGGCGCGATGCAGCTCGCGGGGCCGGGGGTTTATGGGCCCCCGCGCGACGTCGAAGCCGCGCTCGCCGTGCTCCGAGCCGCACTCGCCGCGGGCGTGAATCACATCGACACCAGTGATTTCTATGGCCCGCACGTGACGAATCAGCTCATCAAGCAAGCGCTCCATCCGTATCCGAAGGACTTGGTGATCGTGACCAAGCTCGGCGCGCGTCGCCCGGCCGACAAATCGTGGCAACCCGCGTTCTCACGCGAAGACCTGACCCAGGGTGTGCACGACAATCTGCGCAACTTGGGTCTCGAGGCGCTCGAGATCGTGAACTTTCGCCAGATTGGTACGGTGCACGGTCCGGCAGAGGGTTCGATCGCCGAACAAGTTGCTGTGCTCGCCGATCTGAAGCGAGAAGGGCTGATCCGTCACATCGGCTTGAGCAATGTCACGTCGAAACAAGTCGCTGAAGCGCAAACCATCACGCCCATCGTCTGCGTGCAGAACAACTACAACTTGGCGCACCGCGAGGACGACGCGCTGATCGACGAGCTCGCGCGCCAGGGCATCGCCTATGTGCCGTTCTTCCCGTTGGGCGGCTTTTCACCGCTGCAGTCATCGACGCTATCGTCCGTTGCCGAGCAGCTCGGCGCCACGCCGCTGCAAGTGGCGCTGGCTTGGCTGCTCCACCGCTCACCCAATGTTTTGCTCATCCCGGGGACTTCGTCCCTGACTCACTTGCGTGAAAATCTGGCCGTCGCGGAGCTCGAACTCTCGCCGCAGATTTTGACGCAGTTGGACGGCATCGCGGCCAACGCAGCGCGCCCCGCGCACTGATCGCCCAAAGACAGCAATCTGAGCGGCTCCCTGAGATTGACCGCCGAGCCGCAGAGGCCGCAGAGATCTGAGGGAGATTTTTTGGTTCCCGATCAACGTCGAAGCGCGCGTGGTCACGACGAAAATCGCCGCGAAGAGGCAAACCCCAATCTTCTCTCTTTCAGATCTCTGCGGCCTCTGCGGCTCGGCGGTTATTCTCTCCCTCTCGATCGTCCGCGACGCCGAAGGCTGCGCCGCGGTGCGACGTGTCGCGTGACCATCAA
>DASQCO010000113.1:0-33931 GCA_035634635.1 Polyangiaceae bacterium
GGCGCTGCGCCCGAGCCAGAATCATGCAGCTGCCGAACCGCGGGCGGCAAACCCGCTGGCGGCCCGCTGACTCCCATCGCGGGCATACTCGTCGCCATCGGAGCGGCGCTGCGCCGCCGCCAGTCACGTCGCGACAGCTGATGCAGCGTCTGTGTGCCACTGTGCCAGTTACTGGCGCTCGCCCCCTTGGAATTGCCCACAATCGCAGGATGAACTCATGGCACCGCGATTGCTAACCTAAGCGCATCGTGAATCTACGCGTGAAGAATGGTCTCGGGGTTTTGGGGTTGTTCGTCGTCGTTGCGTGCGGTCGCACTGAAGATGGGGGTAACGACCCGCGGGGCGGCTCGGGCGGTCAGCCGCATGTTGGGGGACAAGGTTCTGGCGGGGCCAATGGCGGAGTGGGGGGTAAGGCCGGAGCTGGCGGCAGCGGAACCGGGGGAAGTACGACGGGGGGCCACGCGGGCAAGGGCGGCGCGCCGAACACGGGCGGGATCGTGGACGATGCTGGGGGTGAAGGCGGCGCCGGAGGGGGGACCGAGGGCGACTCGGTTCCCCTCGGCGAGAGCTCGTGGAACACGACCCTGGCGCTGACGATCACCAAGTCTGTCGGCATCACCACCATCACGTGCAACTCCAGCAACTTCACGTTGCACGTTTCACCCTCGGGCAACGATCTGAAAGTCATCAGCGGCGCGGACGGCGCCGTGCTGGTCGGTGAGTTCGCTGGCGATGGCAAGAGCAACCCTAGCTATTTCGCAAGTCCGGCGGTGCCCGTTCCTGCGCACGGGGACTGCCAGCTGCAGAGCATGACCATCAGTCAACTCGCGCTACACGCTTCAGACGCCGATGGCGATGGAACTGCGGATGGCATCGATGGCACGGGCAAAGCCAGCGGCACCATGATCGTAGGCGACGTCGGGTACACGGCCGAGCTCGACTTCACCCTGAAGGGTGTGCCAGACACGACCAAGCCCTCGCTGTCGGTGCCCAGCAATCAACATCCCCTCGACAACGTTGCTTTGCTCGCGACCGAGCCGGTCGCCGTGAACAGCAGCGTGACGTTGATGAGCACGGGAGCGGCCAGCGCGACCCCGCTTCTCAGCGGGTACCCGACGAGCAGCGGCGCGTTCGGCAGATTCTATTCTTCCCTGATCTTGCCGTTTGGCTCGAGTTGGAAGGTGAACGCAACGGGCGGAGATCTTGCCAATCTCCCATTCGACATCGCGGCGCTACCGCCCATCGCCGTGCTCGCCGATCCCGGCCTCTTCGCGCAAGACGGCTTCGAAAGCACACCCGCGCTGACCCTAACCGGAGCCGCCAAGATCGTGACTTCGGTCGGAACGATTCCGGCGATCGCGGGCAGCAAATCCTTGTTCGTGCCCCCAAACTCCAGTGCGACGCTGCACCTTTCGAGGGCATCGGCCGCGAGCAGCGTCCGCTTCACGGCCCAGGGCCTGATGAGCACCTCGGGAGGGACCGCTCCCTCCTCCTACGCGATGGCAGGCGTCATTGGCGGACTGGAGCGTGTGGGACCGACTCAGTCGCTCGCCAATACGCCATCGACCAACACGAGCGATAGCGCGTGGCCGTCCGCCGGCCCCAAGCAAGAGGTCACGCTACTATTGACAGAGAGCGGCCCCGACGTCGTGATTCGCTTCGCACCAATGGCGTGCCAGGGCTTTTGCCCGCCGCAGCAAGCGCTCCTGATCGACGACCTGCGCGTCGAGTGAGTTCGCGGGTTCAAGCGCCCGCTCAGGAGTCGCCCGAGATTTTTGGGGGTAGCGGGCGCGGCGCGCTCTGCTCGTCGCGTAGCCCAGGGTCCGAAGTCGCGGACTCTGAACGGCTGTATCGTGTATCGTTGGGCCAACGCGATGGACTACGACGCACTTTCAAAGAAGCTCGATCAAATCGAACTGGAACTCCGTCGCTTGGAGTTCCTCGTGGGAGAGGTCGGCGCGCCCAGAACGGTGACCTCGGCGTTCGGCCTTCAAGACATGCCTTTCGAGCATTGGCTATCTCATGTGTTCCTGCCTCGAGCACGAGAGGCGGTTGCGCTCCAGATCCTGCCGAAAAGCAGTAACGTTGCAGCAATGGCCGTTCGAAACCTGGATGGGCATCCAGACGCCGACACGCTTCTCGGTTTGCTCAGTGAGTTTGACAGCATGATTTGAGGAACCAGAGCGCGAAATCGTCGCCGCGCCTCATTCGATAAACGCTGCGCGAATGCCACTCTGAATCTGCCAAACGACGATGGCGTGACCCGTGTCGAGTGGAGCGGCCGCGTACGGAACTAAGCCGATCTGCGGAGAGATGCCGGTAGGCAAGCCTCGTGCGATTCGCCAGGCGCCGTCGCCGCCCGGATGAAAGTACGCGGTCAGCTCGCGGTTCGTGGTTGTCCCCACTGCAAAAGCGCCCTTGTCGAAGACCACGAAATTGCAGCCCACGTCGATGTTGGGGTTGGTCCAAACCTGACTATCACTGTCGTAGTGGAAAAGCCCGGCGGGGGGCACGCAACCGTACAGGTTGCCCGAATCGTCGGCTACGAACGCGTCTGGGTTCGAATCGGTCACGCCCGCGAACTCGTGCAACGGTGACCAGATGCCGGTCGAAGGGTCCCGACGATTCGTCTGCAGTGCAAATTGGTCTCCCGTGGGCACCATCGCCGCGACCACGTCCATGTGGAGGAAATCGGTGATCGGCAGCGGCCCTGCGTAGGGAGTTTTCGAGCCGTTCACGGTGGCGGCCTGCAGGGCCGTTTCTCTGGGCTGCCAGGCCGCGAGCGTTGGATCGTAACGCCACACGTACGTCGTGAGCTGCGACTGCTCTTGATGAAACACTGCCGCCAGCGCCTCGCCCGACGGTCCGACGGTCAACCAGTTGAAGTCATCTATCGGTCTCGCCTCGAGTGATTCGAACTCGTATTCGTCGCCCCAGTCACCGGCATCGAGATCGAAGGCGCGCGCGCCGAAGCCGCTTTGCTCTTGCCAGAGCCACGCGCCCGCTTGGCGAGCGCCAACGATGCCATTCGCATGCTGAACCGTGCGAAGCGGCCGCCAAGTGTCAGCGGCCACAGGCCACCAGGTCCAATTTTGGTAAGTCCGATTGTGAAGCAAATACACGTTCCCCGCGCCGTCCATGCTCACGTAGAAGCGGTACGCGAAGGTGCCTTCGAAATCGGCGGGCTGCGCTGGCCTCCACTCGTTGGTTTGCGGATCGAATCGGCGAACGAATGTGGAGATCTCCCCGGTTTGAGGGTCGACTTCGTCATCGATCAGAATGGGGTGGCCGCTGCCGTACGTGTCCTCGATGTTGGCGTTACTCAGCATCAGCGGAGCTGGATGGTGCCACGCGCGTTCGGCCGCGACCCAGCGCGCGAAAGAGAACTGCCCTTTGAAATCGTCCCACATCACGAGCGCGTTGCCTTCGCGATCTCCGACGACCTCGATCCGATGCGAAGGACCGTCGACGATGACGATGCCAGGCTGCTGTGTCTCCTTGCTCGACTTTCCCGAAGCTCCCGCTGTCCCAGCAGCGGTTCCTGAATGCCCACCAGCGCCGCCAACGACTCCGCGAGCGCCTCCCACCGACCCAGCGTTCCCGTCTCCCGCGGCCTCGCTCGCCGCTCTCCCGGCGTATGCAACGGTGACGTTCGGTGGGTAGCGCTCGCTGTGCGAGGTCTGTCCGCACGAAAGCGCCGCGCTGAGTGATAGCATCGTCGCTGTTGCCGAATGTCGACCCGAGCCCATGAGCATGCCCGCTCAATATACCTCGCGCGCGTTAGCCCATTGGTCATTTATTCGAGACCCCTCCCGTTTGGCTGATATCGACTCGCAACGCGGCTCACGTTATCAGCGACGCGATCGATTACGTGTTACGTTCGTGGCGTGGCGGTACTACTGAGGGAAGTATTCATTGCCTCGAACTTCAGCGAGTTTTCGGCGCTGCGCGGAGAGCTCGCGCGGCGCATCGATGGCGCGGGGTTTGCGCGGGCGGTCGATCTCAATCGCAATGAGGCGGACGCTCGCTCGCCGTTGAGGCGCAGCGTCGGGCGGGTTCGCAGTTCAGACCTGGTCGTCTTGCTCGTGGGCACGCAGTACGGGCTCGATCGGCCAGACGGAAAGCGCAGCTACACGCATCTCGAGTACCTCGAGGCACGCTCGGAGGGGCTGCAAATCCTGCCCTATTTCATCGGCGCGGGTTATTCGAAACCCGAAGCACGACCGCAGCGCGGGGATCCGAAGCTCAACCCGTTGCAGCGAGAGGTGTTGGCTTACCGCGCCGACCTGACCGTCGCCTTTCACGATGACGACGCGGATCCAGCGCAGCTCGCGGATGCAATCGTGGATCGAGTTCGAGAGGCATTGCTCGGCGTGCGCGAAGGAGCCGCGCTGGAAGACGAAGAGCTGGAGTTCGCCGAACAGGGCGCGGTCGGAACCGACGATCTCGAGGCGCTCGAACGAAGAACTCGTTCATCCAATCCACCCGCGACAGAGCTCGAGCTATTGCGTCGACCCGCGGAGGCCGCCGCTGCCGAGCAACTGCGCGAAGCTCGGCGCGCGCTCCACGCACTCGACCGCGGCGCGGCCATTCACCACCTCAGGAAAGCTCTCGAGCTGCGGCCGCTGGATCTCGATGCCGGCTACGATCTCGCGCGGCTGCTCCTGACGTCCACGCGACACAAGCACCTACGAGAGGCGTCGAAGCTCGCTCAGCGCGTCGCGCGAATTGCTGCGCTCGAAGAAAACGAGATACGCCAGGGCTTCGCGCTGGCTCTTTCGGCGAGCGCGGAGGCGCGGTTGGGCAACGAACAGCGGGCATTGGATATCGCAGCGGAGGCGCTCGTTGCGGCTGAACGCATCGCTGCGGTCCACATGGAGTGCGCCTCGGTGTACGCGAGACTTTCGCGCATGCAGCAGGCCCTGCAATACGCGCGTCGGGCTTTCGAGCTCCGCCCCGTGAGCTTCTGGAAGATGCGTCACGATCCGATGCTGGCGCAGAGCGCAGAGTTTCGCGCGCTCGCGAGCGAGCTACTCGAGCAGACGCGCACGACCGCGACGAACATCTTGCGCGCCGAGCTCGAATGCATCGAGTTCGCGACCGTCCTAGGCGCGTCGACCAGCCCGGAGAATGCCCAATCCGCGCTCTCGCTCCTGCCGAACCTGAAGGATCTCTCCAAGGCCCTCGCCACCGGCAAAGATGCCGCGGAGCGCACGCAACGGGCCCTCCGCGCAGCCGCCCAGCGCCTACCGAGCAAGGAACGCCAACTCGCCGAGCTTCGCGCTGAAGTGAGCCAGCTCAACAGTGAACGAGCGACGATCCTCGCCGAACCGGTGGGCCCATTGCGCCCGCCGCTCGCCGATCAGCTCTGCATCGGTGCGCCGGTCGCGCTCGCGGTGATCCAATCTCTTGCGAGCGGCCGTGCGTTGACGGCTTCGCTTTTGGTCGTGGCTTCGTCGCTAGTCTTCGGCCTCGTGCTCCGCGCTGTGCTGCGCCGCCGCCAACTCGCTCGCCGCGTCCAAGCCGCGCTCGCCGCGCTGCAAAGCAAACTCGCAGTCGCCGAGGCCGCCGAAGCCCGCGCCAAAGCAGAACTGAGCGAATTACTCACGCGCTTCGTGCGGCTAGTGACGACATTCGAGCACCGAGCGGTCGCGCCACCCGGAGGCACATTCAGCCCGAGCGTTGGCACCGCCGGCGCCGCGCCAGGCAAGCAGGTACGTATTCGACCACAGAAGACGCCGCCCAGTTTCGAGCTCGATCGCGAGCTCTTTCCACCGGAGTCCGGGCTGCGCGAGACATCCTCTCGAGGCTCGGCGAACGCGCACCAATTGTTCAAGGTGCTCCGACGCAAAGAGGGGCAATGGATCGCGGCACGGTGGGCGTGCTATTTCGATGAGCGGCGTGAGCGGTGAGGCTGGGCCAACCCGGGCTAACCCAGCGGGCAGCTCAACGCTGACTTGCCAAACTCCGAATTTGGGGAACTAGGTCATTCACGCAGGATTCGCTTCGCACCACCGGAGTCGTGTTGCAGATTCGGAGCGCCCGTAGCGTGCCGGATTCCTCAGCCTCGATCCATGGTCATTTCCGGTACCAACCGGAACGGTGTCGAGCGAGTTCCAAGCTCATTCGTCTACCAGCTAGCCGGATGCACTCGAGCCGCGATCACCTAGTATTCGACGCGCATTCAGCATCTCCTCGAACAACCCGCTCGGGTGCTCGGCATGCGTCCGTAAGCATCGATGCGCGGGTCGCGAAATGAGAGCGAAACGAGCGCAACACGAGCGCGCGACGAACACGATGTTTCGAAAATGCGTCTTGTTCGCGCGCGAACAGCAACACCACACTCGAACAAATACAATACCTATATACGGAGAGGCGGCACACGCGCTACCTCTCACGCGACGTTCGCTGACCACATTCCCAACGTCACGCGAGAGAGCCACCATGTCATACGCAGAGGCTGATGATGCGCAGCGCGCCGAGCGCGAGCCGAGTCGGCGAAGAACCAAGGTGGGGCTATCTGCCGTGAAAGGCGGCAGCGACCCGCGTGCCGATCTCAAACAAATGGAGCTCGCCGACGGTCGGCTGCACCTGCTCTACGGATTACCCTACCTGCTCTCTTACTTCGGATGCGCCGCGGTCATTCTGTTGACTCACAGTCTGGCGCTGAAAATCGCGACCGGCATCCTGATGGGGAATCAGCTCTATTTGCTGTTCATCCTGCATCATGATTGCGTCCACTTCAGCGCCTGCCGCTCACGTCGATGGAACGTGTTTCTGGGCAGAATTTACGCGCTGTTCCTCGTCAAGACCTTCACCGCGACGCTGGAGACGCACAAACGCCATCACGCCTTTCTGGGAGAGCCCGGCAAGGATCCTGACGACCACTTCTTCGCCGGTGGCATCCGTTGGGTCTGGATGCGCTACTGGCAAAACTTCTCTTGGCACACCTATCTCTCGCTCACCCAGTATGGGCCGAAGGTAAAGAAAACGGTGCTCTTGGAGCAAGCCGCAAACGTTGGCTTTTGGGTCGGCGTCCACCTACTGCTCTACCACTTCGGCGTGTTGCGGGACGCGTTGTTCGTGTTCTGGCTCCCAGCTGTCACGATCATCTTACTCGTGGGGCCGGTCACGCGCTCGTACGAACACCTGCCCCTCGCGCACTACGTCCCCACGGATCCGCGCCGGTTCGATATTGCCTACAACACCGTTACGGTCACAAGTCGGCTACTTGGTCTGTTTTGGGCAAACATCACGTATCACGTGGAACATCACTCTTATTCGCGCATTCCGTTTTATCGACTGCATCGCGCGCACGCCCTGTTGAAAGCGCACGGTGACACCTCCTACCTCGTGGCGCCCTACACGCTGTACGGCGTTTTCCAGGGTGAAACCGTCGTCGAGGACATGGGAGCGCGCGGTCGTTTGGTGCGACAGGGGGATTCGGACGCAGCAGATCTGAAAAGCGCGACGCTCTAGCCAATCGAGAAACTCGCCCTCCCTCGGATGAAATCCATGACCTTGGTCGAAGTCCTACTCCGTCACGCAAACGAACGCCCCGACGCAACCGCCTACGTGTTTCTGCGTGAAGATGGCGGCGAAGACAGGCTGACCTTTGCTGAACTCTCGCGCAGAGCCCGCGCGATCGCGGCGGAATTGCGTACGCTAGCGGCGCCTGGCGAGCGTGTGATTCTCCTCTACCAGCCGAGCTTGCTGTTCATCGAGGCGATCTTGGCCTGCTTCTTTGCACGCCTCGTTGCGGTACCAGTCGTGCCTCTGCGCAACGCGAGAGAGCTTCCGCGCTTGGCCGGCATCATCTCGGACTCTGGCGCTCGGCTCATCCTCTCGAGCGCTGCAACTCGCAGCGTGGCAGCCTCCGCGCTGCGCGCCTCCCCGTTGCCTTCCAATCCAAGCTGGCTGTGCACGGAGACCGTGCTCACTTCGGCAGCATCGAATTTCGATGGCGAGCTGCCGGAGCCGAGTTCGCTCGCGTTTCTGCAATACACGTCTGGTTCCACAGGGAACCCCAAGGGCGTGATGGTGACGCACGCCAATCTCATTCACAACCAGACCGTGATTCAGGTCGCGTGCGAGCACGACGACACGACCGTGTTTGCTGGTTGGCTGCCGTTTTATCACGACATGGGCCTGATCGGGAACGTGTTCCAACCGCTGTACTTGGGGATCCAATCCGTACTGTTTTCGCCGCTGACGTTCCTGGTGTCACCTGCGACTTGGCTCCGCACCATTTCCAAATTCCGGGCCACGACCAGCGGTGGGCCAAACTTCGCGTACGAGTTGTGCGTGCAGCGCGTGACCGCGGAGGATCTGGAGGGCGTCGATCTGTCGAGCTGGCGAGTCGCGTTCAACGGAGCCGAGCCAGTGAAGGCGCAAGTGATCGACGCGTTCATCGCCAAGTTCTCACCGTATGGCTTCCGCGCGGAGGCGTTCTATCCATGTTATGGGCTTGCCGAAAGCACGCTGTTCGTCACCGGCGGGTCGCCTGCCGCGCCCGTGGTGAAACTTGGCGTCGATACAGAAGAGCTGCGGCATGGCCGCGCGGTCGAGCTGACCGATTCGGCAACGCGGCTCGTCGGTTGTGGCCACACCAATCAGGCCCAAGTAGTCAGGATCGTCGATCCAGAGTCGTTGCGCGGGCTTCCAGATGGTCAGATCGGTGAGATCTGGCAAGCGGGCGGCTCGGTAACCCGAGGCTATTGGAACAACCCCGCGCTGACCGCTGCAACCTTCTCGGCACACACCGCCGACGGAGACGGGCCGTTTCTGCGCACGGGCGACCTGGGCTTCTTGCGCCAGGGCGAGCTGTTCGTTTCGGGCCGTCTCAAGGATTTGATCATCATCCGCGGTCGCAACTACTACCCGGACGACATCGAGTCTGCGGTCTATCAGGCTCGACCAGCGTTTCGCCCGGGCGGCGCTGCCGCGTTCACCTTGCCGACGGACGGAGACGACAGGCTGATCGTGGTCGCGGAGGTGCAGCGTTCGTTCCTGCATCGCATCGAACCGCGCGCCGTCCAGGCGCTACAAGCCGACGTGCGAGCACAAATCGCGGACATGTTCGGCTTGCGCTTGGCCCAGCTGGTCCTGATTCGGCCTGGTTCCATGCCCAAGACCTCTAGCGGCAAGCTGCGCCGCCGTCACTGCCGCGAGTTGTACGAGGATGATGCACTGCAGCGGGTCGAAGTCCAGCAAGCCGAGCCGCACGCGGGGCCAGCAAGTAGCCCGGTTGCCGGCAGTCAGGCGGTCGAAGGATGAGCACAGACGATCTCGAAGTCGCACTGCTGCAAGAGATCTCACGCATCGTCAGTGAACCCGTCACTGAACTGGACCCCTCTCGCTCGCTGAGCGAGTTGGGGCTGGATTCGGTAGGTTACTGCACGGTCTCTGCCTTCATCGAGAAGCGCTTCGGAGTCGCGGTGCGCCCGGAGAAGTTGTTCGAGTTTTCTTCCGTGGGGGATACCGCGCTGCACGTGGCGGCGCTGCTCGAAGGAGGCGAGACCGAAGCAGCGCAGCCGCTCGTGTCCGAAAGCGCTGCCTCCTGTGAAGTGGAACATCCCTACACGGACCGCGATATCGCCATCATTGGTCTTGCCTTGGATCTTCCAGGTGCCGATACCCCGGAGCGCTACTGGGATTTGATTACACGCGGTGACTCGGTGATTGCAGCATTCCCAGCCGAGCGCGTGCCCGAGAATGCGGCTGATGAACGGCCCCGTTTCTTGAAGGGAGGCTTTCTCGAAAACATCGCCGCCTTCGACGCTGCATTCTTCGGGATCTCCCCACGCGAGGCCATACCAATGGACCCGCAGCAACGCCTGTTCCTCGAGTGCGCCTTTCACACCTTCGAGAGTGCCGGCTACTCGCTCACGCGCTTGTCTGGCTCGAACACTGCGGTCTTCGTCGGGGCCTCGGGCTTCGACTACTACGAACTGTTGCTTCGCAGTCAGGCTGCGCGGACGACGCACATCGGCACGGGCGTGAGCCACGCAGTGATCGCCAATCGGGTTTCTCAGTACTTCAACCTGAAGGGTGCGAGCGAAGCGGTCGACACGGCATGCTCGAGTGGGCTCGTGGCACTGTGGCGCGGAGTTGAAACGCTGCGCCGCGGTGAGAGCGAGCTATCGCTGGTCGGTGGCGTGAACGTGCTCGCTTCGCGCACTCCGTTCCAAGTATTCGCAGACGCGGGCATGTTGAGCCAAGACGGCGTGTGTCGCCCTTTCGACGCCCAAGCCGCCGGCTACGTCCGGGGCGAGGGCGTGGGCGCGGTCTTGTTGAAGCGCGCCACTGACGCCGTGCGAGACGGCGATCGCATTTGGGCGATCATCAAGGGTGGCGCCGTTCGTCACAGTGGTCGAACCAATTCGCTCACCGCGCCCAACCCCGACGCTCAAGCCGATGTCATTGCGGCGGCGGTGCTCGACGCAGGCATCGATCCACTGAGCATTGGCTACGTGGAAGCGCACGGCACCGGTACTGCACTCGGCGATCCGATCGAGGCGAATGGGCTCGGTCGCGCGTTCCGTCGGCTCCACACGGTGTGGGGACGCGAGCGCGTGCTTCCGCACTTTCGCGTCGGCAGCGTGAAGGCGCAAATCGGTCATTTGGAGGCTGCGGCTGGCCTCGCAGGCTTGCTCAAGGCGGTCCTGGCCCTCACGCACCGAGTCCTGCCTGGCAGTCCCTACCTCACGACGCTCAATCCACACATCGATCTCACCGACGCCTGCTTTCGCTTTGCTTCAGAAGCCACGGCCTGGTCGGATCGAGCCTTACCCGAACAACCTCGACGCGCAGGGGTCAGCTCCTTCGGTTTCGGTGGCGTGAATGCGCACGTGGTGCTGGAGGAAGCGGCCGCCCCCGCGCGCGCTCAAGTGGCGTCCGGACCAAAGCTCGTCGTGCTTTCGGCAAAGTCCGCGACGGCGCTGCAGCAGCGCGCGCGCACGCTCGCAGCACGACTCTCCAGCCAAAATTTCGCGAGTGAGGATGACGCTCGGACGTACCTCGCCGACCTGGCGTTCACCTTGCACCGAGCGACGCCGTTTTCGCATCGCTTGGCCGTCGTCACGAACTCAATCGCCGACCTAATCGAAAAGCTGACGCCCGGCAGTGATGGCTCTTTCGCACCCGGCGTGCTCTCTGGAACCATTCGTGCGGGACGACACGAAGCGCTGAGCCTCTTCTCCAGCGAGGCAGAACTCGAGCAGCGTTTACGAACGCTGGCCGCGGCTGGCGAACTGCACAAGCTCTCGACCTTGTGGGTGGAGGGTCTGCCCATCGATTGGCCGAGCGTCCTGCCGCGCGGCGGGGCAGCGCTGCTCTCCCTGCCCGGATACGCTTTCGATCGGGGTTCGTTCTGGGTGAGTTACAACAGCTCGGAAGTTTCCGCACCAACGGTGCCCTGGAGGCTCTACGAGTCCGCGTGGCAGGAACGGTCGCTCGCGGACACCGGCGAGCCAGGTGCACCTGACGGCGTGGTGGTAGCATTGGTGAGCGGACCGCGCGGCCGTCGTGTCGCGGAGCTCATGCACAGCGGGCGCCAATTGCTCGTGGTTTCGCTTGAAGAGGGCAGTACGGCCAGCTCGGTCGCAGAGAGCGCTGGCGCCATCAGCGGGTTCCTCGACCTGACCGCATTCGAGGGAGTGATCGAAGAGCACAGCGAGGCCGCGCGCATGCGGCTCGAGTTCGTGCGCGAGCTACTCGGGGGGCGACTCAAAAAGGGCGAGCAGTTGGACCTGCTCCAGGCGACCCTCGGGCTCTCGTGCGCTGCCGATGGCTCATCTCCGACCACCTTGGCCGGGGCGCAAGAATCCGGAGTGTACAAGAGTCTGTGGGCCGAGTATCGGCGCTGCCGGAGCAAGACGCTGGATTTTGCGCCAGCTGACTTCACGCCCGAGGGCGCCGCCGCGGTGCTTTCGAGCGAGCTACGCCTGCACGACGGTCCGAGCGAACTCCGCTACCAGGGTCAACGTCGCTTCGCTCGTGTGCTGCGAGCCCTCCCGAGCCACGCGCCAGAATCGGAGAGCGAGCCTGGCGGTGTTGCGCTCATCACGGGAGCGAGCGGCGAGATCGGCCTTGGTTTAGCCTGCGATCTCGCCGCCCGAGGGTTCGGCGCTCTCTTACTGACCGGTCGCCGCGTCCTGACGCCCGCACAGCAACAGCGCATCGATGATTTGATGCGAAGGGGGACGGCAGTCGCCTTCTTTCGCGGGGATTTGTGCGACGAAGCCGCGTTCGGCACCGCAATCGAGCACTTTCGCAACGCGCACGGCCCGATCACTCATGTGTACCACTGCGCCGGCGCCGTCAGTCATGCTGCGCCTGCCTTCTTCCAGAAGACGGCTGCCACCATGGCCGATGTAGCGCGGCCGAAGGTGGACGCGCTGTGGGTGCTACATCACCTGCTCGAGAGCGCACCGCCGCGCGTGTTCATGCTGTTTTCGTCGGTGTCGGCGCTGGCTCCCAAGCTCGCAGCGGGGCTACTCGACTACGCCGCAGCCAATCGTTTCCTCGATTTGTTCGCGCAGTACCAGCACGCGCAGGGCAACCGCTACTACCGCTCGGTGCAATGGTCGCGCTGGCGCGATCTGGGGCTCGCACGTGACGCGCGTGCCGGCGCCGAACTCGGCGTGGCGCTCGATGCCGCACAGTGTTTCGCCGCACTCCATCACATCTCCGCCGCGACCGAGCTGGTCCCCGTGATCTGCGTGGCAGCTGCAAACGACGCTGCGCTCACGACGGCCGCGCTCGAACGGCCGCGCATTGGCGAGAGCACGCCGCGCGCCAAGCCCCCGCTCGCTGTCGTCGGCGACCGCGCCGAACTCGACACCGTTCGGGCGAAAGTACGGTCGATCATCGCAAAAGAGCTCGAGCTACCGGAGAGCAAGCTCGATGAGCAGGCTAGCTTCGAGGATCTGGGCGTCGACTCCATCGTGCTCATCGGCGTAGTCACGCAGCTCGAACGATGGCTCGACGCCAAGGTCGATCCGAGTGAGCTGATGAAACGCAATTCGATTGCGGCAGTGGTGAGCCATCTCGCGGAGCGATATGCGCCTGCGGCGCGGACGGTCGAATCCGAAGCCACACCAGTCACGCCGCCCCGCGAACCAGCAGTTTCGGCAGATCGCCCAGCACCGGCTGTCGGAGCTGGGTCATTCCGCGTGGCAGTGATAGGCATTGCCTGTCGCTTTCCCGGAGCCTCGGACAAGGAGACCTTCTGGCGAAATCTAGTGGCTGGTCGCGACAGCGTGAGCACCGTGCCGGCTTCACGCTGGGACAGCCAAGCGCTGTACGCGGATCGACACCAGCCGGGCAGAACCGTGAGTCAGTGGGGAGGCTTCATTGACGGAGTAGAGCGCGTCAATCCGTCACTGTTCGGTCTGCGACCGGAAGACGCTGCAGACTTGGACCCGCTGATTCGTCTCTTCACGGAGGCGAGTCTGGCGGTCGTGACAGACTCACCGTACGACCGCGAGTCACTTGCTGGACGTCGGGTCGGCGTTTTCGCCGGAGCGCGCGGAAGCCGCTACGCCGAGCGCATCTGCTCACCCGGCAAACACAGCGTGACTGGCGTCGGACAGAACTTCATTGCCGCCTTCGTTTCGCACTTGCTCGACCTGCGCGGCCCGAGCCTCGTGCTCGACTCGGCCTGCTCGTCTTCACTTGCGGCCGTTCACCTGGCTTGTCAAAGCCTGCACAGCGGGGATTCCGAGCTCGCTATCGCGGGTGGGGTGGATCTGCTGCTCGACGAGAAACCCTACCTTTTCCTGAGCGCGGCGCACGCGCTGTCGCCAGACGGGCGCTGCCGCACCTTCGACGAGAAAGCCAATGGTTTCGTGCCTGGCGAGGGCGTGGGCTGCGTCTTGTTGAAGCCGCTCGACCAGGCCTTGGCCGATGGAGACCACGTGTACGCGGTGATCGACGGCAGCGCGATCAACAACGACGGGCACACCTTGGGCATCACCACGCCCGGTGTGGAGGGGCAGGTCGATGTCATCGAGCGGGCGCTACAAAAGGCCGACGTCGCGCCCAGCACGATTTCGTACATCGAGACCCACGGCACCGGCACCATGATTGGCGATCCCATCGAACTGCGCGCACTCTCGCGCGCGTTCGCCAAGGATCCGCCGAGTCACTGCGCCCTCGGCAGCGTGAAGACCAACGTGGGACACCTGCTCTCCGCGGCCGGCATCGCAAGCTTCATCAAGGTGGCGCTCGCCCTGCACCACGGAATCCTCCCTCCGACGCTGCATTGCGAGCACGTGAATCCCCGCTTCGAGTTCGAGAAGACCCCGTTTTTACCGCTGCTGGAGACGCGCCCCTGGGGAGCTGAAGCCGGCGTTCGGCGCGCAGGCATCAGCGCGTTCGGATTTGGGAAAACCAACGTGCACTTGATTCTTTCCGAACGACCAACGACCGCGGCGCGCCCCTTGGATTTGGAAGCAGCGCCAGTCCCCGAAGGCGAAGCGGAAAAGATCTACTCGTGGCATCCCGCACCACAGACCCCTTGGCTGCCGAGCGTTGGCCTGCTCGGCCTCGAAGCCCTCAGCTTCGAATCACTCGATGAGGCATGAATGGGCAGTACCCGCACTCGTGGTCAGTTCACGGTTCGAGACAGCGACCCGCTCGTCAATTCGCATCGTGTCAGTGACATTCACATTCTCCCCGGCGTTGCCTTGCTCGATGCGGTGTACAAAACGCTGCAGGCACGCCGCATGGACATCCGACAGCTGTGCTTGCGGGAGATCCTCTTCCACGAGCCCGTGGTCACCAACGCTCAGATCGATCGCAAGCTGAGCGTCACTTTGGACATGACGGACGCGCATGGGCAAATCTCCGTAACGAGCCTGCCCTGGAAGCACGAGCGAGCGTTGAGCAGCACGCCGACGACGCACATGACCTGTCGTTTGGTTCCGAGCACAGCGTTTTCCGCCGACTGCGCCCTAGCGCCGCTGGCGAATGACTCGCTCGAGCTGGATGCTTGCTACGCCGTGACGCGTCACATCGGCATCTTTCACGAGGGTTTCATGAAGTGCGAAGGGCGCGTCGCGCGTCTTTCGTCTGGCGAGCATTTGGGTGAGGTGACGCTCGGCGCAGCTGCACAGGCCCGCGCGACCGACTTCTTGTTGCACCCGGTCTTGCTCGATTGCTCGACCATCGTCCCGCTGTTTCCGCTGCGCGATCGACTGGACCAAGCAAGCCTCTTCATTCCGTTCGCGATCGACGAATTCCAAGCCGTCGCGCTCAGCGGACACAGCGAAGTGCGCGTGTTGGTCGAGCCGCTCGACGATGAGATCGCCGGTCGCGAGGTCGTGCGTTACAGCTTCGGGATCTTCGATCGTGGGGGAAGAAAGCTGGCCGCGTTCCGGAACTTCACCGTCAAGAAAGTGCGTTCGTTGCAGAATGTCCGCGCGCTGCTCGAGCGAAGTCTTTCGGCTCACGCGAGCCCCATTCTGCCCGGACCGGAAGTCGCGATCAGTCGTGACTTGGACCCAATCAGCAACCTGATCGGCGAGGTGCTCGCCCGCCAAGGACAAATCGTTTGGGCTCCGGAGCAGGTGCAAAAGCCCTTCTTCGACCTGGGGCTGGCCTCACTGGAGCTGCTCGAAGCGGCGGAAGAACTCGAGAAGCGCCTTTCGGTTCGGCTCTACCCAACGTCGCTGTTCGAGAACCCCAACGTGGCCGCGCTCACCGCCTATTTGCGGGCCACCTATCCGGATGAGTGCGAGGCATATGCAAAGCTTGCCACGCGCTCGCACGATTCCGGCCCGGTTGCGCGCCCGCCCGCCGTCGATGCAAAGGCTCCGGCAGACGCGGTGCTCGAGCTCATCGCTACGCTCGTTCGCCCTCACAACGGCGGCAACTTCAGCCGCGAAGACGCCGCCAAGCCATTCTTCGACCTCGGGCTCGACTCGCTGATCTTGCTCGAGCTCGCCGACGCGCTCGAACAGCGGCTCGGCGTCCGCCTCTACCCCACGATGTTGTTCGAGCGCCCAAACGCCGCTGCGCTCTGCGCCCAGCTGTGGGAAGAATTTCCGGACGCTTGCGCGCGCTACGCGGCAACGGCCAAGGGCTCCAGCACTGCCGCGCCGAGCGCGCCGATTACCATCCCTGCCCGGCCGATCCACGCACCTACGGCTGTGCCAACGACCGTCCCTGCGGAGGCTTCGCGCCTCGTAACCCTCGTGCCCAGATGGTTCCCCGTTCGTGCGGAGCTCACTCAATCAACCGCAAAAGCGATTGCGCTGGTCGATACCGGATCTGGAGCAGCGCTCACAGCAGCACTGCGAGTCAAGCTCGAGAGCCGGCTCGCGTTTTGCGGCAGCGTGCACGAGTTTGGCGCCGCTTTAGCCAACCAGCTTGCGTGTGACGAGGTCTGGCTGGTCGCCATCGATCACGATGCAGCGTTCAACTCCGTCAAGCAGCTGATTCAGAGCAACGCACTGGGCCGCGTCGTGAGCTTGAAGGCGATCACCCTGGATTGCTTTCAGGTGCACGATGAACCGGTGCGCACGGACGCCGGTCACGGCGTTTGGGGCGTGCTGCAGTCCGCATCTCGCGAGTACCCTCAAGTCTCGGTGGCTCAGCTCGATCTGTGCTCCAGCGAGTTGCTCGACGGCGAGGACGACTGGATCGCGCACGCGCTGGCGGCCACTGAAACCCGCACGCTGCGAGCGCTCCGCGCCGGGCGCGTGTACGAACGCAGGCTGTGTGCGGTGCGGGCAAACCGCGAGCGCGCGAACAACGCCTTCCGAACAGGCGGAACGTATTTGGTCGTGGGTGGCGCCAGCGGAGTTGGTTTGGAGTTCGTCCGGCATTTGCGGCGCAACTACGCGGCCAAGGTGGCGGTGGTCGGCCGTCGACCAGAAACCGCGGAGCTCGTTCGCGTGCTCTCCGCCGAAGGCGACTACGGCCGCGAGCTCACCTATGTGTCTGCCGCGGCCGAAGACGAAGCCGCGCTGAAGGGGGCTATCGAGCTGGCTCGTGAGCGCCTGGGCGAACTGAACGGCGTCGTTCACTCCGCCATGGTGTTGGAGGATGCGCGTCTCGCGGAGATGGATAGCGCGGCCTTCGAGCGCGTGCTGATGCCGAAGTGCGCGGGCGCGCAAGCGCTCGCGCGTGCCACGGCGGGGCTCGAGCTCGATTTTTTGCTATTTTTCTCGTCGGCGCAGTCCTTCATCGGGAATCTCGGCCAGGCAAACTACGCGGCCGCCAGCACCTACCTCGACGGATTCGCGGCAGGCCTCCGTTCGCAGCGCGCGTATCCCATACTCGTCGTCAATTGGGGTTATTGGAGCGAGGTGGGCGCGGTGGCGAGCGAGCGCTATCGACAGCTGCTCGCGCGACAGGGCGTCTTTGGTTTGAAGGCGACCGAAGCGCTGAGCGCACTCGAAGCCATGCTGACCTCCGGCTGGGAGCAGGCAATGATCGTGGCTGCGGAAGAGCCCGTGCTGCGGGAGATGCGCTTCGACCGAAGCTTGACCATCGAGCGACCACGCGTCGCGCCGCCAGAACAGGCAGCGGCAGCCGTCGTCCCACTGTCCCGCGAGGACACACGCGCCTTCGCCGAGACGGAAGACGCCATGCGTCACCTCCTGGAGCTGACTCGCCGTCGCGTGGCGCAGATCCTGCGTGAACTGCTCGCCGGGCGCTCCGTCGAAGAAGCGCTGGCAGCCAGTGCGCTAGCAGCGCCGCACGCACGCCTGGTGCGCACGCTACTGAAGGTCACCGGCGCCGCCGATAGTCAGGGCTGCGATCAAGCCGATTTCCAACTCGGCCTGGCAGAGCTTGGCGCGCGTTTCCCGAGCCTCGAAGCGTTGATTCCCTTGCTCGAGGCTTGCATCTCGGCCTACCCGGCGCTGCTCGCGGGCAAGGCCTTGGCACCCAATGTGCTCTTTCCAGGAGGCAGCGTGGAGTTGGTGCGCTCCGTCTACGGTCAGAGCGCGGTCTCGCGCTTCTACAACGAACGAGTGGCCGAGGGAGTACTTTCGCTAGCCCAGCGAGCAGGCGCGCCGTTGCGCATCTTGGAGATCGGCGCCGGCACGGGCTCCACCACGGTCGAAGTGTTGAACGCGCTCGCCCGCGCAGGCGTGGAATCCGACTATTGCTACACCGATCTTTGGGACAAGCTGGTCAACGACGCCAAAGAGCGGCTCGCCCCGCGCTTTCCGCAGCTTCGTTTCGCGTTTCTCGACATCGGTAATGATCCGTCGAGCCAAGGCTGGCACGAAGAATTCGATATAGTGATTGCAACCAACGTGCTGCACGCCACCCGCGATCTGCACGTGGCGCTAGGTCACGCCAAAAAGCTGCTGCGTCCCGCTGGCGCACTCGTGTTGAACGAAAGTGTCGAGGTCAAAGAATACTCGACCTACACCTTCGGCCTGCTGCCGGGTTGGTGGAACGCGTCCGATTCGCACGAGCGCCTGCCCGATTCGCCTTTGGCTTCTGCAACCACCTGGCCTGCGCTGTTGCGCGACGAGGGCTTCGTTCACGTCCGTTGCTTGGTGCCCGCTGACTCGGGGTCGCCCGCAGTCAGCGCGCAGCAGGTCTACCTTGCCGTGAGTGATGGCGAACTGCGCGTCAGCACTGGCAAGCGGCCGCCGCCCGCGACGCATGTCGCGCATGCCCCCGGCGTACCTGCGGTGCTGGCCGGCAAGCTACGCCCATTCGAGCCGCTCGCCGCGCCGCGCCCGAAGCACCTCGCCACGTTCAGAGACCCGCGTGAAAACGTTTGGGTCTTTCTGAACAACCCGCCCGCCAACATGTTCAGCGACGAATTCTTGGGCGAGCTGTGCGCGACGTTGCAGAGCGTAGCCACCCTTTCGCCGGTCGCAGGGCGCATCGTGTATCTCTCGCATTTTGGCGAGTATTTCTCGCTCGGCGGCGATCGCAGCGAGCTCGTTCGTCACTTGGGCGACGCTGACGCCCTGCGCGCCTTCGCCGACAAAGCCAAGGCGCTGATTCGCGTGATCACCTCGCTCGACGCGCTGGTCGTCGCGGTCGTCGACGGCTCCGCCCAGGGCGGCGGTTTCGAGACGCTGCTGGCAACCGACCTGCAATTCGTGCGCACGGGCGTGAAGCTCGGCTTGCCCGAGATCAAGTCTGGACTCGTCCCGGGCATGGGCGGGCTCAGCTATCTGCAATCGTTGCTGGGCCCAGCCCGAACCAAGCGCCTGGTGCTAACGGGCGAGTTGATCGACGCCGCAGAGGCGCACGCGCTCGGCGTCATTTCGCACGTAGTCGAGGATCCGTTCACGACCGCGCTCAGCCTGGGAGAAGAGCTCAAGCACCTGGACAGCGCCTTGTACATGAAGCGCTTGCTGCGCCGCGAGACGGCCGAGTTGCTCGCGGCCGATATCGATGACTGGTTGAACTACCTGACTTGCCACGCAGACTGGATCGATACCCGGCGAATTTCGAATTCGCGGCTCGTGGTCGCAGGGCGAGCCGCGATGAAGGCAAGCTGAAGGAGCCTCACATGGAAATGGTCGTACAGGACGTCGTCAATGTGGCGCCGGATGCCACGGTTCCGCGCCAGAAACCCCAACTGCAAAAGTGGCTCCACTGCCCGCAGCGAGCGACGGACGTCAAAGCCCTGTGTAAACCGAATGGCGTCAAGCACCTGCTGTTCGCCTCGCCGTTCATCGCCGCGTACTTCGTGGCCATCGGCCTTCAGCTCACGACCGACGTATTGTGGGCGAACCTGCTGCTGTCCGCCGTCTTGGGGCATCTCTTGTATTGCCTATTCGTGCTGCATCACGATTGCATGCACGGCACCGGCTTCAAGAACGACCGATACAATCGCCTGATGGGCCGGTTGTACGCGGTGACGTTCACCATGACCTTCACCACCAATCGCGAGACGCACGCGCGTCACCACTCGCACATTGCCGACCCCGATCGAGACCCAGACGAATACTATTTCGCCGCAGGGCTGAAGGACATTTGGCTACGCATCTGGCGATACTACGAGTGGTACACGCTCATCTCACTCACGCGATACGGCAGCCGCGTGCGCTGGACGGTGCTGGCGGAGCAGTTCACGAATCTGGGCATCTGGCTCGCCGTCCACGTCGTGCTGATCAGCATGGGCCTGGGCTGGAAGGTGCTGTTCATCTTCTGGTTGCCGATCGCGTTCGTCGCGTTGGTCATCAACCCGATCACCCGCGGCTACGAACATGCGCCAATCACGCTGTATCCCGCCAACGACCCGCGCAAGCGCGACATGAGCAAGAACGCCATTACGGTCGACAATCCCATCTTGGGCTGGCTCTGCGCCAACATCACCTTCCACGTCGAGCACCACTCGGTGCCGCGCTGCCCTTTCTACAATTTGCAAAAGTTGCACCGCATCTACCAGGAAGAACGAATGCAGTACCTGGTCGCGCCATTTCCGCTGTATCGCGTTTGGAAGGGCAGCAAGATGCTCGAGGGCATGACCTGCAACGCTGGCCCCAGCTACGATCCCGTCTGCGAGGCCGAGGAAGAGCTCCTTGAAGGCGCAACCGTTTGAACTCCCTGACCAGACGCAGACCGTTGTCGAGTGGTTTGGACAGGACACTACACCCCAGCGGGGGCTCGTTGCCTTCTTGCCCGCGCTGGGCGCCAACGTGAGCTACTACCGACCGCTCGCGAAGGCGTGGGCAGCGCTCGGCTATCGCGTTGCAACGATCGAACTCCGAGGTGGCAAGCAAAGCTCGGTCAAAGACGTCCGACGCGAAAACTTCGGCTACCACGAGCTACTGGACATCGATTTGGCGCACATCATCCCGAGACTGCGAGCAGCAGCCAACGGTCGCCCGTTGCTGCTCGCTGGGCACAGTCTGGGCGGGCAGCTCGCGTTGCTGTACGCCAGCCGCCATCCGACAGAGGCGGACGCCGTCATCTTGTTAGCGGGTGGCTCGAACTACTACGCGGCGGTCCCCGCCAGGCAGCGGCTCAGCCGCCAGCTCGGCCTGCGCACGATTCGCGCCATCACCCAAGTGTTGCGTTATTTCCCTGGTCACCGCTTGGGTTTCGGCGGAAGGCAACCGCGGAACCTGATCCTCGACTGGACCTGTGAAGCACTGAGCGGCAGATACCGTGTCACGGGCGACAGCGTCGACTACGACCGCGAGCTCGGGCGACTCGAACTACCTGTCCTGATGGTGTCGTTGCGAGGCGACCGCTTGGTGCCCAAACCGAGTGCGGACTACCTCGCCCAGAAGCTGACTCACGCTCGCGTGACGCAAATCGAGCTCTGCGCAGCCAGCGGTGAGGCGTACAATCACTTTCGCTGGGTGAAGGAGCCGACGGACGTCCTTTCGGAAGTCGATCGCTGGCTGCGCGATTTGCGCGGAAGCTCTCGAACATTCAGCGCCGGACCTGGAGGAATCGACGCATGACCACAGCCGCTGAACCTCGGATCGCGCTGCCGGAGTCCGAGTCGCTCGAACACGACGGCCGTCGTCCAATCGCCAAGGCCTTGATGGGCGGGCTGATCGCGCTCGCCGCTCTCGGCGCCGGCTTCAGCTATCTGCACGGTCGTGGCCTGGAAACCACGGACGACGCGCAGATAGAAGCACACGTCGCGAGCGTCTCTCCGCGCATCTCGGGCCAGGTCAAGCGCGTGTTGGTGCAAGACCATCAAGAGGTGCACGTCGGGGACGTCCTGGTCGAGCTCGACGATCGCGATCTCGCAGTTCGGCTGCTCGCAGCCCAGGCCGATCGCGAGGCCGCGCAGGCCACCGTGGCGGCGGCTCAAGCACAGGTGGGCGTCGTCGAAGCCACCGCGCGCTCGAATCTGAAAGTCGCGCGCAGCGGAGTTGACCAAGCAGCCGCCGGAGCTGGCACCGCTCGCGCTGGGATTGCACTTGCCGACGCCGATCTCGCCGCAGCTGTCTCGAAGCGTGAGCTGGCACAGTCGGAGCTAGGCCGAACGCGCGCCCTGTACGATCAACACGCCATTTCGGACGCGGAGCTCGATCTGCGCCGCGCCACGTTCGAGCAAGCGCAAGCCGTGGAGGCACAGAGTCGCGCCCGCCTGCTGAGTGCCAATGCCAACGTCGCGAATTCGGACAGCGGCATCGTCGCGGCCCGCGGCAAGTTGTTGGGAGCAGAAGCGGGGCCCGAACAAATCCAAGCAGCGCGCGCGCAAGTGACGTTGGCGTCCGCGCGACTCGCCCAAGCGGAAGCCAATGTAGAGCAGGCCAAGCTCAACCTCAGCTATGTGCAAGTGCGGGCCGAAATGAACGGCGTGGTTGCTCGACGCAGCGTCGAACCTGGTCAAAGCGTTTCGCCCGAACGCCCACTCCTCGCCATCGTCGCAATGGCGGAACCCTGGGTGGTCGCGAGCTTCAAGGAGGATCAGATTGGGCACATGCGACCCGGGCAGCACGCTCGAGTCGAGATCGACGCCTTCGCGGGGCAGCAGTTTCACGCCCTCGTCACCAGCGTCTCGCCGGGCACGGGTGCGCGCTTCGCGCTGCTGCCACCCGACAACGCTTCGGGCAACTTCACCAAAGTAGTGCAACGCGTGCCGGTGTTCCTACGCCTCGATCCCCCACCCCAGATCGCGATGCGCCCAGGAATGAGCTCGATCGTGATTGTGCAGACCGATCGGTGACCGCGTGACCGACGAGGTCTCGGGCTCCAAAGCCGGCATCACCGTGGTCGTGATGATCGCGGCGATGATGGCGTTGGTCGACATCTCGATCGTGAACGTCGCGCTCAACGACATTCGCGCTGGCTTCGGTACGCCGCTCGATCAAATCGGCTGGGTCACGACCAGCTACATGATGGCCAACATCGTGGTCATCCCGATGACCGGCTGGTTCCAGCGCCGCTTCGGCTACCGCCGCTACTTCGTCGCTTCCACGCTGCTGTTCACGCTCAGCAGCGCGCTGTGCGGACTGGCCTGGAGCCTTCCAGCGCTGGTATTGTGCCGCGTACTTCAAGGGATGGGTGGCGGCGCCATCATTCCCACGGCCAACGCCATTCTCTTCGCGCGCTATCCCAAGCGTGAACACGGCATGGCTGCGGCGCTATTCGGAATCGGCGCCATCACTGGACCCCTGATGGGCCCGACCATTGGCGGTTACTTGATCGCCTGGTCGAGCTGGCATTGGATCTTCCTGGTCAACGTACCGCTGGGTCTGCTGGTTGCAGGGTTGACGCTGCGCTTCGTTCGCGAGCCAGGCTTTCACCCTCGTCAGGAGAAGATCGACGTCTTTGGTATCTCGCTGCTCGCCATCGGCATGCCGGCGTTGCAGTACGTGCTGGAGGAAGGCAATCGTGAAGGCTGGTTCGAAAGTCGGACCATCGTTGGCCTCAGCTGCGTCGCCGCGATCGCCCTGATCACCTTCGTTGTCCACGAGCTCGAAACCAAGAACCCAGTCGTGGATTTGAGGGTATTTGCCAATCGCAGTTACACCGCCGGCACGGCCATCAATTTCCTGGCCGGACTCGCGCTCTTCGGCAGCACGTACTTGGTGTCGCTGTTTTGCGGCACCATCATGCATTTTGCCGCGCTCGATATCGGTCGAGTGTTCATGATTGCCGGCCTCGCTCAACTTTTGCTCATGCCGATGGTCGGACGCCTTTCGCCAGTAGTCGACGGGCGTATTTTCCTATTCATCGGTATCGCGTGTGCGTCCGCCAGCCAATGGCTCGCTGCCGCCCTAACCTCTGCGTCCGGCTTCGATGACCTGGTGCGGCTGCAACTGTTGCGCGCAGTCGGCTTGGCATGCGTCTTCATCCCGGTCAGCGTGCTCTCACTATCGGACTTGACGCCGGAGCAGCGCGGCAACGCAACAGGCCTGTTCAACCTCACTCGTGAGCTCGGTGGTTCACTCGGCACCGCGTGGATGGGCATGATCGTCACGGATGGCGTCGCGCTGCATCGCTCCGAGCTCGCCGCTCACGTGACGCCGTACAACCCGCTCGTACATGAGCAGCTGCGCACCATCGCCCGCGCCACGGCGCTCTCCCCCGAGCCAATCCTGCAAGCCCGCCTGATCCGGCAGGCGCTCGTACTCAGCTTCGAGGATGGCTTTCGCAAGACGGCGCTGGTGATCTTGACCGGCTTGGTCCTCGTTTTTCTCGTGCGCCGCGCGCGCCCAGGCGTCACGGTCGACGCGCACTGAGCGCTTCTTCCCCCCCAATCCCAGCCGGCCTCGGGGTTGGGTTAGCGGACCGAGTGCGGCGCGCTTCGTCGCGTAGCTCATTCGCCGCCACTTTCGCTTTTGAACGAGCTGCCGTCACCCGATTTTGCTCCGACGCACACAGCCCTGATTGAAGAACTCGAGCGCGGCGGTCGTGTCGTGTTCGCGAGCTCAGGAGACAACCGATGTTCATGCGAGAGCGAGCAATGTCATGCTTTGCGAATCGAGCTTTGTTCGCCGTCGCGTTGGGCGCAGCGGCTTGCTCGAGTAAGTCGGCCAGTTCGGTCCGTTCAGGAGAAGAGGAGAGGAGCGACAGCGCGGACGCGGTGGCAGGAGCCGTGTTGACACAGCACAACGACAACGCGCGAACTGGCGCAATTTTGACGGAAACAGTGCTCACCACGAAGAACGTGAACCAGCGGCAGTTCGGCAAGAAAGCGTCGCTGCGCGTTCGCGGCTCGGTCACCGCGCAGCCGCTCTACGCGCCGAACCTGAGTATTGCCGGCAGGACGCGCAACGTCGTGTTCATCGCGACCATGCACAACCTCGTGTATGCCTTCCCTGCCGACGGTTCCTCGAGCACGCCACTCTGGGGTCCGGTTTCACTCTGCCAGCCGATTTCGCTGCCGGACCCAGCGGTCGGCGGCGGGGATACTTATAGCGATACGAGCGGTGAGATCGGCATCGTCAGCACACCGGTGATTTCGCCGGACCTGAGCTCGATGTACGTGGTCGGCACCTGCAAGGAAGACGGGCGATTCTTCCATCGCCTGCAACGCCTGGATCTGAGTACCGGCAACAAGAATAGCCAAGTCGAGATCCGGGCGGACGGGTTCGTGAGTGAGTGGGAGAACCAACGGAGCTCGCTATTGCTCTCGAATGGCTCAATCTACGTTGCGTTCGCGGCCTACGGAGACAAAAACAACTATCGCGGCTTCCTGTTCGCGTACGATGCCAAGACCTTTGACCGCTCGACACCCGCGGTCTTCCGCGTGACCGAGAGCGGAGATAGTGGCGGCGGGATCTGGATGGCAGGACAAGGGCCGGCTGCGGATTCAGACGGCAACGTTTACGTCATCACCGGCAACGGTCCGTTCAAAGAGAATGCGACCGACCCGCTGAAGGTCCGTGATCTCTCCGAGAGCTTCATCAAGCTGAGTCCCAAACTGGCGCTGCAGAGCTGGTTTTCCCCTGCAAACAATGCCTATCTGAACAATGAAGACGGGGATCTGGGGGCATCCGGGGCGATGGTCGTGCCGAAGACGAACGTCGTGCTCGGCGCGGGCAAAGAGGGAAAGTTCTATCTTCTCGATCGCCGCGGACTCGGATACTTCGATTCGACCAAGAACGACATGCAATCCGGTGTGAACCAGCGCTTCTTCGCGGCAGAGCAATGCCATGACAATCTCTGGACATCCAATTGCCATCACGTTCATGGTTCTCCGGTGTATTGGGAGAGTCCGGACGGACCACGGATCTATGTCTGGCCGGAGAACGACTTCGCGAAATCGTACAAGTTCAATACTTCCAAAGGGCAAGTCGAGTGCGGCGCCCACAGCGATCTGTCGTGCGATACGGCTACGGTGAGCAACACCATGGATCCCGAGAACGCCCCGGGTGGCACGAAGAACAGCATGCCGGGCGGGTTCCTTTCACTGTCGGCGAATGGCACGAAGGAAGGGATTCTCTGGGGCTTGCACCCCTATAAGGGCAATGCCAACAACGACGTGCGGGAGGGGATCTTGCGCGCGTATGACGCGCGCAACCTAACGAGCGAGCTCTGGAATTCGAAAATGGAGCCCGCGCGTGACGACGTAGGACGGTTCGCAAAAACCGCGGCGCCGACCATTGCCAACGGGCACGTGTTCGTGCCGAGCTTCACCGGTCCCACACATGCGCAGAAGCTTGGCGACGAAAAGAGCAAGTTCAGTCCGGCGCTCGTCGCGAGCCAAGGAGCGAACGGTCGGACATCGAGTTTGTATCTGGCCTGGACCGAACTCGACGGCAGCCTCAGCGTCGAAAGCACCAGCAACGGCCTCGATTTTTCGGCGAAGACTAGGGTTTCCCAAACTAGCAGCACGGGCCCCGCGCTCGCGGCGAGCAGTGGTGCGCTTTACCTGGGCTTCATCGGCGCGGACGAGCGCATCAACGTCCTCCGTTCCACGGACGGATTCGCCACGAGCTCTGCCATGACCGGCCTCGGTGGCACGGCAACGGCGAGAGGAGCAACCGACGTCGGGACTGACGCAGCCGACGTTGATGCGGCCGCGCCCGAGAAAAGCACACGAACCCCTGCGCTCACCACGAGCTCCGACCGCGTCTACCTCGCCTGGACAGCAGATAACGGGGCCTTGACGTTGATCTCCGGCGCGAGCGACGGTTCCGGCTTCGATCCCGCCAGCAAGTTCGTGCTTTCTGACCAGAGCAACGGTTCTCCTGCCCTCGCGTTCGAGAATGACCGCTTGTACGTCGCTTGGACCGGAACCGATTCGCGGCTGAACCTCGCGTATTCGAGCGACAAGGGCCGCACATTCGCCCAAAGACAAACGTTCGAGGACTGGAGCAACAACGCCCCGCACGTGCTCAGCCTCGGCGCCGGTGGCATCGACCCCGATCTGTTCTTGTTTTGGACGCAATCGAACGGCATCAACGTCATGAGTAGCGACAATGCGAATATCGATGCGCTCCGCTACAAGTTCACGTATCCAGACACGACCTCCGGCGACTTCTCGGCCACGGTGTTCGACAAGCGCGTGTTTCTCGGCTGGAGGAACGACGACGATTCGCTGATTGTGTCCCCGTACAGCACCGGGGAAATCAGCGTTTATGGCTTGTTGTAGCCACGCGAACGCCGCCGTCGCCACCGCGCCAGCGCGCTGCTCACCCGTAGAACGCGACCAACCAAACCGTAGCCTCGTCCGGCGCGGTGGAGCGGACACGGTGCCGAACACGAGCTTCGATCTCGAGCCAATCCCCAGGGCGCAGCGTGACCGTGCGCCCGTCGTCGAACTCGAGCTCGGCGTGGCCTTGCATCAATAGCACGAACTCATGATCCGCTTGGTCGTACCAAAACCCATCCGGCGAGGCTTGCCCCTGCGACACGATGCGCTCGATACGCATCCCGCCACGAGTGACGAGCGACGTAACGACTTCGCCCTCGGCGGCATCCGGAATCGAAGTGAGCAGATTCTTGGAAAGCATGGCCATTGGTCCGGGCCTGAAGCCCTCAGCAAGGACACTCCCAAACCGAGGTAGCGAACAGGGTCTTGCTTTCATAGCCGTTGCTGCCCAGACGCAAGACCGACAGCGCCCCTGCATACACCTCTGGCCCGGCGAGCAATTCGAGGCTGCCATCGTTGTTCTGATCGATGGCCCCGTGCACCTTGAGGAGGTCGAGCCCGTCTTCGATGACACCGCGCGGGGTGAAGCTCGCTCGCGCGTCAGCGCCCGTCACTTTCCAAATTGCGCTCAGGTTCCCGTTGAACCCATTGCAACTCGCTCCGGCGCGTGCGCTGACGACGACCAGCGCGGATTCGGGAGCGGTACGCAACTCCACCACGTTGAGCTCACCATCAACGGTCTCCCACGCATTCCGCGAGCCCCCCGAGTCCCGCTCGAAGCGGGCCTGGAGCTCGCGGTAGCCGGGCAGTGCTTTGAAAGCCTTGATGGCCGCTGTTCTCAGCGGCGCCGCGGGCGACGTTGCCGGCGTGAATGGACTGGCATGCGTGGCGGCCCAGAGCCCCTTGCATTCGTGATCGAGCACCGCCACCACGAAGCGATCATCGTCGCGTGCGATGTTCCAGATGGCCGAGGCGATCTCACTGGGTGTGGCCTTTTTTTCGCCGTCTTCGCCGTCCCAGGCTTGGCGCATGCCGAAGTGTGGCTCCGCACTCACGCGCACTTCGAAGCGCGTGACGGTGCCTTGGCAGGTGCTGCCGTCCTTCGCATAGCTGACGATGCTTCGTCCGAGCCAAGCGCGTGTGGAGTCACGCAGGGCGCTGGGTGCAATGGGAAGCGCGGCCTCGTACGAGTCAAACTTCCCGCGGGGCAGGAGTCGCGGTGCGTCGGTCGGTTTGGAACCAAAGCTACGCTCGACCACCGCGCCATCGCGATGAAAAGCGAGCACGGCGCTGTCCGTGATCGGTGCTGCTTCGGCAATGTTCGATACCAACATTTCTTCGCGCGCGACGAGCAAGCCGCCGGACTGCGTGACGAGGAATAGCTCTTTGGCCCCGCGGTCGTGAAATCCGGGCGCTACGAAGTCCTGCGTGAATACGACTCGAACGGCGCTGGGCGTTCCGGAGAGTTGCAAGTCCGTCGCTTGAACCACTACGCCGTCGCGAAACATCGGTTGACGATCGCGGAGCCAGCTCGCGCGATCGAAACGCTTGCTATAGCTACCAACGCGCTTGGTGCCGCTGAAACGCGGCGCGTACAGCGCGCTGTAAGCCGTGAAGTCATGCTCGTTCTGCGCGCGCACCCAGCGTTCGACCAATTGCCGCCCGCTCGTGGAATCGAAGCTGACAACGGCAGGAGTCGGCGGCGAGCTCGAATCGGACGGCGCATGCGCTTGCGCTGACGCGCTTGCGCTCGCGATCGGCGGAGTGCCGCCGGGCTTCCCTTTGCAGCCCCAGAGTGTACAGGCGACGACGACACACGCGAGACGCAGCCACATGTGGGCTAGCAATAGCACGCCCCGGCTGGGAGCCCCTCATCATGGAAATCGCCTGCTCAATCCTTGTTGGCGAGCACCTTCCCCCATGCTCGAGCTTCTGGCGGGCGGGCCGAGCGTGTCGACCATCGAGACCACGCCGAGCGGGCCACCCCCCTCAAACTGAATATCTCGAACCTCGATAGAGACAACCACGAAGCACGAACAAACACACTCTCGAGAGTTATTGCCTCGCACACACGAGACAACTCACACCCTTGATTCGGCGAGCGCGCTCATGCGCGGGCTCTTCGATCTTGACGAGCGACACCCGCGATCGCGCGCCTTGCGCACGTTCACCCTCTTGCTTAAGGCTCACTTCCACATCGTTCGCGCTGTGCAGTGAGTGCTCGCCTCGCGTCGAGTCATCGCGCCACACCAGCATCTCGGCTCGTTGACCGACATTGATTTGACGCTAAAAAAAGGCTCGCTGCGCTCGTGCGACCCGAACCACGGGCCCGAGCGATGCAATGTTGTCGCGATCGATTCCGACATCGCTGTCGTCGACGTCGATCACATTGCTGCAAGTTGCCTCTGCGAGGAACGAGCGACGACGTCACACTCAACATCGGTCTCATTTTCGGATTGAGTCTCAATGCGAGAGCGTGACATCGTGATTGGTAGTACGCGGCAGCACAGCTCTTACCCGCACTGCTGGTCCGCCGTAGTGAACGCCTCTACTCGGCATTCCGCAACATCAGGAGCTCCCTATGAAGACCTCACGCGTGGTTCTTGGCATGAGTCTGTTGGCCCTCGTGGCCTGTGGTGGTGAAGACGGTTCGAAAGGCGCGCAAGGCAGCTCTGCTTTGCTGCGGCTTTCTCCAGAAGACCCGGGCGATAACTGCACAGAAGGCGGCACGAAGGTCGAATACGGCACGGACAAGAACAACAGCGGTGTGCTCGACAATAGCGAAGTCGAAGGCACTAAATACGCGTGCAACGGCGCATCGACCGAGGGCGAAACTGGCCCCGCCGGCGCGGACGGTGCTGATGGAGACACAGGTCCCGCTGGTGACACGGGTCCGACGGGCCCCGCTGGCGAAACCGGCGCAACCGGACCGAAGGGTGACACTGGTGCGAAAGGCGCAACGGGCGCGACGGGCGCTACCGGTGCGAAAGGCGATAGCGGCGCAATGGGAGCGACGGGTGCAACCGGCGCAACGGGCGCGACGGGTGATACGGGCGCAGCGGGCGCGACGGGGGCAGCGGGCGCGACGGGCGCTACCGGCGCAACGGGGGCTACCGGCGCAACGGGTGCTACCGGCGCAACGGGGGCTACCGGTGCTACCGGTGCAACCGGCGCAACGGGGGCTACCGGCGCAACGGGGGCTACCGGTGCTACCGGCGCAACGGGCGCAACGGGGGCTACCGGCGCGACGGGACCAACGGGACCAACGGGACCAACGGGACCAACGGGACCGAAGGGCAACACGGGTCCGAATGGACCAACGGGACCTCAGGGTCCGGTGGGTGCAACCGGTGCAACCGGTGCAACCGGCGCAACTGGTCCAACTGGTCCAACCGGTGCAACTGGCACTGGCTCTCTGATCAAGTTCGTCACCCTTGCTTCGGGCGCGACCTGCGCCTCGGGCGGCGTAGTGGTCCAGGTTGGACTCGACAATGGTGACGGCGGAGGCACTGCCGGCAACGGCATTCTCGAAAGTGGTGAGATCGATACTTCCACGAACATCTGCAACGGCTGAGCGTCTCGATCACCAGGAGAATGAACATGAAAAAGACGCAATTCATGGGCCTTTTGGGCCTAGGGACAGCCTTGCTGACCGCCTGTGGCGGCGACGGCGCTGCGGGCGACAGTGGCAGCGCAGGCCTCTTGGCCTTGCTCAACACTAGTGAAGAAGCACCTGGCGCCAACTGCCCGGGCGGTGGCACGAAGCTCCAATACGGCTCCGACAAGAACCGCAACGGCAAACTCGATGCAAGCGAGGTCGAGGGAACCGAATACGTGTGCAACGGCGCGGGCGAAACCGGACCCGCGGGACCTGACGGCACGGACGGCGCGGACGGACCGGCGGGCGAGGATGGCGCGACCGGTGACACGGGCCCGACTGGCGCAACCGGCACGAAGGGCGCAACCGGTGACGGATCTAC
Organism: Polyangiaceae bacterium; assembly: GCA_035634635.1. GTDB lineage: Bacteria > Myxococcota_A > Polyangia > Polyangiales > Polyangiaceae > PMG-095. The sequence continues at coordinate 30,979 of DASQCO010000113.1, forward strand.
CGCCGCAGGTGCGACGGGAGCAACTGGTGCAAAGGGCGCGACGGGAGACACCGGTGCAACAGGAGCGACAGGTGCAAGCGGCGCGATGGGCTCAACCGGTGCGATGGGTGCAACGGGTGACACCGGTGCAACCGGTGACCCTGGTGCGACCGGTACGAGCGGCGCAGTCGGTTCAACGGGAACGACGGGGGCAACCGGAGCAAAGGGCACAACCGGCACAACCGGTACAACAGGTGCAACAGGTGCAACAGGTGCGACTGGCGCGACCGGCCTGACTGGTCCAACAGGCTCAACGGGAACCGGTGCGACTGGTGCGACTGGTGCGACTGGTGCGACTGGTGCGGCTGGTGCAACAGGTCCAACAGGTCCAACAGGTCCAACAGGCGCAGTCGGCGATACTGGCCCCACAGGTCCCATTGGCCCAATCGGACCCACTGGACCGGTGGGAGCAACTGGCGCAACCGGTGCAACCGGTGCAAAGGGCGCAACCGGCGCAACCGGCTACAGCACACTGATCACAAAGACGGCGATTGCAGCCGGCGCCACCTGCTTCAACGGAGGCACGCGCTACGTGGCTGGCCTCGACAACGGTGATGGTGGTGGCACAGCCCGCAACGGCGTCCTCGAGAACGGCGAAATCGATACCAGCACCAACGTTTGTGCCTTCGTCAACAGCTGCCTCAGGTCGGGATCTTTCTCGGCAGTCATGAGCGTGACTGTGGGCTTCGACACAATGATGTCAGTGGCTTGGGACGGCACCAATTATTGGTTCGCTTCGGGCGGCGATTCGGATTCAAACCGGCTTACTAGAACCAACGCCTCCTTGGGCGCCGCCACCGACTTTTCCCCAGGCATCGATTTCCGCTCAGTATTTACCAAGACGGATGGCGTCCCGCCGATCTACGCGTCCGAGTACGCCTCGATGCAAATTCGCCGATCGACCGGACCGGGTATCTTCACCAACGATGTCGTCCTGGCTGGCTCCAATGACGAACAGACCGACGTCGAGTGGGACTCGACCAAGAGTGAGTTCATTGCCCGCTTCGACAGCACCGTGTACCGCTGGAATTCAACCGGTGCCTCGCTTCCAAGCGTGACGCTCGTCAGCGCCCCCAGCGGAGAGGGCCTGAATTCGTGCAACACCGGCTATCTGACGTACGACGCGGGTACCCATATCGTACGCGACCACGACAAGGTCACCGGTGCCGTTCGCAACCTAGTCACACTGAACGCGACCGGTTTCCCCTATGATGGAAGGCTGTCCATTGCGAACCACAAGATCTGGATCTGCGACACCAGTGGAGCGTGGCAGGCATTCGACGCACTGAAGTGAGCGCGTAACTCGGTAATCGAGCCACTGAATCATTCAGTCACTAGTGAGCCCGGCGCGAAAGCGCCGGGCTCGTTTGACGTGCTGTCCCTACAACACTCCGCAGGGACAGCAATAGGTCACACCACTGCCCGGATTCGGAGGGAGCCCGCGGCACTGCGCTGGAGGTTCCGGCCACGGCCCCGGCCCTACCCCGCTACAGGCGAGCGCGTATTCGCCCGCTTCACAGAGGTTCTCGCAATTCGAGTTCTTGCCTTGCGGCGTGCTCGGACACTCGGTCGCGTTTGCACTCATGCACAACTGGCTGTCGCCAGCCGAGTCCATACACGAGAGATAGAACGATGCCGCCCAACACGAGTCACGGGTAACGCCTGTCCCATTGAACGCCGCAGGCCATTTACACGAAGCATCCGCGGACTCAGCAGTTGTCGCGGGCATTCCTCCCTGCCCCACGCGCGCCGCACTCGAAGACGCTTGTCCACCGCACCCGAAGCAACAAGCGGCCACCCCCAACACTGCGCCCGCACTCCTGAACCAACTACTCGCTCCCACGTCGCTATCCTCCGATGCTCGTGTCTAGCATTTCCGCGGAACGCGCGCTCGAGCCGCGGACTGAGCTACGCGCCGCACAGCGACGTCCGCGCCCGCTTACCCCCAAATCTCAACGGCTTTTAGTTTGGGTTAGCGGACCGAGCGCGCGCGCTCCGTCGCGTAGCTCGCTCGACGGCTCGTTCGTGAGCCGCAGTTGGGAAACGCATTTACCCGCGCGTTCACGAGAAGATCCACTGGTCGGCGAGCGAACGCGGTGGCAACGCTGACGCTCAATGGTGCCGAGCAGCGCGCCAGTTCAGCCGGCGTTCCGGCTTCGCTCCAAGCGCAGCGCATGCCTTACTTCGAAGTCAGACAGAGCCCGACTACTTCGTCCAAGTCACGCTGTCTTTGACCGTGCGCTCAGCGCGCGTGGCTCGAGCTTCGACGATGTTCGCGCCGTCGGCCCAGGCCACGTGGTCCCAGACGAAGAGATGGTTCGTTGCGTCGCGCTTGCCGAGTGAAGTGCCGTTGAGCTCGAGCTCGACGGTTTGTGCATTGGAATAGACGCGAATCGTGGTGCTGCTCTGCGGCAGGTTGGTGAAGCGGCGGCTGTTGATGTGCACGAACGTTTGAGCAGACCAATTGGCCTTGTACCAATAGAAGGCGTCCTTCTTGGTTTGGTGATCGAAGCTGACGAGCCCTTTGTCGTTCAAACCGGCTGCCGTGCCCTCGCTGCGTGTATCGCTCGCGAAGTCGAACAGTGCCCAAACGAACGTGCCCCAGATGAACGGGCGAGCTTGCAGCTGCGGCCAATAGGCCTCGTGATAGTAGGACTGGTATTCCTCGGGATGAGCGCCGTCAGTGTGATTGCCGCCGATGTCTGCGGCGGTAGGATCAGTAGTGTGCTCGGCGGTGCTGGCGCCCGCGCCGTACTCGGTGATGCCAATCGGCGCGTCGGGATGGGCTGCATGACTTTCGTCTGCCCAGGTTCCAAAGTCAGTGACTTGCCCGCTGTACCAACCTTGGTACTCGTTGAAGCCGTGGGCTTGGCCGTGGAAATTGACCGGGCTATCGGTGGCCGTGCCATCCGCG
>DASQCO010000114.1:0-37135 GCA_035634635.1 Polyangiaceae bacterium
CCGCGATCATCCGAAGCCGGCGGCGCTCAGGCCCAATTTCCCGCCGTTCTGGCCCGCTCAAATCTGGCTCTCAGCAGCGCGCGATTCTGGCTACGACCGCCATGCCGCCCAGCTACGCGCCGACTTGGATGCCGGCCGACAGCTGGGGCCTTGTACCGGACTGCGCATCGCAGTCGCCTTCTGCAGGCAACCAGGCAGGCTCGGTATCGCGATCGGCGTGCCAAGTTCTCTGCGCAGAAAGTGACGCATCAGTCCGTGACGGAAGGCTTTGACTCGGCGAGTTCTGCGGTCGTTCCGGAGATTGGCTCCGGCAGAAAGGACCGAAGTGAAATTCCCGATAGTGGCATCCTGCGCTGCTCTTTTTGCGCCGCCGTGCTGCCGGCCTGGGCTCGACTTAGCGCCCGTCACGCTTTGCGCCCTGCGACTCGATTGCCTCGTCCACCGCGCGGTCCGCCGCGCTGATTGCGACGGGTTCCGTGATTGCTAAGGAAACGGAGTCCGAGATTCTGCGGCTATTTCACGCAGAGAAGTGGCGCGTCGGGACGATTGCCGAGCAGCTCGGGCTGCACCACACGACCGTACAGCGGGTTCTGCGCCAGACCGGCGTTCAGGCAAATGAGCTCTCGACGCGTCCGACGATGGCCGATCCATTCGTCGGGTTCATCGTCGAGCAGCTCGAGAAGTATCCGCGGCTCTGTGCGAGTCGGCTGTTCGAGATGGTCAAGGCGCGAGGTTATCCTGGTGGACCTGATCACTTCCGGCGCGTCGTGGGGCGCCACCGTCCGCGAAGATCGGCCGAGGCATTCCAGCGTTTGAAGACGCTGCCGGGAGAGCAAGCCCAAGTCGACTGGGCGCACTTCGGAAAGATGCAGGTTGGCCGCGCTGAGCGTGTCCTGTGGGCCTTCGTGATGGTGCTGAGCTTCTCGCGACAGGTGTATTTGCGCTTCTTTCTGGGCGCTTCGATGCCCTTTTTCCTGCGTGGGCACGTGGACGGTTTTGGCTTCTTTGGCGGCGTGCCGCGCGTATTGCTGTACGACAATCTCAAGAGCGCTGTGCTCGAGCGGCACGGCGACGCCGTGCGCTTCAATCCCAAGCTACTCGAGCTCGCCAGCTACTACCGGTTCGAGGCACGGCCCGTGGCCGTGGCGCGTGGAAACGAGAAAGGGCGCGTCGAGCGCGCCATTCGCTACATCCGAGACGCCTTCTTCGCGGCCAGGACGTACACCGATCTCGACGATCTGAATCGGCAGGCGCACGAGTGGATGACGACCCGTTCGGCCGAGCGCAAGTGGGCGGAAGATCCATCACGCACAGTCCGCGATGCGTTCGATGACGAGCGAGGCAAATTGCTGCCTCTGCCGACCGAGCCGTTTCCGCACCATGACCGCCTCGACGTCGAGATCGGGAAAACGCCCTACGCTCGCTTCGATCTCAACGATTACTCGATTCCGCACGACCGGACGCAGCGCACCCTGACCGTGCTCGCCGACCTCGAGACCGTTCGGATTGTCGAAAAAAACGAGGTCGTTGCAAGCCACGCGCGATCTTGGGACCGCGGCCAGCAAGTTGAGCGCCCCGAGCATCTGGAGCGTTTGGTGGCTGAAAAGAAGCGTGCTCGGCAGCATCGGGGCCTCGATCGGCTCAGCAAAGCGGCGCCCAGCAGCCAAGCGTTCATTCGCTGCTTAGCCGAGCGCAATCAAAACATCGGCAGCAACACGTTGCGCCTGCTGCAACTCCTCGACGCTGCGGGCGGTGAGGCGCTCGAGGACGCGCTCGTCGAGGTTCTTGAGCGCGACACCATCCACATCGGCGCCGTCCGCCAAGTGATCGACCGGCACCGCTCCGAGCGCGGCCTGCCGCTGCCCCTGACCATTTCTCTGGCGCCCAGCGAGCACAGCGATTTGGTCGTCATTCCGCACTCGCTCGCCACCTACGACGCACTCAAGAAGGATAAAAACAATGACCGCTGAATTCACGCCTGCCGAATTGAAGACGCGCCTCAAAGCTCTAGGATTGTTCGGACTGATCGCCTGTTGCGACCAAATCATCGACAAGCCGTGGTTGCACGAGGTGCTCGCCATCGAGGAGCGCGAGCGCCAGAAACGCGGCCTCGAGCGCCGCATGCGCGACGCCCACGTCGGTGCGGCAAAACCGATGGTCGACTTCGATTGGACCTGGCCCAAGAAGATTGATCGCGAGGCAATTGAAGAGCTTTTCAAGCTGAATTTCGTTAAGTCCGGGCACAACACGGTCTTGGTCGGTCCCAACGGCATCGGCAAAACCATGATCTTGAAAAACGTCGCACAGCACGCGCTCAGCCGCGGGCACACCGTGCGCTTCACGACCGCCAGCGACATGCTCGCCGAGCTCGCGGCACAGGACTCGTCTGCGATCCTGGCTCGACGGTTGCGCCGCTACACAACGCCGCAGTTGCTCTGCATCGATGAGGTCGGCTATCTCTCGTACAATAGTCGCTACGCCGACTTGCTGTTCGAGGTGGTTACCCGACGTTACGACGCGCAAAAGCCCGTCCTGCTCAGCACCAACAAGGCGTTCTCCGAGTGGAGCGAGGTATTCCCGCATGCTGCGTGCGTCGTCACCCTCGTCGATCGCCTCATTCACCGCGCCGAGGTGATCGACATCGAGGCAGACAGCTACCGGCTCAAGGAGGCCAAGGAGCTGACCGCCGCCCGCACCAAACAGCGAAGCAAAAAGCAGCCGTCCTGAACCTCGGGCCTGTTCCCCGGTGAACTTCACCGCCCTCAGGCGCGGTTTTCACCGGTGAACTTCACCGAATATCCGCGCTTCCTGATGCCCGCCAACAAGATGTAGACGCGAGCACGATACCAGCAGAAAATGCTCGGTCGGGATCGGATCTTGTCCTGCCTTCGGCGGCGACACTGGCGACCCAATAGTATCCGAACGCGGTGCCAGAAATACTGAGCTACCTCGAGCAAACCTCGGCTCTGGGGATCAATGGCTCGAACAGCTGCACCCGGGCCTGGACCGCGAGAATACTAGGGTAACTCCACAGACGCGTCGCTACGCCACCCTCACCTCAATCGGCACGGTGAACCAAGTTGTCCACGTGTAGTTGCGCCCCCGCGGTTTGAACCTCCGACCAACGACGGCGAGCCCATCAACGAGTTGGGGGCTGACGTTCAGACGCATCTGCTGCTCCTCGGCTGCGCAGAGATCGAAACCGACCAATTGGCGATATGCCGGCCGGCGCCGGGGCGCGCGCAGCCAGCCCGTCGCAAACGACGGGGGCGCGCAGGCAACCCGCCGTCGCAAGCTAGCGGCGGCAAGCCGACGAGCGTTGCTGGTTCCGGTACGTTGCCCAGAGCCGGTAGCGGAAGCGTGAGTGCGGAGCAATGCGGCGCGGCGGTGTGCGAGTCCAACGCCGATTGCTTCGTCGCACCCGGCACCGTAGGCGTCTGCGTCAACGAGACGACGCTGACCTTGGGGGCAGCGCGTTCGGATTCGTGTCGACCACTTGGCTCTTCAGGGCGCTTTCGAATCGCCCGACGGCGGGAGCTTCGCCTCATATGCTCGAAGTCCCTGCCTCCCCTCCTTCTCATGCAGCGAGTCCTTCCGTAGGATGAAGCTCTGGCCCGGTCGAGATCGGTCGCGAGCCGGTTGAGATCGGTCGCGAGACGCTCCTGTCGCAAGGCAACACTCTGAAGCTCATCGACCACACCGCGTCCGCGGCTCGTCAACAGAGCAAGCGCCCCAAGCGTGAGGACCGCGATCAGCCCCGACGCAAGAGCGGCGCCCCTACGTCGAAACGCCCCCAGCAATCGCATCAGTGGTGCGAGCTCCAACGGCACGAGACCCTCGACGCGCCGAAGCAAATGGCGAAATCCCGCGTGCTCGAGGCTTCCATTCCAGGCGATGAGGTCCGCGGCTTGAATTTGGTCGAATGGCTCGTCGATTGCGATCGCGTCTAGGCGCGCGGGCGCATAGATATCACGTGCCATCGGGTTCCGTTAGTTTCTGGCAACGAGCTCGGCTGCTCCCCAATCAGCTTGCCGATCACCTGAGCGTGATCCCTCCGCGCTCGCTTAAGCTCCGTTCGCGTCATCGGCCCTCTCAGCAGCGACATCGCCCAGCGCGGTTGGAGCAGCGCGATTCCGTTTTGCACGTGGGCGTCGCGAATCACGAACCAGCGTTGCCCCAGCCGCTGAACGGTTCGATTCAACGCCGCGACATCGCTGCGGTCCGCGCCAATGTTGGCGGCGAGTCCATCAATCACGCGAGCGCGGTCTGCATCGGTTTGTAGTCGCCCGATGCACCACAGCCCGGCGTTGCTGAGCGCGCGGTAGTCCAGATCCATCGGATTCTGAGTGGCAATCACGACTCCGACGCCGAAGGCGCGAGCCTGCTTCATCAGCGCGACGAGCGGGCCCTTCGTGGGCGGATTGTGCGGATGCGGCGGTAAGAAGCCGTACACTTCGTCGAACACGATCAGCGCGCGGAGCCGCTGGCTGCCGGGCAAAGACCGCACCCAGCCCAAAACTTCCTCGAGCAACACCCCGAGCACGAGTGCTCGCTCTTCATCCTCCAAATGGGCGACACTGACGATCACCGCCGGGGTTCGCCCTTCGCGCGTCGTGAGCCACGCGCCGATGTCGAGCGGCGTCCCCTCGCGCCAACTCGCAAATGTGGGCGACGCGAGTAGCGTATTGAGAGCGGCGGCGAGCGCCTTTCGCTCGGCCTTTGGGATGAAGTCGTTGAGCGGCAGCGCGCCGACTTCATCGATCGGCGGATCGGTTAGATCATCAAGCAATGCGCTGAGCTCGGCATCATGACCTTCATTGAACCGGCGCTCCGCGAGCAAAGAGAGCAGCACATGATCGCGACTCTTCGCCGGATCGGGATCGCGTCCTAGCAGACGCAAGACGAGCGAGATCGCCGCACTCAAAGCGGCACGGCCCGCCTCGCGGTCTTCATCCCAGCGCGCCGAGCGACGTTCTAGCGAGGACAGCAGATGCATGGCTTCGCCGGCGCTCGATCCGGGGGTAATCACGCGCACCTCAGTCCGCGCTGAAAATGCCCTCAAATCGGCTTCAGTGATCCCCCACGCTTCGAGGTTATTGCGGCGCTCACCGTTGAGCGCCGCTGCAACGGCATCCGCAGTTCGCTCGTCCCCTGGCCCCTGGCAACCTTCAACCCAGGGCTGGAAGCGCCCTGGGTCGAAGTCCGGAAATGCCAGAAGCAGGTTGGGCAGATCCCCTTTCACGTCGATGACCAGCACGGGCACGCCCGCGCCAATCGCCTCCTCGATCATGACGGTGGTCAGACCGCTTTTGCCCGAACCGGTCATGCCGAGGACCACGCCATGCGTCACCAAGTGGTGAGCGGGCAGACTGAGCTTGGTCGCGGCACCCGTGCCATCCAGTGCGCGTGTGCCTCCCAGAAAAAACGCGGGTGCGTTGGCCATGGCTCAGCTCACTGCGCGCGGCGCAAAGGGGTTGCCTTGGGGGATCCCGGAGGTGCCCGCCGCAGGAGGCGCGCCGCTGCCAGCCGCCCCAACCGGTGCGCTGGGCTGGGTGCCAGCGGGCGCCGTCGTCTGCCCGGCACCACCCGGCGTCGTCGGGGTCACGACGGGTTGTTCGGGGTCAGCCTTCTTGCGAGTCCGACCAGCGTACAAAGAAGGCGCGATCTCTTCGATATCCTCCTCCGTCCAGCGCAAGAACGAGATCGCTCGGCGCACCTGATCGTACGCGTTGACCAGCAGCGTGAAGACCTGCAGGCGCTTCTGGATCGCATCCGCGAGTACGTCCGAGGCGTTTTCGCGCACCGCAACCGCGTGAAGCAAGCGTTCGCTCACATCCTCCGCCTGATCGAGCTCAGCCATGGTGACCATGGTGCGCGCGCCGATCTTGTCCCAGCTCCGACGCAGCAGCGAAGACAGCCCGACCAGATCTTCCGCCAGGTTCTTGTACCCCGTCGCAGTTTTGAAGTCCTTCAACGGCTCGCCGTTGACCAGACCGCGGTTCACCAATGCCAGGGCGTCCGAATACAGCGTGTCGCGCAGCGCAGTGCCCTCCTCATTGAGTGCAACGATCGCTTCCGGAGGCGACGACGCGGACACGTACTCGCCCTGCACGTGCATCAAGGCCAAGGCGTAGGTCTCGAGGTTGTCGAAGTTCTTGACGTCGAACTCCTTGAGCTGGCTGGCACGCTCACGGAACGACTTGATGCGGCCTAGCGCGCCGATCACCGTCGTATACGTACTCGGCACATCGATGTTGATGACCAGCAGTTTCGCCGGGTCGACGGCGATTTGGTCTGCAAGAACACGTTGGTAGGCCTCGCGGTAGCGCAGACGCGCGGTAACCGGCTCGGACGGCTGCGTAGGGACGTTGAGAGTTTGATTCGATTGATCGGTAGCCATGGTCGTTCCATTTCAGTTCCGCGGGACGCACCTCGCGTCGCGCACTGTTTGGTCGGCGACCGTTCGCGCCCAGTTGTGCTGAAAATGATCAAAAGGACTTTCAGCAGCTTTTCTTGCCGGGAAGCGATTCCACCGGCGGACCGCCGCCACTCTTGCCGGCAAGCAGTTCCGTTGGCGAAACGTCACCACGCTTGCCGGCAAGCAATTCCAGGCACCGGACGCCAATTCGCTTCCCGCCAAGCAGCTTGGAGGAGAATGACGGCGCGTTTGACGACGTGGTGACTGGTCGTTCTGCTTGCGGGCAAGCAAATCGAGCCACGCACCTGGCGTTCTTCCTTGCCGGCAAGCGAATTTGACGGGGTGCCTAGCTGAGTTTGCTTGCCGGCAAGCAACTTCAGGTCGAGTACCCCTCCCAATCTCCTTGCCGGCAAGCGAATCTGACCTAGGCGCCCTTCAGGTTTCCTTGCCGGCAAGCAAATTTGGACGAGTCGCGGGTCAATTTTCCTTCCCGGCAAGGGAATTTGACGGGGTGCCTAGCTGAGTTTGCTTGCCGGCAAGCGAATCCAAGTCTCGACACCTCGGATTTTCCTTGCCGGCAAGGGGTTTCGCCTTGCACGCCTCAGGCGTTGCTTGCCGGCAAGCGAGTTCGTTACCTCTTCACTTCCCTGCCACCCACCACAGCGACAACACCATCTCCACGTCCGCAAACGGCGCAAGCCGAACTCGCTCGTCATCGCCGTGGGCGGCAACTTCCACCCACGCGCCGTCCGCAAGCCGACTCACCGTGACGGCGCGCGCCTCGAGGTCCACGTACCAGAGCCACGCAACCCCGATGCGGGCGTAGAAAGGTCGCTTCTTCACGAGATCGTAGCCGCGTGTCGTCGGTGAATGCATCTCGCAGATCCAATCAGGGACGACGCGAATCGGTTCGTCGCGGGGGAGTTCGGGAAGCCGCTCTCGTCTCCAGCCCGCCACGTCAGGCGCGAGCTCGGTGAGCCTGGAAGCCCGATGCCGGGCTGCCCCAGGATCCACCAGCCGCCAGGACCGTTCCGGCCGAAATCGTACGGACCTTGGAGTTCACTAGCGATTGTCGTAGCTGCCCTCGCGTGGACCGCACGCGGCCGCGGCTGCACGTAAAGCTCACCGTCGATGATCTCCCCCTTCATGCCGGGTGGCAGGGCCTCCAGATCGGCGTAGGTCGCCGCATGGTCGAGCTTGCGGACGAGGGCGGCGGCGGACACGGGCTAAGGATACCAACTCCCCGCCAGGGTGCGACGCGCTTCCGCATGAGCGACCGGTTCAATCCCCACACCGTCCGCGTTACGCAAAGAGCCCGGTCATGAAGTCCCGCACAGACAGCGCGATCGCCACCGCCGGGTGTCCGGAACTTCCAGCGTTCGAGCAGGGTCTGCCACTCCTTCGCGTCAATTGGAGTGAGGTCGCGCACACTCGTCAGAGGTCGTCCCAGTTCCGACCCACCCTTCTCCACGCGAGCCGCGGCCGTGAGCGCCGGCTCTTCGTCCAACAGGAACAAGCCATTGACGAGGCCCAGTTTGTCGCCAGCGGCTTCCAGTGATCCAGATCCACCGGTTTCATCGGGGACCAGCGATCCAGCCGGTAGCGCGGCGATGGCGTGGCCCATTGCTGACATCAAACGCTGGGGCGGCAGGTCGGCCTGTGCACGTTCGGTGCGTTACCGGACCGCCGCTCCCCGGAGGAAGGGTTGGAGTCTGAAAATCAGGACTTCGTTCGATAGCCTATCTCGGGCACGAAGTGCTTCGAGCGCTCGGTGAGGCGCTCTGCGATGACTTGCGCGTTGAGTGGGTCGGGAAAGACCTTCGTCCAATCCTTGAAAGGCCGCGCGCAACGCAAACAAGTCTGGAACGGCTCACGCCGAACAGTTCGGTGGAGTGGCAGACGCAGGGGACCATCGTGGGCGGCACTCAAATAACTGGGCGCGCGGGTCAAGGTGGCAATGGCATCCGGCATGAACAAGTCGATGTGTGCCGTGACAGCGCGCTCGAGGGTTTGCGGGGCGATGGCGAGGCCCGTCCGCGCGAAACGCAGGCACTGTCGCTCGACTGGCTGGTGCTCGAGGAATTTTGTCGGCAGTGGACTCGACGATCAACGTGTCGCCGAGCTTGCAGCGCTCGACGATCGCGGGCGGGGCGGAGCGGGAGCGGAGACGATGGTGTCGTCGTTTGGACCGGCAACGGTCTCGTCGATTCGGCGCTCGATGAAGAAGCGCGCGGGACGATCTCGATCGTTTCGCACACCAAGTGCGCGACGGTCCCCGGGGCAGACTTATCCTGTCCCGGCTCGGCTTGACGCGCCGATGTGGCCCTGATGGGCTCGATGGCATGAGCAAGTGTGTCTTCTGTAGCGTCACAATGAAGCGGGGCAAGAGCGCACATGGCCGTCCAGAGCAGCGGGCGAAAGAACATGTAATCCCCGAATGGCTTCTCAAGCACCTGGACGTGCTTTACGAACCCGAACATGTGACGGTCCTCAGCAACGCTTCCGAGCCTGGGATTGGTCTTGCTAACGAATTTGGCGAGATCAGAATGGCCCAAAAAGGCGAACGACGCGTTGCGATTAGCGCCAACATGCAAGAAGGAAGCGTCTGTCGTGGCTGCAACGGCGGGTGGATGAATTCACTTGAAGGAGCGGTGCGTCCAATTCTAATCCCGCTCATCGACGGCACCCGCCAGGTCGAAGACATTCCAGGTGCAGAGGGCGAAGTTCTAACGCGCTGGATGTTGAAAACCGCGTTTATGTTCGCACATGCCGAAACCCGGTCTGACCTGGGTGACCTCATCCCGCGCGAACAGATTGATGCAGTCAAAAATGCCCTGCCGCTTCCCGACGGAATCGCTCTATTCGGTTACAGCTCCAAAACCAAAAACTCCCCAATGTATTTCGTTGATCGCAAATGGGTCAGCGTCCCCCAAAGGATTTTCGGCGGCTTAACGGAGTCATACAAGGCAACCCTCCAAGCCGGACGCGTTGTGTTGACGGTCGCGTTCTGGCCGACTGACCATGAACGCTATTTTGCCGTACGACGCGACTTTCACAAGCCAATGTGGCCGGCGGGTCTAACAACTGTTGCCCTTCCTTGTTCGATAGATTTGATGGGCAGCGATGCTTCTTACTTAGAATTTCACTACGGCCTCAACATGTCGCGAGAGCGCACCTGGCAGTTCTTGCAGAAACAACAACACCCCCGGTCTTCTCAAGCAGTCTTCGTGCATGAGGCCAACCTGTTGAAGGTCTGCGTGGAGGCATGGAACCGACTTATCTTGTGCGCCTGTGGGAGCGGCCGTTCGTTCGCCACGTGTCATGGTGCGGTTGCACCGTAGGGCGCGCGTTGGTCAGCTCCCGAGAACGTTTGCAGCCTTCCGGGAAGGATGAGCGAAACACCAAGCAGGAATACGTTGAAGAGAGCCCCGCGCGCAATGCGATCGCGTGTACTGCGAATTCCGGGAGCCTTTTGGCGATACGGCGCGCCCCCTATGAACGGTCGGAGATATCTGTCGTTTTCTGAACGTGATCACCGCGACAATCGATACCCAACGGTAATTGCGAATACTATTGCAAAAAAGGCAACTTTAAAGCAGCGAAGCAGGAAGTTGTGTGCAGCAATGCGGCGACAATGAGCCCGGAAATCGTGCTCTATCTGATTCCGACGATCGCTCCGTGCAATTGGGATGACATTGCCTGCTGAATCGTTGGGTTTCTTTGTGACTTGTTCAAAAAGAAACCTCAGAGCGTTCCGGTAGCTGTAACCTTGCGGGTTATCGCCGCTTAGTTCGAACGTTCCATAGTCCCGAACTATCGCAATCGCAAAGGGTGCACCGCCTCGCTGCCCCCCTGTGTCCGGCAAGAGCGTGGCTAACGTGGCATCAAGCAATCGCAGAGCCTGATCATAGCCCGCGCGACTAGCAGGCGGCAGCAGTATTATCACGCGGCTAAGGAGGCCGAGTTGACGCACTTGCGACAACTCCCAACGCAAGGATGGCGTCATTTCTTGAAAGGCCGGCAACACCACCACAATTGCTAGTGCGCGCCGCATCATCGTGATGACGTTGCGCATCCATAATTCGTCACTTGATGCCAGGTAGTGAGGCCCACTAGCGAGAACGCCGCTAGACTGATTGACCAATGCAACAGCGGAGCAGCCAAGGTAGTCACGCGCGCACTCCTGAATGATGTTCTCGAGCAATACCCTGGCGCTCAATAGCCAACGTGACGACCGCACCCTTGTTGCTGCATCTCCCTTGAAAGGTCGAAGCACTAGTACAATCGCGCCTTGAGAAGAGTCTAAAGCATCGGACGCTTTGCGGACTGCACGCCATCGGACCTGAGCGAAAAACAAATCCCACCTGTGAAACGCTGTCCCAATCAGCGCAAAAGCGATCAGTGATATATAGACATCTCCAATACCAACAATCGATCGGTATTGGGTCCTCAAGTCTATGAGCAAGACGATCGCAATAATGGCGAAAAGCGCACAAGTCACACCCAGTGCGAGGTTGCTAACTGCGCGCAGCCAGGGAATTGGGATTTTCTTCATGGTGAACGCGCAATCTCACGTAGGTTGTTCGCTAGCCATTGCTAGCGCTTCGCGTGGGGCCCAGAAATACTACGCCGCCGATGGCGATCAAAGCGCGGAGACTGAGTTTCCGAGAAAAGATGACTAAGCGTTCGCTCGTCATGTTTGCCCGCATCTGATCGGGCGGTTGAAGGTGGTGTTGCGGACCCGCCCCAACTCGCCACCGCGCTGGCAACACTGAAGCTCCCATCACTGCGGATCCTTGCTCAACGGCGCCATGTGATAGTCCACCGTGGCGCACGCGTAGACGAGGAATACATCCGTAAGACGGGCGACACGGCGACCCCGATAGGGGCTCGAATCGAAATTTCCGCGGGGGAACTTGCCGACTACTTCACACTCGGACTCAGCGTCGCCAAGGTACTGCTCGAGACGTGCTGGATCGCTGGACGGGGGCCAGCCCAGTAAAGCCGCCAGGGCCCGGTCGTGCTCGTTGCTCGACACGCGCAAAGCTCCGGTCAAAATGAATGAGCGCGACGGTTCGCTGACGTTCGGGCATGTCGCTCGCACCGTCCCCCCTAGCGTGGACATTGTTTGGCCGTCAGGCAAACGCGAATGACTGGACAGTTTGGTCAGCGAGGCTAGATAACTCCAGGAAGCGTCTACCGAACAAATGACTAGCAGGATTTGAGTACGACGCGGAGTAACGTTTGCCCGTTTATGCCGAGTCACACTGCGGCAACGGGAGCTCACGATCTTGCCCAACTACCGATGGTTTCATGCCTTCCGCCGGAATAGTCCCAAAGAGGTACTTGATGTTTTACGCCACGGACCGAAAGTGCACCCCAACCCCAAATGCGACACGCGACGACACAAGGGAACGCTCGGAATCGATCCAAGCTGCGTGTACGCTTACCTCGGTCGTACGTTGGAAGCGTTCGGCGACGTCGCCATGGTGCTCCCCACAAACGCAGTAAAGGGCAAGGTTTCGCCCTTCGACACCGGCGGTCTCGTCAACAAGATTGACCCCATCAACGGGTTGACGGAAGGAGAGAAGCGGACGTTCCTCAACGCTTTTACCTGGCCGATCTCGAAGATGCCGAGCCTCCTGCAGGTGCACCCGACCGACAAAAAAGCTCAGGTACTTAAATACCTGGACGGGATCTCACCCCCGTCCGCTGCAGGGCCTTCTGTCCTTTGGCCAAACGCCAAAGCGACGTCGGCAATCTGGAACGCCAAGAACGACTGGCGGGCGTGGACCTGGGAGGTGCGCTCACCGGAGCAGGTCGATGCGTCCAAGCTTGAGCAGTGGTCGTGCTCGACTACCCTTTACACAGACATTCTCGACTATGTTGACTCGCTCGGGCACTCTGCATCTTGGTTCGGGGATATAGCGGCGCGTTACGTGCACGGGGGCGTGTCTGATCTTGTTGTGCAGTGGAAGGCACGTCAGGCAGCCTAATGGCGGAAATTGTCGCCTTTGAAGGAAAGCGAAACTCACGCCTGTTTGTGGCGTGGGGTACGGCCGCCATTCGTGACGGCGAAGCGCTGATCAACACCACGCGACAGATCAGCGCCGAGTTTGACCCCGCAGAGTTTCAAATGCTTGTCAGTGAGGGAGTGCTGACCGAACTGGCAGCCCCGATCGGTATCTCTGAAGAGGATGCGGCTAATCCCCTTGTTGTCCTGGAGATCGACGTCGCCGAAGGCTTTGAAACCGAGCTCTATCTTGATCGCAACCGCATCACGACAGTGCTGGCGAGTTCGATATCAGGCACCCGCCACTGTTACGTGTTCGCGAGCCACGAGGTATTTCGTCAGGTCGCGAACACGTTGATCAGCCAGTTCCTGCATTGTCTGCTTTATGTCGAGAAGTGGAAGGAAGGGCACGACCAGCTTCTGCGCTCAGCGATCGCCCTTGACGCCCACCATCCAGTAGTCAACGCGCTGCGCGCGACTCGATCCAAGAGCCCCGACGCATTCCTCCCCATCGCGAAAAACAACCTGCGCACCGAAGAGGCTCGCTCCGTTTTCGAGAGCGCTTGGGCAGCGTTCACGCACGACGACTTGCGTTACGTGCTGAAGTACAAGGGCGGTCTTGTGCGCGATGAGGGTGGCATTCAAATTGGAGACGTTGCCAAACTGATGCGGTTGCTTCAATCGGCGCATGGCGTACTTGCGAGCTCGATTGCCCGCCTGCATCCGTTTCTGGACAGACCACCCGAAACCCAGCTCTACGAGCTGAAGGCCGCGAGTGCGGAGTTTCATTTCACTGTGCCACCGGTGTCGTTAGGGGAGCGACTTGCGCGGTACATGGAATTGCAGATGTTTGAACAAGCGCTAGACGGGCATGTTCCGAGCGACGGTCCAGCACACCCCGCCCTTGTCGAGGCGGTGCGTCAAATCGCGGCACCGACAGAAGAGACGACCGTGTTGCAGCGCCTCGGCGCGGCGGCGTTGCGCCCTGTAAGGTCTGCGATAGAGGTAACCGACGCGTCCGAGGAGTGGTCCGAACCGCTAACAGTTCTCGGATATCAATCCGGTTTGGTTCGGGATACGGAACAAATCGAAGTCAATCTGTTCCCCGGACATCGCATTTTGGTCTCGTCGACTGACAACGGTAGCGGCGATCGTCCAATCGGTCTCGATTTCCTCCAGACCAGCAGAGACTTTCTATTTCGGCCGGCGTTGTACAAGATTCAGCGTTGGCGTAGCGAATCACGGGAACGCTTTTTCCTCCAAGAAGTTGTCGTAATGCAACCGGGCGCCAAAGGAACGGCGACCGCGATCCATTCGTCGATCGTGCCCGGCGCATTTGTTTGCAATCTATCCTTGCGAGTCGCACGAAAGACCACGACCGTACTAACGTTTGGAAACGCCAGTCTGTCGGGCGTCGATGCACAGGCAGTCGGGGACGCCCGTAAGTGGATGCTTGCCTTTGCCGAGATATGTCGCGAGCTTGAGTTGACAGATACGCGGCACGCCCGTTTGGTGCCGCACGGCTTCAAGATGCCGAATCTCTACGAAGTCTTGTGGGCCGTGGCTGAGCTCGGAGGCAAAGCCCATCAAACCGAGGTGGTCCAAACAATCAACGCACGCTTTTCGAAGTCGGCCCTGGTCAACAACACCCGGAGAGAAGTGCTTCGCAACAAGGCGCTGCTGCAATTCGCCAAGACCGATTCACAAGTGTTCGTTCTGACTCAGGAGGGGCGCCGATACCTCGGAGCGTGCAATCGCATTACGCGACGTACACAGTAGGCGCTGCTTTTTTTGAACGGCAGCAGCGCGCGCACTGAACGGCACGCGGTGGATCCCCGCACCGCGACTTGCGCCGGAGTCGCGCGAGACGTGCCTACTCGAAGGGCTTCTCACTGCTAAGCTTGAGCAGTCGAGGAACAAGAGCCGTTCCGTCAACCAGTTCAAGCTTCTGCGGTATCAGCGGCAAGTACTCGGGCTCTTTTGCGATCCCTGGAGCAAACTCGGCAGTAGTCGTGATGACACCCTTGCTCGCGTTGTTGCGTCCGACCACGCCGATGAGTGCGTCGACCTCCTCCGCCGTAACTCGTCGCCCTTCGCCGAGTGCCTTCACCGATTCCAGAATACGGACTTGCACGGCACCCTCAAGCGTCGCGATGACATCCCGTCCACGATCGGCGGAACGGCGTGTCAGCTCCACCTTGAAGCCCGCCGCGCGGTACGCAGCGGCCACGATCTCCTCAAGTTTGCGCCAAGGGATCTCAAAGCGGAGTTGCTGATCTTTCGCGAGCACCGCCAAAAGAGCTCGCCAAGCGGGCTCCACCAGTTCGATGATCGAGCCGTCCTGCAGCTTGGCCAATGGCGTGATGATCGCTGGTACCAGCCACGCTGGTAGCGAGTCCTGCGCGAGCGGCGGGAGAACCTCTGTCGTGCTGTTGCTGAAGAGCGCCGGGTTGAAGGGGCGTCGTCTCGGGGGCTCCTCGACCTGGGGCAGCCAGGAGAGCCCTCGGCTCGTCGCAACTCGATCGAGCCGGATTCTTGGTAGCGAAGCCCGGACTTGAACCGGGGACAACACGCTTATGAAGCGTGTGCTCTAACCAGCTGAGCTACTTCGCCTTGAGGGGGCGGGAATATGTCGGCCGATGCGGGAGCTGTCAAGCCAGGAAGCGCCTCTTCTACCGCGTCGCCGTCGGGATCGCCCCGTACCCACCCGGACCCGGCCCGTCCCGGCTCACCACGTGGTTCAAGGCCGTGTAACTCATCGTAATCAGCGCCCTCTGGCCTAGCGCCTTGGGCAGCGGGCCAAACGAGGCGATGCGTTGCACGCCCTTGAGCACGTTGCCGTCGTACTCGGGGATCCCGCTGGGCCGGACCATGCGCACCCGCTCCAAGCGGCCGTCGGCGGTCAGGGAGAGTTCGAAGATGACGTGGCCGCTGCGGCCAGCTTCGATGGCCCAGTCTGGGAACGCGCGGCGGAGTTGGTCGTCGACGCGCTGTTTGAGGCCAGCGACGTAGCCTTGGATGCCGGGGTCGTTGAGGGCGTCGGGGCCAGGGCCGAAGCCGCTCGGCGTGGCTCGGGAGCCCATGCCTTCTGAACCTGAGCGGCCGGGGCGGCCTCCGACGGGTTCGCCGCCGACGCCGGGTCCGGGGGGTGCGCCGATGGTGCTGGCGTGGATCAGCGCCGCGACGCGCGCGGAGACGGCTTGCGAGCTGTCGTCAATGTCGTTCGGCCGTGCGCGGACTTCCGTTGGCAGGGCCGGACGCGCGCGCATCACGAAGGGCCGCGCGACGAGCACCTGAGCGCCCCGCGATGCTGCGGTATTCGAACCCAGTAGCGGAGCGCCGGATTGTGGCTCCACTTGTCTCCGACCAGGCACGGCTGCGCCGACAGTGGGATCGCCGCTGAGTCCAAGTTCATCCACTGCACCGCCCGCTACGCCTCCGAGCGATGACGCTACGGTGCCCGCGATCGAGCCGGGTGCATTGGCCGCGGGCGTGCGGCGTTCGCGCAGCCAGCCTTTGCCGGTCGCCAGGAACGTGAGCTGCATCGGTGTGGGCGTGGAACGATGGTCGTCCCAGGAGCGGCGCGTGTTTGCAGTGTGCAGGCGTTGCACTTGGCTGCGATCGAGGTGCGTCAGCGCGTCGGTCTCGAGGCTGATTGGGTCGATGTGGCTGTCGAGGTTGGTTGCGGCTTGCGTGGCGGTTAGGGAGCCACCGCGGCCTGCGCGTTCGGTGTCTGGGTGGCGCACGAGCGGGCCACCGCCGGGCTGCGCGGCTTCGGCTTCTTCGGGCGGGGTTTCGGTTTCGCGTTCTTGGGTGGTCGCGAGGGGGTCGAAGTTGGGGAGTTCGACTTCGACTTCAACCTGAGGGGTGACGTGCGCGGGCGGCGCGCTCGGGCGACTGCGCAGGGAGTGCGAGATGAGCAGGGCGCCGCAGGTCAGGAGCAGGCCGTGCGCGACGAGTGATGTCGCGAACGCTCCCGAGCCGACCAGTGGGCGAGCCATGAGCCCTTAGTTTGACAGAGCGCTCAACTCGGGGCCAGAGGCACGCGGAAGCAGCGGCGCGCATTCTCGGTCGTGAGTGAGGCAAGGTGCGCATCGCTCACGCCGCGCAGCGCGGCCACGTATTTGCCGGTGTGGACGACGTACGCCGGTTCGCACGGCTTTCCGCGCAGGGGCACGGGTGCCAGGTACGGGCTGTCCGTCTCGACTAGGATGCGATCGGCGGGCGCCCAGGCGGCCACCTCTTGAATCGCGCGGGCGGTCTTGAAGGTCACGATGCCGGAAAACGATAGGTAAAAGCCCAGGTCCAGCGCGCGAGCCGCGAAGGCGCGGTCCTCACTGAAGCAGTGAATCACTCCGCCGGCGTCGCGCGCCCCCTCACCTTCCAAGATTTGCAGGGTGTCTTCGGCGGCACTGCGCGTGTGGATGATCAGCGGTTTTTGGAGGTCACGCGCCAGGGCGATGTAGCGACGGAAGACTTCCGCCTGGGTGTCGCGCGGGGAATGGTCATAGTGATAATCCAAACCCACCTCGCCGACTGCGAGCAGGCGCGGATGGCTCCACAGGGCCGAGAAATCCAGCGAGCCGTCACGCGCTGCGTCGTGCGGATGCACGCCGGCCGAGGCGTACACGTCCGCGTGGCGTTCGGCGATGGCAATGGCTTGTTCGGCTTGTTCCATGCCGCCGACGCCGACGCACAGGAATGCGCTCACGCCAGCGCTTCGCGCGCGATCCAAGATCGCGTCCTCGCCTTCGCCGGATTTGCTGGTGTGGTGAGTATCGAGGTGGCAGTGGGTGTCGAACCAAGTCATCGGCGGAGTCTCGCTGTGCTGAACCATAGCAGAAGCGCGGCCGCGACGATGCCCGTCATCACCAAGAGCTCGGCGCGTTCCACGGCACGCGCCACGAGCACCAGAGCCACGAGCGCGAGCGGCACGGGAAGCGCGTCGCGCAGCGACAGCCCATGCGCACGTTTGAGCGCGAGATGAGCAAGCGACAAGACGCTGACCGAGTATTGAAACAGCACTGCCACACTGGAGAGTACGAAAAGCCGGCTGAGCGCGCCCCAGGACAGCAAAATCAGCACCAAAACCAGGGTTACGAATAGCGCGCGCCCAGGCACTTGTTGCAGCGACTCTGCGCCCAAACTTGCAGATTTTCGGCCACCGAAATCGAGCGCCGCGAGGTAACGCGGAGTCATCGCCATCATCCCGAACGCGATTCCAACCGCAGACACATTGGTGCCCGCGTTGACGAGCGCGGCCAACTTGAACCCGCCCAATGCGCGCGCAGCGGAGACCAATGGCGCATCACTGAATTTCAAATCATTGACCGAGCGCACACACGCCCAATGAATCAACATGTACAACCCCGCGCACAGCGCGAGCGAGCCAATGGTCGCAATCGGAATCGCGCGCTGTGCCGATCGCACATGTGATCCGGGCACCGGGACGATCTCGAAGCCTTGCATCGAAAACACAATCAACAGCACCGCACGCGCCCAAGCAGGGTCGCAGCTCGGCAGCACTGGCGGAGCGCTGTCGTGCCTGGCGACAGAAAACACCCCCACGAGCAACACCAACGGCAGCAACTTGAGCACCGTGAGCGACGACCAAACCCACGCACTCGGCCTCAATCCGGCGCCCACCACGGCCGCAAACAACATCGCCGCGAGCAACGAAAACGCCTGCTTTTGCGCCCCAAACCCGAGCAACGGCGCGGTGTACTCCCCCAACCCAGCAAGCACCGCAGAAGTGCTCAGCACCGCCGAGGCATACGCCGCAAACCCGACGACAAACCCCACCGCCGGTCCAAACGCCGCGCACGCCCAAACATACGGGCCACCGTCGCGATCAAAGCGCGCCCCGAGCCGCGCGTAAGTCATCGCCACAGGTAGCAGCGCGAGCAACGTGAGCGCATACGCCCACACCCCCGCCGTTCCCGGCACCGCGAGCGCCACCAAGTTCGGCGTGAAGAAGATCCCCACGCCGACGATGCCGTTCACTCCGAGAGCGAGCAGCGACCACACGCCGAGTGCACGCCGCTGCTCCACGCTCACGTGACTCGCTCAGCGGTTGTACACGTCCGCAAACCGCTCACGCACCAGCGCCCATGCGGCGTCGCCCGCCGAGCCGCGCTGATAGCCGAAGCGGGAAATCAGCACATTCAGCGCCTTTTCCGCGGCCGTGCGCCGTGCCTCGTCGAGCCCCGTGCTCTCCTCACGAAGGAGCGCCACCATGTCGCGGCAAAGCTTGGCCACCGCCACACGCCGTTCCGCAAACGCCGACTCACGCAAGCGGCGTAGCTGAGACGCAAACACCTTTGCGTTGTCGAGCGGCTCATCCGGGTGATCGATCGCCCACGCGGCGATTGCACCGATCAAGCCGTGACGCAGATCTTCCGGCTTGTCCGGAGAGCCGAGCAAGGCTTCGACTTCGCGCATCATGCGTTCGTCGGGTTCTTCGTATTGACCGGTCAAGGGGTTCCGGAATTTCTCGCGCTTGATCCAGTAGTTCACGTGGATCACGTAGCGGTCGAACAGGTCGGAGTAGCGCGTTTCATCGACCAAACCGCTGGCGATGCGGAATTCGTCTTCGAGCGAATCGAGCAGGCGCGCGTGCAGCACTTTGCGGAACAACACGTGGTCGTGATAGCCGCCCGCCAAGCGCTCCTCTTGCAACCAGTTGTATTCACTGGTCCGCTCGCACAAGCGATCGAGCTCCTTGAGCACCGCGAACGGCGACAAACAATCGTAGCGAATGTCCTGTGCGGCATCGAGCAAGACGGTGCGCATTTCGCGCGGACTCGCGCCGATGCTGCCTTCGTAGATCGGGTAGGCTTCGCTTTCGCGATACAGTTTGCCGATCGCTGCGCGCAGGACCTTGACTGATTCATCGTCCAAGCGACTCGGCGCCGTGCCCACCGTATACAAATCGAGCTTTTCGATCGCGGTGAGTTCGGTGACCAAATCTTGCAGCGGCTTTTCGTAGCGATCGCTCGTGGGCCGGCGCATGCGCGTGAGCACCGCGAACATCGCCGCGATGCGCGTGGCGTGCGGCGCGACGTGTTTTTGCACCTGAGACGCGATTTGCGCGTCGTAAATGCGTTGTTCGTCGTGCCAGCTGAGCAGGTACGGCGCGCGAATCAGCTCCAAGCGCCCGCGAAAGCTCTCGAACTCCGGGTGGTCGCGAAACGCATTCAAATGCACTTCGTTGCCGCTCGCGAGCATCACGCAGTTAACCTGCACGTTCTGCGAGCGCAGCGCGACCTCGCCGGTCTCGGCAGTGATCTGCAAATATTTGAAGGCGTCGAGCGGACGCTTCAACAAATCCGAAAATTCGAGCAAGCCGCCCGCTGCGTCGACCAATTCGCCGTACGCCTCGAACAAAGTCATCGACTGCAGCGCAGTGGGCAACGCACCCAAACTGCGATCCGCCGTGACCTGCCGCTCACCCGCGTCCACCGACAACTGCGGTCCCAACGTGACCGCACCCACGCGATAACGACGCGAGATGAAATAGCGCTCCACTTGAACGTGCCGCAGCACCTCTTCGAGCGAACCGCCGTAGCTCGTGAGCAACGCTTCGTACACTTGCTGGCTCTTGTGCGAAAGCGTGCCGCGCAGCATCCACGCAGGCGGCGGAGCCTTCGCTTTGGCGTCCGCAAACAGCCGCTCGAGCAGCTCCTTGCGCGCCGCGAGCGGAATCAAAAACAAGGGATGATCGCGCACTTCTACGAATAGGCGCGAGTCGATCTGTTCGTCTGGCAAGTGCGCGTAGCTACCGTCGTCGGCCACGCCCTGCGCGCGTTTGCCACCGAAACCAATCGAACCGCGCAGCGTGGCTTGCGTCGGGAAAACCCAATGAAAGCGATACAGCGCGCCTTCATCGAGCGCCGAGTAATGCTCGAGCGCGCGCGCGATGCACGCGGCCACCGTGCTCTTCGCGGAGCCGTTCGGCCCGTGCAACAAAAGCACGCGGTTGGCCCGACCTTCACGCGAGAAATTACTGAGCGCGCGATAAATCTCCGACTGCACCGCCTCTTGCCCGACGAGCGCGTCGGAGCGCCCCTCCCCAGGATCCAAGAACGGCAGGTCGAACAAACGAAAGCGCGACAGCTCACCCCACGGCCGCGTCACCGTCTCGCGCCCGTAGTGATCGAACATGTCACGCAGGTAGCGTGAAGCGTCGCGCGAGTGGCGCACGCTGTCGGTCGCGAACAACGTCAGGTATTCGCGGAACGAAAGCAGACGGCGTTCCTCTTTGAACTCCTTCTGCACAGAGAGCGCGATGCGCTGCAGGTCCTCCAAGATGCGCTCGGGCATAAGGATCAGCGTACCATGCCTCAGGGCTTTTCATTTTTGGCTCGAAAGCCGCACTGTCCCACACGCACAGCCACGGCCCACAGCCACGGCTCACAGCGCTTGGCCGCGTTGTCTTCCAAGACGCGTGTGGTATTGAGTCTCCATGGCGCGTTTGCTCTCGGTTTCCGGTTCGGTTTCCCGCACGGCTCTCGTTTCCGGCCTCGCCCTCTTGGGCTGCATATGCGCCGTGTCCGCGTGCAAAAACCAACCACCGCCCGCGGCCGAGGCCACC
Source organism: Polyangiaceae bacterium (assembly GCA_035634635.1). Lineage (GTDB taxonomy): Bacteria > Myxococcota_A > Polyangia > Polyangiales > Polyangiaceae > PMG-095. The sequence continues at coordinate 21,025 of DASQCO010000114.1, forward strand.
GCCGCCGAACCCCCGCCGCCCGCGCCCGCCGCGACACCCGCAGCCGCTGCACCCGCCAACGCCGACCCCACAGCCGCCGCTCCCACCGCCGCAGCCGCCGCCCCCGCCGCAGCCGCCAGCAAATACAGCGAAGCCCCGTTCGACGTCGAAATCCAACCCAAAGGCGCCTACGCCTCTGGCCAAGCAGGCACGGCCGAGATCGTCATCAACGCCAAGCCCCCCTTCCACGCGAACGACAAGTACCCCTACAAGTTCAAACTCAACGAAACCCCGGGCCTGAAGTACGCCAACCTCGTCGTCGACAAAGACGCAGTGAAGGTCGAGAAAACCCGCGCCACCGTCTCCGTCCCCCTCACGCCCGAAAAAGCCGGCAAACACACCGTCTCCGGCAAGCTCTTCTTCTCCGTCTGCAACGACGACCAATGCCTCGTCGAAAAACGCGACCTCGCCCTCGAGATCGACGCCAAATAACCCGCCAGACCTCGACCTCGACCTCCGCCACAAACAAACCTCGACCTCCGACCTCGACCTCCACCACAAGCGACGTTCTCGACGTCCGTCACAAACCACCTTCTCGACGTCCGCCACAAACCACCTTCTCGACGTCCGCCACAAACCACCTTCTCGACGTCCGCCACAAACCACCTCGACGTCCGCCACAAACCACCTCGACGTCCGCCACAACGACCTCGCCCCTGCGTGACGTCGCTGGATCTTCGAGAGCCTTGAGGTTGGGTTAGCGGACGCGGCCGACGAATGCCGGCCCAAAGCTCGCTTCGACGACCCCTGCGAAGAACCCCGAGAACGCCGCGCGATCGACACTCATTGAACGAAAAAGATGCTTCGGATCCGAAGCATCTTTTCTGCGCAAAAACGAGGAGCGATTGTCTTGGCCCGCACCCGCCGAAGCGGCGTTCCGTGAGCGGACCCCGCTTTGCTTCGCAAGGGTTAGCGGGGCGCGGCCGACGAACGCCGGCCCAAAGCGCGCTTCGACGACCCTGCGAAGCCGATCACACGTTGCGACGAAAGTGAACCCGCAAGAACGCCGCGCGCGATCGACGCCCATCGAACGAAAAAGATGCTTCGGATCCGAAGTATCTTTTCTGATTTGATCCCCACCTTCCGGACTGCCGAAGGGATGCGCGCCACGTCCATCTGCCATCAGCAACTACCCCGCGCGTCGCAGCCGGCAGCGTGGGCATATTGCGAACTTCGAGGTGCGCTGCCCCGGAGCGTGGGCGCCCACTCGTCGTACCTTCGAACGCCGGCCCCAAGCGCGCTTCGACGCCACCCGCGAAGAACCCCGAGAACGCCGCGTGATCGCGTGATCGACACTCATCGAACGAAAAAGATGCTTCGCACACGCGCGCGATCGACGCTCATCCAACGAAAAAGATGCTTCGGATCCGAAGCATCTTTTCTGATTTGATCCCCACCTTCCGGACTGCCGAAGGGATGCGCGCCACGTCCATCTGCCATCAGCAACTATCCCGTGCGTCGCAGCCGGCAGCGTGGGCATATTGCGAACGAACTTCGAGGTGCGCTGCCCGGAGCGTGGGCGCCCACTCTCCCTACCTTCGAACGCCGGCCCCAAGCGCGCTTCGACGCCCCCTGCGAAGAACCCCGAGAACGCCGCGCGATCGACACTTCGAGGTGCGCTGCCCGGAGCGTGGGCGCCCACTCTTCCGACCTTCACGTGTGCCCCCATTGCGATGAATGCTCACCCAGCGAGTCGTCACCGACGGCAATCCTCCCCGACCCGATCGCGAGTCGACCATCGGTTCGTACGTCGAGTTCGCATTCGAACCGCAATTTCGAACTGCGAACCGCCTCCTAAACTGACTCCAATGTTCGACTCGGACGCGCTCCGCAACACCTGGGTGACCTCCGCGCGTTCTAAAGTTTGTCCGGAAACCTGCCTTGTCCGTTTGCGCACTCGCGCCGGACAAGCCGCTTTTCCGGACAGCGATCGCCCCGCGCGGACCGAACCCACGGATTCGCGATGAAGTCACCCGGGGTGCGGCGCAATCGATTGGCGATGCGATGTCAGCGCTTCGGGCGCGAGCATCGCATCGCGGTGAGGGGCTCAATCAGCGCAGGAGTACGAACACGATCACGAGCGCGATGCCGACGAACAGTGCGCCGCCGCCCACTGCCAGCAAAAGCAGCGCGTTCGAGCTCTTCGGCACGCCGGCGATCGATGGCGGAATCGATTGCGGAGCGAAATTCGCATTGGGCTGCGCGGGTGGTACGGCCGCGCCGACGCCTACGGGGATCGGTGGAGCGGGGGCGTTAGTGAAGGGATCGCCCATCGCGTCCAAGCTGTCCGATTCACCAAAGAACGAGTCGGCGACGTTGGCCACTTTCGGAGCGCTTGCGGTCGCGAGCAGCGCGGGCATGGCGGCGTTTACGCGCGCGGTGAGTTCGGCTTCTGCCGTCTTGGCCCACTCCGCGTGCGTGCCGGTCAGGCCGTAGGCCGCGCCGACCGCGTCAGCGAGTGCGCCCACTGAAGCAATGCGATGCGCTGCCGTCTTTTTGAACGCGTGCGTCATGACGCGATCGAGCGTGGGCGGGACCGGATGCTTTTGACCCTTGCCTGCCTCACTCGGCGGCGCGGGCTCTTTGGTCAGAATTTGGAGCAAAATGCTGGGGCCGTTGTTGCCGACGAAGGGCACGCGACCGACCACGCATTCGTAGATGATGGCCGCGAGCGCCCAAACGTCCGCGCGGTGATCGAGCGTATCGAGCCCCTGCGCTTGCTCGGGGGCCATGTAGAACGGCGAGCCAATCGTGGTGCCGAGCACGGTCAGCTTCTTGGCTTGCTCGCCTTTGTCCTTGGCGGAACCGAAGTCCAAGAGTTTCGCGATGTCGCCCTCGGGCGTTTGGCACAAGAACAGATTGTCGGGCTTCAGATCGCGGTGCACGAACTTGCGCGCGTGCGCTTGATCGAGGCCGATCGCCACCTGGCTCAGCATGCGCACCATGCGCGCGGGCGAGATCACCTGTTCGCGCTTGAGTGTGGCGCGCAGCTCCTCACCGTAGAGGAACTCCATCGCGAGCACGTAGCTCTGATCGGGTGTGGGCTGGAAGTCGAGCACCTCCACGATGTAATCGTGGGGCAGCATCTTGCTGACTTCGAACTCGCGCTTGAAGCGCTCGACCGCAATCTGATCGCGTGAGACGTCGGGGTGCAGCACTTTGAGCGCCACGTTGCGGCGCGCCTGCATATCGAGCGCTTCGTACACTCGCCCCATGCCGCCATCAGCGACGACGCGGCGCACCTGATAGCGGTTGCACAGCAGCTGTCCGATGCGCGGGTCTTGGTCGTCCGCCAGCACCGGAACTTGAGTTGCACTCGAAAGCTGTGCGCCGTCGACTGGACAAAAGCCGGCGTCGTCCGGGTACAGGCGTCCGCAGGCGGGGCAAGCTTTCATTCAGACCGACACGCTTTCGGCGAGTTCCGCCGGCTCCCGCACAACGATCAAGGTGCGCCCGACTGGCTATTGTCACCGGTCACACCGGGGCGATAGTACAAGATGCGGTTACAGCTCGGGCACTGCTCGAATTTGTTTTCGCGCGTGAGACCTTGGAACAGCATCGGCGGCAAGCGCATGTGGCAAGCCGAACAGGTTCCGTCCGTCGTGGAGCTGATGGCCGTACCGCGGCGACCGCGGATCATCTCGTAACGGCGGTACAGCGTCGGCGGCACGTTCGCCACCAAGCCCGCGCGAATCGCCTCCTTCTCAGCGACTGCGGCGTCACCTTGAGCCAGTCGGCCCACGGTATCGCCCTCGACGGCATTCAGCTCGGCGAGCAGCGTGTCGCGCTCGGCCGTGACCGCTGCCATGTCTTTTTGCGCCTGCTCCAAGAAACCGTCCAGCTTCTCTACTTCGATCTCTCGATCTCGGTACAACTTGCGCAGTTCTTCGATTTCGCGCTGGGCAGCGTTCGCTTCACGTTCGGTTCGACAGCGAGACAGCTTCTCGCGTGAGCGTTCGACTTGAATGCTCATTTGCCGAACTTCGCCCATCAAGTCACCGCGCGTCTTGTCCATATCGCCAGAATTCTTCTGGCTTCGGGCGAGTCGCTCCTCCAACGAGGCCAACGTCGAGCGCTTGGCATCAAGCCCTTCACGCTCCAGCTTGACCGCCTCGCGGAGCTCCTTGAGCTCCACATCGAGCGCCGCTAAATTTTCGAGATTCTCGATTTGCGCCTGGATTGTCACTGTCTAAAACGGCTCCTCGCGTAACTCTTACTGCTCACGTTTGCCACGAGCTGGGGGTCAGTGGGCCCACCTGGGTTCGAACCAGGAACAACCCGGTTATGAGCCGGGGGCTCTGACCGATTGAGCTATAGGCCCAAGCTGGTGCACACTTCGAGTGACGGCGGTTTGAACCCTCGGCACTCGGTGTGATCGTGGCCGCTCCAACGCCGGGTCGCGTCGCTGACGGGTCCCGGACGTTGTTGAAAGCAAGCTCCACGCCGCGAAAGCTAATCGAAGCGCTCGCAAGGGGCAACGGAGTAGGGCATGCCGTCCGTCGTCGGCCTCCGGGCAGGACAAAAAGGCTGGTATCGGGGGTGGCGAAATGACCCGCGGGCCAGAAATCGCGTCCCGCGACGGATATGTTACACCTACAAGCTCCCCTGCCCGCGCCCCGCGGGCCGTCGATTGCCGTACACCCCGTGCAGAAATCAATGGAGTCCCTGGTCGTCCGTGGTGCCACGCAGCACAACCTGAAGAACGTCAGCTGCGAGCTGCCGCGCAATCAGCTGGTGGTGATCACGGGACCGAGTGGTTCGGGCAAATCCTCCCTCGCCTTCGACACCATCTACGCCGAGGGCCAGCGCCGCTACGTCGAGTCTCTTTCGGCCTACGCGCGTCAGTTCCTCGACCAGCTGCCAAAGCCGCGGGTCGAGAGCATCGAGGGCCTGAGCCCGGCAATCGCGATCGAGCAAAAGGGCCTCGGTAAGAGTCCCCGCTCGACGGTCGGCACCGTCACCGAAATCGCCGACTACCTGCGCCTACTGTACGCGCGGATCGGCGTCCCTCATTGTCCCAAGTCCGGCAAGGTGCTCCGCGCCTACACCGTGCAAGAGATCGTCGACTCCATTTTGTCACGCGGCGAAGGGGCGCGCCTAGCGTTGCTCGCGCCGATCGTGCGCAAACAAAAGGGCGACCTGAGCGCGGAGCTCGAGCGCCTGCGTCGCGAAGGCTTCGTGCGCGCACGCATCGATGGCGAACAAGTCGACCTCGGTGACGATCGCGAGCTCGATCGGCAGAAGACCCACGACCTCGACGTCGTGGTCGACCGCATCGCCGTGCGCGACGGCGCCAAGGGCCGCGTCACCGATTCCGTCGAACTTGCATTGAAGCTCGGTGACGGCACGCTCTTGATCGACGCGGTCGACGGGAGCGAACCCGTCGTGATGAGCGAGCGCTTGGTGAGCTGGGAATTCGGCATCACCTTGCCGCCGCTGGAACCGCGACTTTTCTCGTTCAATAGCCCGCACGGCGCGTGTCCCGCCTGCGACGGCCTGGGCGTCCGCTCGGCGATCGACGTCGGCCGCATCGTGCCCGACGAGAGCCGCTCACTGCGCGAGGGCGCGATCGCCGCTTTCGGTCGTCGCGGCTCGGTCGCCACCGCGACCGAAGTCTCACGCGCGGTCGAAGCGTTGGGGCTCAACCCGGACGTGCCGTGGTCCGAGTTGCCCGAAGTGCAACGCCAATCGTTGCTGTACGGAAGCACCGGCAGCGGTGGCAAACGCAAGAACGCGACGCCCAGCTACGAGGGCATCGTGCCGCGGCTGCAGCGCATGCTCGACACGGGCGCGTTCGAAGAAGGCGAAGATCACGAGTCGGACGACGGCGGCATCGGCCCGGACGATCTCGGACGGTTCATCGTCACTCAAACGTGTGAAGCGTGCGGCGGAGTCCGGCTTCGACCCGAGGCCTTGGCCGTCAAACTCGGCGGGCGCACCATCGCGGAATTGTCCGCCATGCCGCTGCGCGGTTTGCGCGAATTCCTGACGGCATTTGCCGGCGAAAGTGCGCTCGCGCCGCGCGAATCCGCGATCGCCCTGCCCTTGATCAAGGCGGTCACCGAGCGGCTCGGCTTCTTGCTCGAGGTCGGGCTCGACTACCTGTCGCTGGAACGCACCGCGCATACCCTCTCGGGTGGCGAAGGGCAACGCATTCGCCTCGCGACGCAGATCGGCGCGTCGCTCGTCGGCGTGCTGTACGTCTTGGACGAACCGAGCATCGGCTTGCACGCGCGTGACAATGCGCGCCTCTTGCAAGCGCTCCGTCGCTTGGTCGACAAGGGCAACAGCGTGCTCGTCGTGGAACACGATCGCGACGCGATCCTATGCGCCGATCACGTGGTCGACATGGGCCCCGGCGCGGGCGCGCTCGGCGGACAAATCGTGGCGCAGGGCACCGCGAGCGAGATCATGAAAGATCCCGGCTCGATCACCGGCCCCTATCTATCCGGTGAAAAACATTTGCCGGTTCCGACCGAGCGCCAACCACCCAGCGAGTTGATGCTCCGCATCGTGGGCGCCAAAGCCCACAACCTGAAGAACATCACCGTCGAAATCCCGCTCGGTTTGATCAGCGCGGTCACCGGCGTCAGCGGCTCCGGCAAAAGCAGCCTGATCGTCGACACCTTGCTCAGCGCTGCGCGCGCGGCGCTGTACGGTGCGACCGGCTGGGTCGGTCCGTGCGAGCGCATCGAAGGGCTCGAGCACATCGACAAAGTCATCAGCATCGACCAAGCGCCGATCGGTCGCACCCCGCGCTCGAACCCCGCGACGTACACCGGCATCTTCACGCATCTGCGCGAGCTGTACGCCGGGCTGCCTGATGCTCGCGCGCGCGGTTACAAACCGGGCCGCTTCTCGTTCAACGTCAAAGGCGGCCGCTGCGAAGCTTGCCAAGGCGACGGCGTATTGCGCGTCGAAATGCACTTCTTGCCGGACGTGTACGTCACCTGCGACTCGTGCGCCGGCCGTCGCTACAACCGCGAAACGCTCGAAGTAAAATACCGCGGCCTCTCGATCGCCGACGCCCTCGACCTCACCGTCGACGAAGCCGACGAACTCTTCGAATCGATCCCGCGCATCCGCCAAAAACTGACCGCCCTCCGCCAAGTCGGCCTCGGCTACATCCAACTCGGCCAACCCGCGACCACGCTGTCCGGCGGCGAAGCCCAACGCGTCAAACTCGCCAGCGAACTGTCGCGCAAAGCCACCGGGCGCACCCTGTACGTCCTCGACGAACCCACGACGGGCCTCCACTTCTCCGACATCGAACTCCTCACGCACGCCCTCTTCGGCCTGCGCGACGCCGGCAACTCGGTGCTCCTGATCGAACACAACATCGAACTCATCGCCTGCGCCGACTGGGTGATCGACATGGGCCCCGAAGGCGGCAACAACGGCGGCGGCATCGTCGTCGCCGGCCCCCCCGAAGAAGTCGCGCGCACCCCCGGCAGCCACACCGGCGTCTACCTCAAACAAGCCCTCGCCGACGTCGGCAAGCCGCCCGTCAAAGCCGCCGCCAACGGCAAACGCCCCGCCAAAAAAGCCGCCAAAGCCCGCTAATTCCGCGCGAACCTCAGCTGGGATTTTGGGGGCGCCCGACCCTTCCGAAGCGAAATAATACTTCGGGAACGCCCGGACGTGGCTCCGTGCAGGGAAGACCCCTTCCGAAGCGAAAAAGATACTTCGGATCCGAAGCATTATTTCTGAAGCAGAACCCTCCTTCGCTCGCCCGCCCCACTCCAAACGCCTGCTCACTTTCGCCGAGGCGCGCTGGAGCACAAAAAGACGACGGACCCCCGCGCAGGCCTTTGGCCTGCGCTTGGGGGTCCGGACGCGCGCGGGTGTGCGCTTTGAGACGAGCTGGGATGAAGCTCGTGGGGGTTGTGTTTGCTGCGAGGCGCGCGGCCGCCGCCACGCGACGTCAGGTGGCTAGGGGCACCACGCAACCACAACTTTAGGTAAAGTCTTTTTCGACGCGCTCTTGGTCTTCTTTGCAGCGGATGCAGAGGGTGGTCTCCGGGCGCGCTTCTAGGCGCTTGACGGAGATTTTTTCGCCGCAGTCGTCGCAGACGCCGAAGGTGCCCTTGTCGATCTTTTCGATCGCCTTGCCGATCTTGTCCAAGAACGCCTTCTCACGACCGCGTAGGCGAAACTGGAACGATTGGAGGTACTCGCTCGATGCGAGATCCATCTCGTCCGGCAGATCGTTGGCGTCGAGGGCCATGTCCTCATCAAGCGTCTGTTGCGCACGCTTGATGATTTCTTGGCGCCTCGCCTCGAGCATGTCCCGGAATTTTTTTAGCTGGACTTTGGTCATCGGTAGCGCACTCGATTGGCTTTTGGCTGACTATCGCGTGTGGCAATCAAGAATTGCCTGGCAGGGAACACCCCCAATTCTGGGGGCCGGTTAAGATAGGGACCCGCCTCGGCTCAGTCAATAGCCGGCACCTAGAATCGCGCTGCGGTCACCGTTGCGGTCTGAGGCCAACCGGACAGGGTGATTTGCCGCTCTGTTGGGAACTTCAGCCGCGATTTTTGTGGGGCGTCTTGCCCGCGTGCTGCCTGTGCGCGTTCGCAACGCAGAGCGTCACCTACAGGCCGTCGCGGTAGGCACGCACGGCATTGACGATGGCGTCAGCGATTTTTTGTCGAAAGTCACCGGTGTTGAAGCGCGTTTCGCCGACCGAATTGGAGATGAACGAGGTCTCGAACAGGACCGCGGGCATGCGCGCGCCCGCCAGCACGTAGAAGCCCGCGCGTTTGATGCCGGAATTCGGGATGTCGCCGTAGCTCGGGGAGAGTGAGGCGATCGCCGAGCGTTGCAGCAGTTCCGCAAAGTGGTTGGACCGGCCCGCGCTGAGGTTGCCATCGGCGCGACGCAGCGCGCCCGCGAGTTCCGCTGCGGCTTCGGCGGAGGCGTCGTTCTCGCGCGCGGCGAGGCGCGTCGACGCCGCGTCGCGCGAGTCGTCGAGCACGAAGGTCATCACGCCGCGGCCTGCGCCGTCTTCCGTCGCGTTGCAGTGAATGGAGATGAACAGGTCGGCTTGAAATGCGTTGGCGCGCGCGGTGCGTTCATCGAGCGCCACGTAGTCGTCGCTGTCGCGTGTCAGTAACGTCGAGATGCCGAGCTCGCGCGCGATCAGCGGCGCTGCGCGATGCGCGATGTCGAGCGTCACGTCTTTTTCGCGCAAGCCGCTCGGGCCGCTCGCTCCCGGGTCGTGTCCGCCGTGGCCCGGATCGAGCACCACACGCCGCACTTCGCGCGGGCCGCGCGTGCTCTCTTCTTTGTGTTGCGGCGGCTCTTTCGAAACGTCGATTACCAGCCGAAATGGCTCTGGCATGTAGAACACGTGACGATAGGCGACTCCGCTCAGGTCGAGCACCACCCGCGTGCGCGTGGCCTCTGCGCCGATCCGCACGCGCGTCACGAGTCCGCCCACGTCGAAGGCTTTGGCCCCTTGATACGTCGCGCCGTCGATGTCGACGAACAAGCGCGGGCTCTTGCTGCCCTCGTCCAAGAAGCCAACCTTGTACGTTGCAGGTCGTGTCACGTACACCACGACACGCGCCGCATCTGCCGCAGCATAGCGCTCGATCTTCGTGACGCGTGCGGGTCCACTCTGCGCACCAAGCGTGGGCACGATCACGCCGTCGTTCGGCGCGGATGGACTCGCCGCGCTCGGTTCGAGCGAGGCGGGTGTCTTCGGAGATCCGGCAGCGCTTGCGGGCTGCGCCGAAGTGGCGCCTTCGTGCTCGATTTGCGCGAGCACGGCAGGCGCGGGTCGGAACGCGCTCAAGGTGCCCAAGATCTGCTCGACACGCCGCTTGCAGCCCTCATCCGCAGCTGGCGTCAGGCTGACGCGATAGACCGCCTGAAACGTGACCTCAGGATCGGCCTTCAACTCACCTTCCAACACCGCCGCCGAGACGGCCGACGAACAACGGACCGCGGGCTCGCCGCGAGCCGCCTGGCGGTACAATTCTATGGCCTCGAGTGCGTCGGCCTCGCGATGGTCTGCACGGAAAATTCGTTCGCGCAGGCGCGCCGCGTCGAGCAAGAGCTGCGCGCCCGCTTTGCCGCCCTGCTTGGTGCCAGCCACGGCCAAGGCATCGGCGCGCGCGACGGCTTCAGCGCGCTCGGGAATTACCGTCGAAACCCCGCCCGCGCCTGCCGCAGCTGGGTTCGAGCGACTAGTATCGGAGGCATGATCGCGACAGCTCGACGCACACAACAGGCCCAAAAGCAGGGGCCATGAGCGTCGAATGCGTGGGGGCCTCAAAAATCGCATGCCGCCTGCGCTTGCTCATAGCGTGCCCTTGCCGAATCGGCCAAACCAGCGGCTGCGTGCGTTGCGCCGCTATGATGCACGATGCTAGCCTCTGAATTGCAATTGATGCCCGATTCAGCTGACAAAGGCCGCCCATCGTCGGCGCCATTGAGCGTCGAAGACGCCGATCGACTCGCGGATAGCTTCCACGCTTTTTGGGACGACGAGCCAGCGCCAGCCGCTGCCGCGCCGGTCATCGCCACAACGCCGGCTGCCGCCACGGCAATTGCCGAGCCGGCCGCGCGCCCCGGCGCGGTCACCGCGCCGATGCCCGTCGCTGACCCGACGCCTGGCGCAGTGACGGCGCCGATGCCCGCCGTTGCCCCAGTGCATCAGGAAAAGCCGGTCGGCAAACAGACGCTCATCGGCATCGCTCCGATCAACATCGAGCGACCGCCGTCTGAGCCGCCGCCCTCCTCCTCCCCAGTCTCATCGTCGCCCTCGGCGGATGTGCCGGGTTACGCGGTCGCGTACACGCCCAAGGATCCTCCGAGCACTCCCGCGGTGGTGATCGCGCCCGAAGCGCAATCGTCCCCCGACAACGATCCGCCACCGGCAAAGCGACGGCAGTTCTCGCAAACCATGCCGGCGCAGCGCGTGCGCTCGTCTCCTCACGCGTCGGTCGCACCGCCCGCAGTGGCTGCACCCATAGCGATCGCTGATGACTTCAATCCGTACGCCCCCAAGAAGGGAAAGGGCAAAGTCATCGCGCTGGTCACGGGCGGAACACTGCTGCTGCTCGTTTCCGTGGTCGCCATTCGTGGGCTGGACGGAGCGGCTCACCACTCGCCCGCGCAAGCTTCACCTGCGGCTGCCGTGCCTGCAGCCGATGTCGTGCGCGCAGCTACCGTCGGTGCCGCAATACCTACCCCGGAGCCCGCCGAACCCGCGCCAACGACCGCGCCGGAATCGCCGACGCCCACGCGCTCCGTAGCGCGCGAGCCTGAATCCTCGGTAGCGCGCCCCACGAGCGAGCGTGTGCCGGCAAAGGCGAAAACAAAGGTTAAATCCGAGGCAATCGCGCCGGCGCCACGCCCCACGACTCGCGCGGCTTCCCCCGAAGCGAGCCCGCCCGCGCCGAAGCCCGCAAGCAAAGGCGTGATCGTTCGGGACGCGCCGTTCTGAGATCGATTTCGTCTTCGGGAAATGCGACCTATTGTCCGAGCGTCGATGAGAAATTTCAGTGTTCGCGCGCTGCTGTGCTGTTCGCTTTCGTGCGCCGTGTTGCTTGGTGCGTCATCTTCGTTCGCGGCGCCCGCGGCACGCTCAGGCGATGAAGACGCCACGACTGCGATCGCGCGCGAACGCTTCAAGGAGGGCGTCGCCTTCTTCGACCAGAAGCAATACGACAAAGCGCGCGTCGCGTTCCTGCAAGCGTACGCGCTGAAAAAGCACCCCGCGGTGCTGCTCAATCTCGCGCAGAGCGAGCTGCGCTGTGGCCACGAGGTCGACGCAGCCAAGCACTTCTCCGCCTACCTACGTGAATCCACCACGGCGAGTGACGCCGAACGGCAAGCAGCCGAAACCGGGTTGAGCGCCACCAAGTCCGCGGTCGCCTTGCTCGACGTGAACGTGGACGAGAGCGGCGCCGAGATCTACGTCGACGGTTCGCTCGAAGGAATATCGCCGTTGCCCGGCGCGCTGTACGTCGCCCCGGGGGTGCACACCGTCGAGGCTCGCAAAGGCGGCAAAACCAAAGCCCAACAAGTGAACACCAGCGCTGGCCGGCAGTTCATGGCGGACCTCAGTTTTGCGCCGAAAAGTCTGCCCGCGGAACCGGCTGTCGCGGCTGCCAGCCCGAACAAGAACGCCCCGCCGCGCGAAGAAGCGCCGCCTCCGCCGGAACCCGAGCAACCCCACACCAGCGCTGGGCGCAAACCATTTTTCAAATGGTTGGTCACGTCACCCGCCGGAGTGGTTGGGCTCGGCCTCACCGGTGTCGGCGTGGGTGGCGGCATCGGCTTGGCCGTCGCGTCCAAGAAGAGCTACGACAACGCGGATTCAGTCGCCGCACAGATCACGCACGCCGCCTCGCAAGACAGCATGATGCAGAATCCGGACACTCGGGATCTGTGTAACGATCCGCATGCGTGGCTGGTCAAAAAGAACTTCATGGGGGACATCGCGGGCCGCTCGAGCCAGTACAACGCCGCTTGCGCGAAGTACCAAGACAACGTGAGCAACGGCGATCAAATGAAGACTTGGTCGACGGTCGGCTTCGTCGTCGGCGGTGTCGCTGCGGCGGGCACCGTGATCTTCTACTTCGTCGACCCAGGCGCGAAGGAGAGCAGCGGTAACGAGGCTCGGAGCGAACAGCGACGTGTCTCGCTCGTGCCGAGCATCGGTCCGGGCCACACTGGGCTGACCGTGATGGGCAGCTTCTAGCCAGCTTTTTCGCGTTCTTCAGGCTCTCCGCCGCTCGGCAACGCGGGCGCTTTGGCGAGCCGAGAGCGGAACGTGCTGCGCGGAACCCCCGCCGCACGGGCGGCCCGGCTGACATTGCCCTCGCACAATTCGAGCAAGGCGCGCGCGTCTTGCACCGCGTTTCGTCCATGCGGCGCTTGGCGACTGGCGTCGTCGACGTGGCGCGCCGCGATCTCGAATTCCGCGCTCACCGCTGCGCGATACAGCACCGCGGCAAGCTCACGCACATTGCCCGGCCAGCTCTGTGCCACCAAGCGCGACAGCGCCGCGCTCGAAAGCACGCGTTCACCGACGTCCCCGCGCATGCGACGCAACAACGATTGGCTCAGCTGCGCGATGTCACTGCGGCGTTCACGCAGCGGCGGCAGCTCGACCACGACCGTCGACAAGCGGTGATACAGGTCCGCGCGAAAGCGACCTTCGACGACGCGCTGATCGAGCTCGGCCCAGCTCGCAGAAACCAGACGCACCGCGACGCGCAGCGCTTGAGCCGCGCCCACGGCCCGCACCATGCCGTCTTCCACCACACGCAGCAATTTGACCTGAATCGAGAGTGGGAGCTCCGCGATTTCGTCCAGAAAAAGCGTGCCTTCGTGGGCCTGCTCGAACGCGCCCACGCGACTCGTCACCGCACCAGTGAACGCACCGCGACGATGACCGAACAGCTCTGCGTCTGCCAATGACTCCGGCAGCGCCGCCATGTTCAGCGGAACGTACGGTCCGTCACGCCGCCCCAGCTCGTGAATCGCGCGAGCCACCATGTCTTTGCCGGTGCCCGACTCGCCCTGGAGCAAGATCGGCACGCGCGACTTCGCGTGCAGTCGCACGAGCCGCGCCACGCGCAACATCGGCGCAGAGCTGCCGATCACGCCGGGCAGCGGATCACACGGCGCAAGCTGCTCGTCTTGCTCCAAAGTGCGGACGCACACCGCAGACCGTCCGACCACGAACGCCGCACCCGACTCGGACAACAACGCCGAGCTGACTCGCGCGCCGCCCACGTACAAACCATTCTTGGACGCCAGATCCTCGACGAAGATCCCGGAGTCCGAAACGCGCAGGCGGCAGTGCAGCCCGCTCACGGCGGGATCGTGAATGCGCAGCCGCGCGGCGCTACCGCTGCCCAGCGTGAGCTCCTCGCCCTGCCGCAAGGTCACGCTCCTGGGCTCGTCTTCGGCGCCGAACTCGACCCGCCACGGCCCGGGCAGGCGGGCGCGTGGACATTCGACCGTTTGCGACGTGTTCTCGACGGGGGGAGGCTCGGTGGGCATCACGCAATCCCCATCGGGCAGAGCCCACGCCGGGTTGCGTCAAAGCTCGTCGCGGGGGTTTCGTGAGCTCGCGGCCGATGCTAACAAGGCGCCCATGCGAATCCCCGTCGCGCTCTGCGCAGCCCTGGGCCTGGTTTTCGTGGCCCACCTCGCCAGCGCCGAAACTCCCGCCAGCGCCTCCCCCGAGCCCAAAGCCGCGCCGGCCCCCGCGACTCCAACGCCCGCGATTCCACCTCCCGCTACTCCCGCTGCCGCCCCGGCAGCAGCACCAGGCGCAGCGCCGGGCACGACCACCCCTGCTGAAGAAGCGGGCCCTGTCGTCGTCCCGGCCGACAACGAACAACCCCCGCTCGAGCCGATCCCCAACGCGCACGACACCCTCGGCGGGCATTTCGTGCTCGGCGCCGCAGTCGGCCCACGTTGGCCCTTCGGCGATCTCTCATCGACGCGAAACGAACAAGACTACATGGGCGCGGCCCTGGCCGTGAATCTAGACGCGGGCTACGGCCTCAGCCGCAACGTCGTGGTCGGCGCTTGGGGCGAGTTCGACAACCACTACGCGCCTTCGGGCTGCAAAGCGTGCTCGGCCACGAGTCTCGCGGTTGGCCCGTTCGTCCGCTACCACTTGGTGCAAGGCACGCGCTTCGATCCCTGGGGCTCATTCGGCCTCGGCTATCGCGCGATCAGCGTCGACACTGGCCCCAGCACGCTTCACTACTACGGCTGGGATTTCCTCCGCCTGACGGTTGGTGGCGATTGGTACCCCACGTCCAACTTCGGCATCGGCCCCTACTTCACTTTCGACGCCGGCACCTACGGCAGCCACGTCCATACGGGCCTCAGCACCGGCCTCCGCCTAGTCTTCGACCTACCCGGCAAATAACAGGAGCAAGAGGGGGCGCCCGCAATCCAGCAACGCACCTCACAGAACGCATTGTTCCCGTCACGGTGCGAAGGCGCGCGAACGCGCGCATTGGCTCATCGCCGGGCGAAGCGCCTGCTCAGAGCACTCCCTGAATTTCACCGCCGAGCCGCAGAGGCCGCAGAGATCTGAGGGAGATTTTGAGGTTTCCCGATCAACGACGCAGCGCACGTTGTCACGCCGAAAACCGCCTCGAAGAGCAAACCCGATCTCCTCTCTCTCAGATCTCTGCGGCCTCTGCGGCTCGGCGGTTAATCTTCTCCCGCGTCCGCGATGCAATGAGTCGTCGCACAGCGGGTCAGAGCGCGTTTCGTGGGCGCTCTGACCCGTTGCTGGGGCTCAGACGGCGATGGCGACGCCTAGGGCGCGGCGGACTAGGGAGTAGTCTTCGCTCACGAAGTAGAGCAGGACTTCTTTCATCTTGTCGGCGGCGGATAGGTCGCCCGGAGCTTGCGCTTCGGCGCCGATTAGCTTCTTCGAGATTTCGAGGTCACCGCAGACGATCATGCCCGCGCGGCAGGCAGTCAATTCGACGGCCTGATTCCAGCGCTTGATGTTCGCTTTGGCGCCCTCTTCGATGAAGCGCTTCACCACCAAGCGCAGGTGTTCGAGCTGAACCGGTTGCATGTACTTGGCGAGTTCTTGCGCCGTGGCCCGGATCTGCGCGGCCATGTCTTGCGGCATGGGCGTGCTCGGTGACGCCAACATCACGCCGGCGAACAGCATGATGGTGAGCTCCGATTGAGTCGGGAACAGCGTGCGGATGTAGTGCTCCGGACGGTAGTGCGACAAATGCTTGCCGCACATGAAGGTGAGCTCTTGCGGTTGAAAGCCCGTGAGCACCGTTTGACCGGCGACCGACGCTGGCGGATTCGCCGGCACCGCGACGATCGCTCCGGCAACGTCGTTGCGCACGTACAGCTCTGGAGCCTGCACGCCGAGCACCTGCGCCGCCCAGCCGAAGGTCTTGGCGAAGGTCACGGTCGAGGTCGCCGGATCTTGCCGGAACTGCTTCGGTAGCACCGGCAACTTGTGGGTGGCCTGCAACTGAGCCACCTTCGCCGCGAGAGCCGCCGGCGCGATCATCATGAAGATTTTCGAGATGTAGAGATTCTCGTCGGCGT
>DASQCO010000115.1:0-65824 GCA_035634635.1 Polyangiaceae bacterium
AGACCGGCACGAGCATGGGCCTCAAAGGCTGCTTCGGAAGAACTCCCAGACCGCGTCGCTCATGTCCATATCTCGGTTTCTCAAACCGAACTCGGCGATCTCCTGCTCACGATCCGGAGGGTTTTTGACTGGCCACAAGTGTCCCGCGTGATCGAAGCTCAGCACTCGAACCTGAGCTCCCGTTGCGTCGCTGCCGAAGTCGAGTTGCTCGCCCTGGCTGTCCCGCGTGTTCAAACCATTCGGACTGGTGCCTCGATAGTCAGCGCCTTCCTTCACCACGTCCGGCACCGCGCTGGTCCGCGGATCTGGACTCAATCCGAGCGCCGCAGCCCATGCTGGCCCGAGCGGAGTCAGCTGAGTGGCGTAACCAGGGGTCATGCCCGGGTCAGTGAGCGAATAGCCCAACAGCACGCGCCGCAGCGTAAAGCCTGCGTTGGTTGCTGGCATCCCGACGGTTGCGCCAGGGTAGGGCATGAGCTCAGCGATGCCTCGATAGCGCGTTGGGTCGTGCAGCGCCGCCAAGTGAGTCATCCCCCCACCATCGGAAATGCCGGTCAAAAATAGCGGATTATTGCCGCTGATCGCGCCGCGCGAAGCGAGGTCGTCGATGATTTTTCTCAAGTACGCGAACTCATCGACCTGCTCTTTGCCGTTCAGATCTTTGCGAAAACCGCCGCCGTTCGGGCGATCAGCCACCGTGCCCGGTCCAGGAGCGGCGTTGCCGTAGACGACGATGAAGCCGTCACGGTCGGCCAAGGTCTCGAATCTCCCCTGGGTGATGAAATCACGCATGCTTTCGGCGTCTGCGCCCAATCCGTGCAGCGCAATGAGCACCGGGGCATCACTCCCAGGGGTGAGCGATTTGGGGATGTAGACGAGGTAGCGGCGGGTCACGGGACCACAGTCTTTCGTGGCTTGCTCGAAGGTGAACAAACGAACGCCCGTCGCTTCCTGATCGAGCGAGGTCTCCCCGGGTCGAGGAGTGATTCCGAGTGCGAGTTCGTCGGCCGGACACACGGCGCCGCAGGCGTGTGTCTGCCCCGCTTGCCATGGAATGAACTCGATGTCGTCGAGCCAAACGTCGAAATTTCCCTTGCTCTGCACGAGGAAATTCAGATTGGTCACCTGGGTCGTATCGAGTGGACCCAGAGGTGCGCCGAAACCCCGTTGCGCCAGCGAGCAGAAGGGGATCACGAACTCTCGATAGTTCGCCGTCAGGTCGAAGTTGCGGCCTTGCTGGTCGAAGCAGCCCTCGGAGTCTGGGCAGTCCCCGCCGCTGCTTTGGAAGGCGGACTTTCGACTGGGAATGTTCAGGCGCACGGTGGCGTTGCCCCGAGCGCGAAAGCGAACTCCCGAATACGCGGACAAGTCGTAGCTGCAAACGCCACTCTGCGCCATCGACCACGCCAGCGAAACGCCGAAGCCCGCTCCCCATTTCGAGAAGCCGCCTCCGGTGAAGTGAAGCGCCGGCGACGAATCGGCTTTTTCTACGCTCAGTTTGGCGCAGCCTTGGGTCTCATCCGTAAAGCTGTACCAAGAGCCGAAGCGCTGCTCGGCGGAGTGAAGCGCGAGGTTCGCATCGTCGAAGTCGTCCAAAGTGGGCTCTGTACCGGTAGCGGCAAGCGAGCACGCCAGCACCTGGGGGGGCGCATTGCTCGGGACCGCCGGACAAGTCGGAAGAGAGTCACTCCCGGCCGAACCGGAAGCCATCGGAGCCTGCGGACGTACGCCTCCGCAGTGGGTGAGCAGGAGCGTCGCGCCCCCCAAGAAGAATGTCAGCAGCGGGCGGCTCGTACTCGAATTCATGATAAAGGGGCTTCTTCTTGGCTGAGGGAGCGTTCGGCGGGTGGAGCGTGGACGGCTCGCACAGAGTATTCAGACGCAGGCGCGCTGCTGTGCCCAGATTGCTATTTCGGGGGGACCGTTGCTCGAGAATGCATCCGCGAAGTGGAAACCCGTGCTAGGCGAGTCATGTGGACAGTCAGGGAGCCCTGAAGCCGCTCGCGGCGCCAATGGTCCAAGACGGCTCGACGCTGACCGCCGTTCACCGCGTGGGAGTGGTGAACCGGGCCGCCCGCTACATTGCAGACAATCTCGGTCAAGCCCTCGAACTCGAGGACATTGCTCGCGCGGCAGGCATGTCCAAGTTTCATTTGCATCGCGTGTTCGAAGAGAACGTGGGCACCACTCCGGGGCGCTACCTCACCGGTGTTCGCCTCAAGGCAGCATTGGATCTGCTGTCGGCGCCCGAAGCTCGAACCATGAGCGTGTTGGAAGTCGCCCTGGAGGTGGGGTTCGAAGATGCCTCTGCCTTTTCGCGCAGCTTCCAGCGCAACTATTGCCTCACTCCGAGCGCCCTTCGGCGAGGGGATCGTCCGAGCGAGTTTCCGCGCTTGGCTCGCAGCGTGATGCTCGACCGAGGAGTCACGGTTGTCTCCCTGCCTGAGTTCTGGGTTTATGGGTATGAAGTGGGTGGCCAAGAGCACAGGACATTCACCAAAACGGCACCCGACGGATTCCAGCTGACTTGGGACTCCATTCGGCGACACGGGATCGAAGGGATCCGAGGGGAGTTGGCGCTTCCGACTTACTCTTGGCTGTTGCGCGATGAGGCCTGGCGGCTTCTGTGTGGATTCCGTTCGAGCGCCAGAATCGGGCTCAGCGGGATGAAGGAACGGGTAATTCGTGCGGGGAAATGGCTCAGAGCGCGCCACATTGGGCCGTACGCTACACGCTGGCAGACCTGGCAGCGACTTCAGCTGCAACAGCTCCGGTGGGGGCGTCCCCAAGACGGTCGCGAGCCATTCGAGGAAGAGGTCGAGTCCGAGTCGCAGCGGCTCGGCTGGCCTTGCTGCGATGTGTACTTTCCATGCTGAGCGACTCGCGAGCGCGCGCAAGGAGCTTCAAGACATGACTTGGGGAGCTGCGCGATCGAGCAATTGCAGATTTCGTTCGTGAGCTTTGCGATCGATCGGATACCGCGCGAGCAAGAGCACCGAGCCGATCCCTAGCGCGGTCACCAGCGGGACATAGAGCAGCACCAGATGCCGCAGCAACGCCGGGTCCACGGACCCAGGCTGCGCATTGCGCGGAAAATGGACGACTGTGAGGATCAATCCCGAAGCGAGGACCCCGACACCCGACATGGTCTTTTGGATCAGCGTCGTGCCTGCGGTGAGAAGCCCCTCGGAGCGCTTGTGCGTGCGCAGCTCGTGTTCCTCCACGACATCCGTGAGCATCGAAACGCAAAGCGTGCCAGTCGTCACGCGCAGCAGTACGGATGCGCCGCAGAACGCCAGCAGGAGCGGGAAGAACGCGCTGCTGTCTCTGGCCGGAAAGACGCCCGAAAGGGCAGCGAGCACCGGCACAGGTCCGACGAGTACGCCAGCTAGGCCGGTGGTGAGCGCCGCGGCGCGCTTGCCGAGCTTTCGCGACAACGGTGCGACCATCAGGCTGGAGAGCACGACCGCCGCCAAGTACACGCCTGGAAATGCCGCCATTTGTCGTGACGAGAGGCGCCAGAAGAAGACCCCCACGTACATGTCCAGACCGATGACGATGCCGGCAGCCATCGCTCCGAATACACCCGAAAGCAACATGACGCGGAGCGCGGGACTGCGCAGGGCTGCCCGAATTTCGAGCAGTCGAGAGCTGGTGCTGGGGTTCCCGATAGGTCGCTTCAGATGGGGGATGAGGTGATGAGTTCCCCATGCGGCGATCAACGTGGAACCGGCGATGACCGTCCCAGCCAGTAACCCATAGGTGTGATAGCCCGAAGCGCGCAAAATGCCGCGAGGCGCTCCGGGCGAGTCAGCGAGGAGCACGCTAAAGGTAAACGTGTTGACGGACAGCCCGCCGCACCAGCTCGAGAGCGTACGCTGCGAGATGAGTGCGGTCCGGCGATGATAGTCGCGCGAGAGTTCCGCAATCAGTGCTGCGCCGGGGATCTCGACCAGCGACAGCAGTACTCGCACCAACACCAAACAGCCGAAGAAGTATCCGAATAGCGTGCTGGGGGAGAGCCCCGACGGTGGATTCCACAAAGACGCATAGGCGAGCCCGGCGGGAAGCGCGGCAGCGTAAAGCAGCGGATGACGGCGCCCCCAGCGGCTGGACAACTCGTCAGAAAATTGCCCGATCAGCGGATCGATCAGCGCATCGATGACCAATGCCAACATGATCCCCGTGGCCACCCAAGCCTCGGGTAACCCGAGCACTTGCCCGTAGAACAGCAGCAAAAACAGCTGAAGCCCGCTCTCCTTCACGCCGAACGCGATGGCACCGAGCGCATGGGCGAAGCTGGTCGCAGCTGTGAGTGGCGTCCGGCCTACTCGGGGTTGAGCGTTCATCGAAGGCGGACCGTTGCACGGCAACGCGGCGCTCCGCGACAAATATTCGGCCTTGCCTCACCGAGGCCGCTTGTTCGCCGCCTGGGGTTTTCCCACGCTGCTCGATGTGTAGAAACGAGCCGAACGGGGTTACCTACTGCTGCCATTTCCGCCGGTTTTCGAACCGGTGAACGTCGCGTGCCCTGAATGTTCGTGCGCTGTGTAGGAACGTGAAACGAGAGCCGAGCTATCACGCCGGCCGATGGCTTTCATGAATCGGATTCGTTTTGCGCTGGAGCGCGGGACGCTGCGCAGCTTGCTAGCGATTCTCGCCGGAAAGGCGCTGGGGCTCGCGGCCGTGTACCTGTCGAGCGTGGCAATCGAGCGCTACTTCTTTACCGAAGCGCATGCAGCCGAGCTCGCGCACATCGATCCTGCGGCTCCGTACATCAGCCCGATGAACACGGCGTGGACATTGGGCGCGGCCTTCTTGGTGTTCTTCATGCAGGCCGGCTTCATGTGCCTGGAGGCGGGGTTTTCTCGAGCACGAGAGGCGGTCAACATCATTCTCGAAGGTATCGTCGACACGTGTCTTTGCGGCGTACTGTTCTGGGCCTTCGGCTTCGCCTTCATGTTCGGCTCGGGTAACGGTTGGATTGGCCAACAATATTTCATGCTGCACGACGCGCCGCGGACCTACGGCACGACCGGCGTGCCGATGCTCGCTTTCTGGCTGTTCCAATTCGCGTTCGCCGACACCTGCAGCACCATCACCTCGGGCGCCATGGTGGGGCGGACCGGGTTCATCGGCGACATTCTGTACAGCATTGGGGTAAGTGGCTTCATTTACCCAATCATCGGCCACTGGGTGTGGGGGCCGGATGGTTGGCTCAACAACATCAAGCCAGTTCCGTTCCACGATTTCGCCGGCTCGACCGTCGTGCACACCATCGGCGGTTTGGTCGCGCTCGCCGGCGCGATGGCGCTCGGGCCGCGGATCGGGCGCAAGTTCAAGCGCGACGGGGGCGGCTTCATGCCGGGCCACGACATGGTGATCGCTGCCGTCGGCGGACTCATCCTGTGGTTCGGCTGGTACGGATTCAACCCCGGCAGCACGCTGTCCGCGATGGACGCCGAGGGCACCGGTCGCGTTGCGGCGAACACCACGCTCGCCGCGTGTAGCGGCGGTCTCGCCGCAATCGCCGTGAGTTACCCGCGTTTCAAAATTTGGGATTGTGGTCTGACGGTCAACGGGTTCCTCGCCGGCCTGGTCTCGATCACGTGTCCCTGTTACTGGGTGACCCCTGCCGGCGCGCTGTGTATCGGCGCGGTCGGTGGCGTACTCTGCGTGTTCGGTGTCGAGTTGATCGAATGGTTCCGCGTCGACGATCCGGTGGGGGCGGTCACCGTCCACGGCATTTGCGGGATTTGGGGGACGCTCAGTCTCGGCTTGTTCGCGTCAGGTGAGTTTGGGGCACCGAGTCCCACGGGCGCGGATACGTCGTCGACCGTGCGCGGGCTGTTCTATGCCGGCGGCCCGAACCAGCTCATTGCCCAGGCCGTTGGCAGCGTCAGCGTGACGCTCTGTACCTTCGTCGCTGCCACGGTCTTGATGTACCTCGTGAAGCAGACCGGCACCTTGCGCGTGTCCGAAGCGGGCGAACTCGAGGGGCTAGATGTCCACGAGCACGGAGGCCCTGCCTATCCCGACTTGTACAATGTGGGCATCGGGACGGAAGGATTGAACGAGCCGCAGAGAGACAGCTGAGCTACCACCGAGCGCGCGAGCGCCCTCACGTCATGGCACGCGATGCCCCCGATACACTGCCTTTCGAGTGACCGAGGGCGGGGGTTGTGAAGCGCTCGGCGACGGAGCACTTTGCGGCGGGGTTGCGTTCGAGCTCGGCGGAGGCTCGACGATGTTTGGATCCACCCGCCGGGCGGTGAGCGTGACCGCCATCTTGAGCGCGGACGCATTGGCGTGACTGGTGGTGAGCACGCACAATAGGCCGTTTTGCAGCATCCGCACGTGCAGCTTGTGATCGGCGAAGTGCATGACGCATGAGTCGAGCGTCTTGCCGCTGGCGGAAAGCGTTTCCTGAAGGCGCACCAAGCGGGGGCCGACCGAGGCGAGCACGTGATCATCGAACATGGCGGGCAAGTCCTTGCCTGCGATTGCGCCCGTCTTGGTCAATGCGAAGCTGCCAAACACGCCGTCTACGTCGCGCAGAGCCGAAAGTAAGGAACCAATCATCACAGCGCTCTCGTTCATTGAATGCCGAAGAGCTCGCGCACCGCCGCGAGATCCTGATCGGGTTTGGCCTTGAGCGCAACTAGGTTACCGCTGCGCTCGCGATGCAGCATCAACCGCTGGTCAGCAAATGCACACTCGAGCGCCACCAAGCTGCCCATTCCGAGCATGTCGCCAACCAAGTCCGCCAAACGCGCAGCGTATGCGGCGATCGGCGCCAACTCTTCCGTATCACCTTTGGCTGCGAGCACGTTGCCATTCGGGTCCAGGCGCACGCCGGCCAGAAAATTCGCGAACGACGGATTCGGGGGCACGCTCATCTGAAGATCTTCCGATCGTGGGGAGTTCTTGGGCTCCGCTGGGCGTGGCACGGCTGATCGTTGCGCGGGAAACGACACCAGGTTGTGACGCCTCGACTCGTCTTGAGCTTGCGCGACACGTAGCAACAAGCCCTGCCAGCTACTGCGGATCGTGGGCTGATCCGGCCAACCGGCGCTGCATGGCTCGACCGCACCCTCTCGCCAATTCAAGATCTCCAGCGCGGCGGCCTCACCCGTGTGATCGCCAGTGAGCGCGTGGACGATCTGCCCCGCATCGAAATAGAGGTAGCCAATCATTTCCCCCGAAGTAACGCGGAACGCTCGCTTGGAGCGCGCCAAGCACTCCATCTGCACGAAGTCCGCCAGGCTCGCACCGTTGACGCTCACACGAAAACCATCCTGACTGGGAGCTAGAGGACTCAACGCCGAGAGACTCATCTCGCGGTCATGATCTCATCGCGGCCTAAACGCGCAATCGATTTTTTTGCGGTTCGCTTCACGCGAGAGCACTCGAGTCGTGGAATGGCGCACTCGCAACATCCAATCGCAAAGCGTGCGAAACGTCGACGCAACACGAGTTGCAGGGCGACGCGCCCGGATGGGTCGTAGCGCCCACAGAAACCGTTCCCTTCTATCCACTGTTCGCTCGGAGCCAAGCCCGTGCGCTAGCAAGACAGCTGCTTCGCGCTGCATCGATCACTCGTGCTCCTTCGACCGATGTCATGCGACACGGACCGTCTAGCTCCTTTCGGCAGTTGAAGTCTTTGACGGGTGCACCAAGACGGATCACCGCGTCGATGAAGAATCGAACCGCGAGAGCCCTCTCGGTCCAGCGCGCGTTCGGCGCGTCTAGGAACGCTAGCAGCGTCCGAGGCGCGTCTTTGTCCGTCCTTCGTATGCCGTCGAATAGGGCGCGCTTCCGAGGCTCGTCGCAGGGCCCTTCTTTCTCCTCGAGCCAGGTCAATGGCGCGATAGAGACCGAATACTCACGCATGAACAGGGTCACGAAACGAGGATCGGGTCGGTTCATTCGTGGCGCCCACTCGCGGAGCAGCTCATGTGCAGACTTGGGTTCGATGTGTATCAAAACCACCAGAAGGCCGCTCCTCAGCCGGTCTTCGGCGAGGTGCGGCACGTTCAAGAGTGGCTCGATTGCCTTCGGATCCGCCTGAACGAAGATTCGTTCGGAATGTTCCAGCAGCCAACGAGTCGCTTCGAGCCACGGCAATTGAGCCTCGAAGCGCCAGCGGTCAGGCTCTCTGAGCGTGTTCACCAGCACCTTGGCGGTGCCGGGTCCACGAAGCGCTTCGACTAGACGTTGGTCGTTCAGACAAGGCCGCGTGAAGCTGCCGAGCTGTTCGCCGCGCAGCCGAGCCACGACCAGCAAAAGCTCCGGATCTTCCCGTGCGAGGCGCTGGGTCGCCGAAACACAAGTCGAGTCCGTGTCGGCGAGTGGTAGCTGTTCACGCGCCTCTCGAACGAGAGCGTTCGCTTTGGCGTCTGCGCTTGCGTTTGCGCCGGGTCGCGAGCCCCCGTACCATGGTTGCTCGCTGCTTGGATTCGGCACTGCGGTGCTGCTAAGCAGTGCAGTTGCCTGACGCACGGACTCGCTCTTCGACTGGTCCCTCCGCGCGCGACAGCCGCTGCCACTGAGCAACACCAAGAGCAGCGCGCAAACCAAGCCCCGGCACGAGCACGAGATCGTCATTATTCTGACTCTCGATCAGCGAGACGAGGCAGCCGCGAGAGCGATGCATGCGTGATGCACAATGACTAGCACACGTGTTGCACGTTTGATTGCCGTGAGTCTCTTGTGAATGGGACGAAGGACCGAATCGACTGCTGCATAAGACACCTCTTGTGACCCCGTGGAAATCGTGAGACGTTGAAGATTAAATGGTGAAGTCTCCTCGCGGTCCTGTTCGATCGACGCGCACATCTAGGTCCTACAGGGGACCAGCGTTGCTGTTGTGGGCTGTGCTCGCACTGTTGTGCACCGTGATTTCCTGCGGAAATGACGAAACATCTCAGGGTCCGTCCGGTGGCACCCATGGCGCTGGCCAAGCTGGCAAAGGCGGGCAACACAGCGGCGACGCGGGGCAAGGCGGCGACGGCGGACAAGGCAACGAGAGTGGCGTGGACGTCACGACGAAGTTCGAGGCGCCACAAGAGGACGTCACTCAGCCCAAGTCACACACTCCGGACTTCGAACCGGACTTCAACAACCTTGCGCCGTTGCCTGGCGTGGATGTGGTGACGGACGAGCAGCGTGACGTCGCTGACGTGTACGCTGATCGAATCGAATTCCCGGCCACGGTCGCGGACGTGAGCAAGCTGTCTCCGGGTCTGATCATCACCTCTGCGGGCGGCAAGGGTGCCGGCAAGAATCCATTCGGGTTCGCTCGTCGCGTGGCGAAGGTCGAGCTGGTCGGCGACAAGTACGTCGTCCAGACCACGAACGTCGCCATCACCGACATTGTCGAAGGCGACTTCCAAGTGCAGTTCACGCCTGACAACAGTGAGGACGTGGACATGTCGAAGCTCGACGTGCAGTGGGCGATCGACAATCTGTACGACAACGACGAGAACATGATGCTCGAGCGCACGATCTTGCCTGCGGATTCGCCGCCGGATCAGGTGCCTGCAGGTCTACTCGGCTTCTTTCAGGACTTTTTCGCGGCGATCGGCAATGCCGTCATCGACGCGGCGACCGGTACTTGGGCGCAGATCGAGAAGTTCGGCAACGACATCTACAAGTTCATCACCACCGGTACGTTCGAGGAGAGCTATTCGTACAATCCGACGCTCGGCTTCAAACTCGACAGCGACCAAGCGCTCTGGCCCGGGCCAGACAGCAAACTGCCCGCGCTACCCCTGTTCACCGGGAAGGTCAATACGAGCGCCGGTGAGGTCAAGGTCGGCCTCGACGGCAAGCTCAGCTACCAGGCGGGCGCGTGGTTCGAGCCAGGGTTGCAAGTGACTGGAAAGTTCTCGGTCAAAGAGGAGCCGACGCTCGGCTTCAACATGGACTCGGAGGTGGGCGTTGGCGTGCAGTTCGACATGGACGTCCAGGCGAGCATGGAGAGCGGTGGCATCAAGTCGCTCGCCGAAGCGAACAAGAGCTCGCTCGCGAAAGAGCTGAAGGGCGCCGTCAAAGATCAGCTGATGAGTGGCGCCGCGCTGACGGGCAAGGCCTACAAGTACGTGCTCTTCGTCACCAAGCCACGCGTCAAGTGGATCCAGGCTGGCCCCGTGCCGGTCGCGATCACGATGACGATGCAAGTCAATCTAGAATGCGACTTCGCCGTCCAGGCGGACATCAAAGCACATGCGGACTTTAGCCAGCGAGCGAACCTCAAGTTCGGCGCCCAGCTCAAACCGAGTAGCGGCGGCACCGTCACTCAGCAGCCGCAGCTCACATTTACTCGCACGCACGAATTCAAGTTCGAGCGCTTCGCGGGCAACCTGGACGCCAAGTGCGGTCTGGTGCCTCGCGTGAACGTTTTGCTCTACGACTCGATGGGTGTCTTTGCCGGCGTGTGGGGCGGCGTTCACGCCACGGGCAGCTATCACGACGACTGCGGCAAGGGCAGCCCGGTGGACAAGAGCCCGGACGCGGTGCTCGAGGGCAAGCTGGCCGCGCGCGTCGCGATCCAGGTGGGCGGCGTGATCCAACCGCCCGGCTCGAGCACGCTGCCCGACGAGAAGCGCAAGTTGCTACAACCGGACAAGATCACCAAAGAAGTTTACAGCCATGAGTGGCCACTCCTGGAAAGGTCGTGGACTGGCACAGAACAGGGGCTCGGCTGGTGCCCCTCCACCTGTCCGAACAACAAGAAGGACCCGGGCGAGACCGACTTGGATTGCGGCGGTGATTGCTCGATCAAGTGTGCGCTCGGCAAGAAGTGCGATCGCAACTCCGAGTGCGAAACGGGGATCTGCAATCACAAGGGCGGCGCTCAGGGCGTCTGCTCGAACGATCCCTGTGGCGACCAGGTTCAAGACGCGACCGAAACGGACATCGACTGTGGTGGTCCCGCGGACTCCTGTGGACGCTGCGCGCTCGGCAAGAACTGCACTTCGGGTTTCGACTGCGCGTCGGGCTTCTGCTCGGGTCCGAACGAGCCGACTCCGCACGTGTGCTCCAAAACCCACTGCGACAACGGCATGAAGGACGGCGACGAGGGCGGCGTCGACTGTGGCGGGGTCGCGTGTGGGAAGTGCAAGACAGGCGCTGTGGCGAGCTCTGCGGCGGACTGTGCCTCTGGCTTCTTCAACGGTTCGATGTGCGTGGCCACCTCTTGCGAGGATCGCCTGCAGGACGGTGACGAGTCTGCCGTCGACTGCGGCGGGAGCTGTCCCAATCGCTGCCAGTGGCTGCAGGCCTGCAATACAGCCGCTGACTGCGATCCGGTGACGGCGCCGGCGTGCAACCTGGTCACGTCCACTCTGCATCAAAGCGTCAGCATGAAGATCTGCGCCTCCGCCGACCACGGCTCCTGTGGTCTGAGGGTCAACTTCGGCGGCATGAACGGCTCGGACAATGTTCTCGATCCCAACACGCTGTGCGCGTCGGGGGTGTGCAAGGAAGAGCCCCGGCCGTCGGGTGGTGGGACTTGGCTTCGCTGCCAGAGCCCAACGTGTACCGACGGCCTCCAGAACGGCGACGAAGGCGACGTCGACTGCGGCGCGAGCTGCCCGAATCGCTGCCTATGCGGCCAGAAGTGCAACTCCATCTCCGACTGCGACAAGGAGTGCAAGGAGTGCAATTTCGGCCATTGCGGCGACTCGGCGACCCAGTGTGTCAACAATGTGCTCGATTTCGGCGTCGAAACGGACGTCGATTGCGGTGGGGTGTGTCCAACCAAGTGCGCGGTCAGCAAGAAGTGCAGCAGCGGCACGGACTGCGAGCTTGGTGTGTGCAACAGCCTCAAGGTTTGCGAGCCGCCAGCGGGGCTCGTCGGTGCCTGGCCTTTCCACACGAGCGGGCAGAACGCGCTCGGTGTCGCTTACCCGTCAGCGCTGTACGATGGTTCGTACTCCGGCACCTCGCACCGCGGCTCGCCGCTCTTGGCCGCGACGTTCGGCGGGGATGTTGCCACGCTGGTCGACACCACGTTGGGCGCACAATTCACCCTCGCCGCCTGGGTCAAGCCGAGAACCCCAGTGGACACCGCGCGCAACGCGCTGATCGGTAGCGCGTACGCAGGCGCAAAATCGGAGGCAGGCTTCATCTGGTTCATGAACAGCCAGGGCACGGACGACCTGTCGATGCACTTTCAGACGGGTGATGGCGCAAACGGCGGGGACTACTACACGCAACCAAACGTGCTGAAGGCCGACGTCTGGCAGCACGTCGCGGTGGTCGTCGATCGCAATACGAAGTCGGTGACGTTCTTCGTCAACGGCGTCGCGGTCGGCGGTGACGGCACGTTCAACGAGGCGTTCACCGACGGACGCCCGCTCTCGATCGGCGCGACCACGGGCTCGGAATTCCCATTGAACGCCTACATGGAGGAAGTACGCCGCTACAGCATCGCTCTCGATGGACCGGCCGTGCTCTCCCTGAAGAACTTCTAGAGGGACTGCGGTGCGATTTCGTGGCCCGCTCTTCGTCGGCCTGCTCGGCTTAGCCGTAGGATGTGCCGACGGAGCGGGCCCTCGCGTTCGCGAGACGACCCAGGCGATCGTCGGACCTTCGACGGATGACGATCGCGATCGTGCGGTCGTGCTCGTGGAAATACGGACGGCGAGCGGCGACACTGGGTCGTGCACGGGCGTGGTCGTCGGGCCAAGGGCGGTGCTTACCGCTGCGCATTGCGTGGCACTGCAGGCAGTCGGCAAGGGGGCGACGTTTTCGCTCTTCCTCGGCGATGACCCGCAAGATGCAGAGCAAATGGCGCTGAGCGAAAACCACGTCGACGTGCTGACGGCGATCCCCGATCCACGCTTCGATCTGACGCTGCTTCAGGCCGGTCACGATGTCGCAGTGCTCGCGACGCGAACCTCGCTTTCAGTCGCTCCTATCGCATTCGAACCGACGCCCGTCCTCGATCACGTCGAGAACGTCCGTATCGTCGGGTTTGGTGTCACCGATCTGAAGGACCTCAGCGCCGGACGACGCCGCGATGCGACGATTGCCGTCGCCAGTTTCGACGACCGGTTTTTCGAACTCGGACTCTCCGAGTCAGCGCCTTGCTTAGGCGACTCTGGTGGTCCGGCGTTCGCCGAACTCGCGAACGGCACCCAGGCACTCATCGGCATCGTCTCCTATACCGACCCGCGCTGTGGCCCGTTCTCGCGCGTGACTCGGCTCGCGTCGTATGGAGCGTTCATTCGGTCAGAGATCGCGGAAACCGAGCTGTCTCCTTCCGTGCCCGACGCTGGCGATGCGCCGGAAACCTCGGATCCCGAACCACTCAGCGCTGCTCGGGTCACTACGTCCGGTGGCTGCGTAATCGGCTGCGCAACGGGGGGCGCCACGCATGCTTTGCTGGTCGTTGGTGGGCTATTCGTTCTCTTCGCATTTCGACGGCGACCGCGCGCAGGCACTTGAGCAAAGGGGCGTCGAGTTGCTGAACTTCTGGCTAGCCTCTGAACAGCGGATTTCCAGAGCCCCAAGTTGATGGCATCTTACCAATGTGGGACGCGCATTCTCGGCTCTGTTGCTCGCAACACTGCTCGCGGGCTGTAAGGATGATGACCCGTCATATGACGGGCGACTTTCTGACCTAGCCTCGGAGCTCGTCGTATCGGTTGAAGTCATCGGGACGCCGAATCCCGCGACGCCTCGGCGCATTTTGGTCACGCTCGATCCGGGCCCGAGCGCTACCCGCGATCAAGATAACTTGTGTGCGGTCGTGGAAGCGCAGGCTTCCGTGAACGGGCTCGCGCTCGAGCAGACGCAAAAAGGCGACTACTTTTACACCGGCGGCGGCATCCTCTCCGGCTACTCTGGCTGTTATCCGATTACCTTCGAGCGCGCGCTCCCGGAAGAGCTCCCGCCGGAACTCTTAGAAGAGCTGACTCGCGTCCAAGTGCGCGACGAATCCGGAGTCGTGCTGGTCGAGGCCCGCGGGCTATTTCAGTCGGTGCGAGCTACCTTCGTGGAGCCCGCGGACGGGGTCATGACTCCGGGGGACCTCGTGTCACTTGCAGTCGAGCCGAGTCCCGAGATGCTGCCGTGGCGCTTGAGCGGCTATTACAGGGCAGATGTGCCGGGTGATTCATTCGGTCTTGGTGAGATCGAGATCAACGAAACCGGCATCCAGTTCCATGTCTTCGAGCGCGCCGTCGCGAGCTCGGGCGCGATCAAATTTTCGAGCGACAGCGGCGGCCCGTTTCGCGGTATCGTTGACACGTGTCAGGGCGCGGCTCGGTGCTCTGCCGCGCGCACGAGCGGCGTGACCTACAGCGATGGGTTCGACAGCTTGGTTCTGCCCGCGAGCGTAGCCGCCGAAAACTGACTTACCCGCCCCAATCCGGGTCAGTGTGGCTGTCGGACGCGCCGCCGTGATATCGTCCCTCCGTGGGCCGGCGTATTCTCTTCGTGGTGAAGGAGCTCGAGGGCGCGGAGCCGCTCGGTGCGCTGTACGTCGCGGGCTGTCTCGACCAAGCGGGACACAGCTGTCGCTTCGTCGGGACACGCGGGAATGACGTGCTCGCGGAGGTGGCGCGGTTCGAGCCCCATATCGTGGCGGCTGGGACTACCACCGGGATCCATCGCTACTATTTGGGGCTATTCGCGGCGATCAAGGCCCGGTTTCCGCAGCTGCTCACGCTCTTCGGTGGTCCGCATCCGACGTATTTTCCGGAAGTGATCCAAAGTCCCGGGCTGGATGTGATCTGTCAGGGCGAGGGCGAAGACGCGGCGGTCGAACTCGCGGACGCGTTGGAGAGCGGCCGAGACATCACCCAGATTCGTGATCTGTGGGTGAAGCACGACAGCGTGATCTACAAAAACCCGGCGCGGGAGCTGCGGCGCGATCTGGATTCGCTGCCGTTTCCACCGCGCCGGTTGCTGTACGAGTACGACGACCGGTTGCGGCTGCGACCGCTGAAGTCCTTCACGAGCAACCGCGGCTGTCCATTCCCGTGCAGCTATTGCTTCAACCCCTCGCTCGTCGATCACTATGGGTCGACTTGGAAGAAGGTGCGGATCCGCAGCCCCGAGAACGTGATCGAGGAGCTCGTGCGGGTGCGGCGAGATGGACCGCTACAGGTGATCGGGTTCCGCGAGAGCATTTTCGTGTACAGCACCAAATGGCTGCGTGAGTTCGGAGAGCTGTATCGCAGCGAGATTCGGCTGCCGTACTATTGCCATGTTCGAGCAGACATGATGACCGAGGAAATGGTCGAGTTGCTCGCCTGGTCGGGATGCCACACGGTCAACCTCGGGATTGAGACCGCCAATGAGCGACTGGCGAACGACGTGCTGCGGCGGAACATCAAGATGGAAAAGCTGCGCCACGGCGTTCGTCTGTTGAAGCAGGCGGGCATCGTGGTGTTTGCCGACAATATTCTGGGCATTCCGAGCGGCACGCTCGAAGACGATCTGGCGACCTTGGATCTGAACATCGAGCTAGACGTGGACTACGCAGCCGCAACGCTCTGCACGCCTTATCCGGGCACCGGCATCGCGAAATATGCCTTGGAAAATGGCTATTACGACGGGAATTTCGAAGATATCGACGATAGTTATTACACCGAGTCCGTGCTCCGCTTCTCGAGCAGTCGCGAAAAGCTGCGCATCGAGAACCTGCACAAGCTGTTTGCGGTCACCGCCGCGCTCCCGGTGCTACGCCCGCTCGTTCGACGCATGCTCGACCTGCCGTCCAACGACTTTTTCTACTCCACGTTTCGCGCTTGGTACTACATCTGCCACATCACGGACGTGATGCCGCGGCGCCCCAACCTCGAGCAGTTGATGGAAGGCTTGTTGAGTGTGTTCGGGGTCTATCGTGGACAGGATCCGAACGTGTTTCCCATCCCGGAGCCTGACGCGCTGCCTATTGTTGCGGCCGCGGCTGACGCAAGAAGCTCGGAGCCGACCGCGCACATCCAGAGTTCAGCGCTGACGCGCCGCGCGCCGCCCAAGAAGCAGGAGTGGTTGCGTGTCGTCGGATGAGCCCGCTCACCGCTCAGCCGTGGCGCGCGAAGTCGCTTCACGGCGCGTGAAG
Source organism: Polyangiaceae bacterium (assembly GCA_035634635.1). GTDB lineage: Bacteria > Myxococcota_A > Polyangia > Polyangiales > Polyangiaceae > PMG-095. The sequence goes on from DASQCO010000115.1 coordinate 16,079, forward strand.
CGCCGCTTGAAGGCCGCCGCATCGATCGGCCTCGCGATCATGGCCGGCGCGTTCCTCGCGTGTACGTCGAACAAGGGAGACAAGGAGAAGGCGCGGGTGCCAGTGCCGCCCAATCCAATGACTCCAAGCGTCGGTGTAGTACCGACGCACGCGCCGTCGGCGTCTGCTCATTCTGATTCGGATGCTGCAGTGCAGAGCCAGGCGGCGCGAGCCATGCCTTCGGCGAGCACCACGAGCTCGACTGCCATCGCGCCCGTGGCCAAAACGCCGCCCAAGGCGCCGACCGTCGACAAGCAAGAGCATCGCAAGGGCATGCCCGTCCGGGACAACTTGCTGGAGTGAGGAGCAACGCCGAGCACCCCGACCTCGCGCGGTTGGTCCGGCGAGCGCTTCAGCGCGTGGCTCGCAGCGAGTTGGCGTCGGCTATTTTTGCGCGAGCCGGAAATGAACGCGGAATGCCCCGAGCAGCCAAGCCGCAACGAGCGCAAAAAGGCCGAGTAGGCCCGTACAAAACACGCGCCATCGCCATCGCCAGTCGTTGCGGCCCGAGGCGGGTGAGGGAACGGCAGCAGTCGTCCATGGCTCGTTCACACTCGCAAATGCCAAGAAAGCGTCGCCAATCGGCAATAGCCCAAAGCCATAGCGGCGCTTGCCGCCGCTCTCGAACGGCAACCCAACGGCTTCTGCAGCACTGCGTATGGCGATCGCTTCACTCTCGTCACCGTTCGCGCGCGCCGCGGCGATGCCTACTACGGTCGCAGGCCCGCTGACGCCGAACACGAGTGGTCCGGAATCGACATCCGAGCTCCCGTCCTGCCCATCTGGGTACTCGCTCATGCTTGGCAAGATGCCCCCGAGTCGGACCGAAAAATGCCGCCGGCAGAGCGCGTATTGCTCGCGCGCGAAGATCGGGTCCACATCGGGCAAGAACGCACTCATCAGCACCGATGAAGAGCCTCGCGCTCCCGGCGAGCGTGCTGCATGCGGCAGCAGTCCGGTGCGCGCGTCGAGCAATGGTCGCGCCCCCGTCACCCAATCGGCCGCAGCGGAGCGGTAGCCTTCACCCAACCATTTCGCACACAGCCCCAGGCCAGCAACGCCGACTACCGAGTCCGCCGGCCACGCCTGTCCCGGGTATGAGTCAACGAACGGCCCTTGCTCTCGAACGGCCTTCGCCAGGCGCTCACACGAACGCACCAGCTCGCTGAAGAGCACGCCCGAACGATCGGGATCGGGCGCGAGCAACAAACATCCACCTCGCACCCAATGCGTCCACGCCTCGTAAAACATGCCGTTTGGCAGCCCACCCGCCGGAACGAACACGCGCCGTGAGGCAGGTGCTTCGAGCAATGCCAGCGAACGCTGGCACTCGCGCTGTGCACTCGCGCGCTCCGCTTCGTCCCGAGCATGCCTGCCCACGTTCACCCAGGCCGCACCGTACAGCGCCAAGGTGAATACGCGGCCTTCGGGAAACAGTTGCTGCATCTCGTCGGCGCGTTGCTCGAGCCCATCCCCCAAAAACGCGAGCTGGGCGCGCGCTAAACGTGGCACGCGCGCCGAATCGATCCGCTCACTCGCAATCAGCGCAGACGCGAGCCCCACCGCACCACACCCTAGCGCGAGCAGCGCGGCAACCTTGGTCCGCCTGAACCTGGCGCGAAGGGGCTCGCTCGATTCACGTTGCATGAACCACCTTTACGAGCCCTCCCTCGCCACATGCAAGCGTCGCTTAGGTCGAGCTACTCGTGCGGCCGAACCAGCGCGCGCGCCGCGTGGCTCCGAAGTCCCGCTTGTCGCCGCGCATTTCCTCGCTCGGCGTGTGGAACGTGCCGGTGGGCTTCGGTCCGCCGAAGAAATCGACGTCGACGCGACCGATTTGATTGGCGCCGAATTCGACGTAGCAAGTGCCGAAGCCCGGATTTTGCGCGGTCGGCTCTTGTCCGTTGATCAGCGCGCTCAAGTTCCGTGCGACCGCCTTTGCTGCACCTTCCGCAAAGACGCCCGCTTTGGGAACACCCGTGGCCGCGAGATCTCCGACTGCATACACGCCGGGAAACTTGGTCTCGAGCGTGCGTGGGTTGACCGTCACCCAGCCGTCTTCGGTCATGCCGGTCGCGACCACGACGTCTGGGGCGCGGTTTTTGGGGATGCCCAGGAACTGATCGCACGGCAGCTCCCGGTCTCCGTCGAGCAACACGAGCTTGCGAGCAGCGTCGACCGAAAGCACGCGCGAACTCGGCATGAACGTGATGTTGCGCTCCGCGAATGCAGCCAATAGCGCTTTCGAGGTCTCGGGTGAGGGCGGTACCGGGCTCGGCAGTGGGCTGGCCAGCGTGATCGCGCAATTCGCGCGCACGCCGCGCTCGAGCAAGTAGTCGTGCAGCATCAGGGCGCATTCGCTGGGTGCGACGGGGCACTTGTACGGCGCGCCGCACACTCCGACCACCGCATGTCCACGGGTGAACGTTGGCAACACGTCCCGCAAGTGGATCGCACCCGGAATCGAATAGAATTCGTTTTGCCCGAGCACGACGCCGGGTGTCGTCGACACATCGTAGTCGGCACCGAGCGCGATCACGAGAAAGTCCGCTTCGTGCGTGGCCACGTCGGTGACGACCCGACGAGCCGCCGGGTCGATCTCCATAACCACTTCGCGCTTGAGGCTGACACCCGGTTTGTCGAACTCCATGTAAGGCAGCCGCACTGATTCCGCGGTCGCCTTGCCGAACAGGATGTCGAGCTTCGAGAAGCCGAACATGAACGTATCCGACTTGTCGATCACGGTGACGCTGATCGCGTCGCCGTGCGCCTCGGAGAGAGACGTCGCAAGCTCCATTCCGGCGAATCCAGCGCCCAGGATGAGTACACGCTTCTTCATGGCGCTCAGCCCTTTCCCGGCTGCGGAACGAGCCGCAAATAAGGCGTAATTTGCTGCCAGCCGTTCGGGTAGAGCGTCTTGGCCTCGTCGTTCGAAACCGCCGGAACGATGATTACGTCCTCGCCCTGCTTCCAGTTGACGGGCGTTGCCACGCGTCGACTTGGGAGTTGGGCCCAAACGAGCCAGTATTGCGCTGTACGAGCAGGCGCTCGCTGGTGCCGAGACCGCTCCCGCTAGTTTGGTCGTGCGTGCGTCCCTCGCGTGGGGTCTCGTGCACCTTCAAAGCGGGGAGCTACAGAAGGCCGCGCAAGTCGCCAGGGAAACTCGGACGCTCGCGCTCGACTGCAAGCTCGCACGCGAAGTCGATGAAGCCAGCGCGCTGCTTGGCCTGACCGCGCACATGCAAGGTCAGTGGCTCGAGCTCTTTCGCGCCGAGTTCACCGAGTGGGTGCGTAGCTTTCGGGATCGGACGGGATACGGGTACCGAAAACTCGACAAGCGTCCTTGTGCGGGATCATGAGCTGCGGCTCGGCGGTTAATCCCAACGCCGATCGCTTAGCGCTAGCCGAACGGCGTTGGGGTTAACCGGCGAGCGACGGCTTTGCGCGGCCTTGCTCTTTTCGAAAAAATCCGTACATTGCTCAGCACTATGCGTTTCGGGTTCTCCGTCTCTACCGTTTTCGCGGACGCGCTGTTTTCGGCAGCATCGTCGTCGCGGTCGTGCGGTTTGGAGTCGGAGGCTTCGCGCAGATAGCTAGCTAGTCGTAGCAGCGCAAACCCCTCCGGCTTCCAGCCCGAGGGGTTTTTGCATTTTGTCTCGCGACCGCGAGGCGTGAAGGTTCCGGGCTCGCGGGGATGGTCCCCAAAAGCCAGGAGAGGAAAGAAAAAGCAGAGAAAAGCCATGTTCAGCAAGGATCACATCAATGTCGGCACCATCGGTCACGTCGATCACGGCAAGACCACGCTCACGGCAGCGCTCACGCAAGTGACCGCCCTGCTGTACGGCGGTCGTGCGCGCGCATTCGACGAGATCGATAGTGCGCCCGAGGAGCGCGCGCGCGGGATCACGATCAATACGTCGCACGTGGAATATGAGTCGCCGTCGCGGCACTACGCCCACATCGATTGTCCGGGACACGCGGACTACGTAAAGAACATGATCACCGGCGCTTCGCAGATGGACGGCGCAATCTTGCTGGTTGATGGCTCGCAAGGCATCGCCGAGCAAACGCGCGAGCACGTGTTGCTCGCGCGTCAGGTTGGTGTGCGCCACCTGGTCGTGTTCGTCAACAAGGTCGACGTGGCCGATCCCGAGTTGCTCGAGCTGGTGGAGCTCGAGGCGCGGGAGCTGCTCGCGCGCTACGGCTTCGAGCAAGCGCCCATGCTGCGCGGCTCGGCGCTGCTCGCGTTGCGCGCCGCGGAACGCGGCGACCGCGATGACGAGTACGTGCAGGGCATCGCCCGCTTGGTTCGAGCGCTGGATGAGCAAATTCCTTTGCCCGTCCGCGATCTGTCCGCACCGTTCCTCATGCCCATCGAAGGTGTCTGCACCATCCCGGGCCGCGGCACGGTCGTAACGGGTCGAATCGAGCGCGGTGTGCTGCGCTTGCACGACCAGGTCGAGCTGGTCGGCCGCGACGAAGCGGCCCGCGCGGTGGTCGTCACTGGCATCCAGGAGTTCCACAAGGACGTCCCGGAGGCCGCAGCCGGTCACAACGTGGGCCTCTTGCTCCGCGGCCTTGGCCGCGACGACGTCGTACGCGGTCAGACCTTGATCGCGCGCGGCTCCGTCGCCGCTCATCGCAGCGGTCGGGCTGAGATCCTGCTGCTCGGCACGGCTGAGGGCGGTCGTAAGACCGCGTTCAGCAGCGGCTACACGCCACAGTTCTACTTCGGTGCGAGCGATGTGCCGGGCAAGCTGCTCACCGAGCGGCCGCTTGGCCCGGGCGAGCGCGCCGAGGTGGACTTCGAGCTCGGTCACCCGATCGCACTCGAAGTCGGCATGCGCTTCGCGATGCGTGAAGGCGGACGCACCGTAGGCGCCGGCATCGTGAGTCGCGTCGTTTGAACTAGCGGGAAGGAAATGCCGTGAGGCGTTTCCTTCCCGTTAATCTTTGCCGCGATCTGCGCGATCCTTTTGTGAGGGCGGGCGCACGACTTTGAACTCCGCGCTCACGGGCGACGTGGGAGGGCATGGTTTGGAAAGATCTGCCTGCTTTCCGAATGTGGGGGTACTGCCTACCCGTGGATCTTCGATGGTGGTTGGCAGGGGATCCCCGCTTTCGCCCGAGCAGGAATCGGGACCAGCAATCAGGAGTCCAGTGATGAAGACATTAAAATACGGTATCGCTTCCTTGTTGGTTGGAGGCGTGCTGACGGCCGCGTGCGGCGGGTCCAGCAACTCGCCAAATGGCAGCCCTTCGGGCGGCTCCGGAACGGATGTCGCCAAAGGCGGTAGCAGCGCTTCGAACGCCGGCAGTACTTCGAGCGGAGGCAGTAGCGTCGCCAGTGGCGGCCACTCGAGCACCTCGACTGGTGGCACGGGTGCGGGCGGCGCCCCGATGAACGCGGCGACCTGTCCGCCCGATTCGCCGACACCGATGACGGGCGATGTCTGCACCCTGCCAGACATGATGGGTGCGAGCTGCGTGTACGGGAGCAACACCTGCTACTGCAGTGCGTTCGGCCGCGGTGCTGGCGGTGCTGGCGGTGGCGCAGCGGTTCCCGAAGGCAGCGGCACTTTGTATTGCGCTGCAACTCCTGTGACTTGCTCCGACACCGCCGCTACCGGCGACGCGTGCACCGCGTCGTGCACGGTGCCGAACAACGGCGGCGGTTGTTTTTGCAACATGGGGACGCTGACTTGCAACATTACCAAGCCCTGTGCGGATTCCGCAGCCACCGGTGATACCTGTACCGACAACTGTTCGTTTCCGAACATGGGTGGCTTCTGCCAGTGCTCGATGGGAACGTTGAGCTGCACGAAGCCTTGCGCGGATTCCGCAGCCACCGGTGACAGCTGCAAAGATGGTTGCTTTGGTGGCGGGGCCTACTGTTCCTGCATGTCGGGCGCACTTTCGTGCATGACCTTTGGCGGCGGTTTCGGCGGTGGCGGCAACTTCGGCGGCTCGGGAAATGCTGGCGGCTCTGCCAACGTCGGCGGTCACGGCAACAGTGGCGGAGCAAGCGCAGCGGGCGGAAGTGCTGCGGGTGGTAGCAGTGGCGGCGGCGCAGCCGGCAAGGGCGGCAGCGGCGGCAGCGGCGGCTGAAGCGACGAGTCTCGCCGAACTAGCGGCGCGCGCGCACCTCCACGTCCTGCGAGGTGCGTGGCGCGCCCTCCGAACGCCCCCTCTCACAGAAATTTTCCCCGCGGCGGTGGCTTGCGCCATTTCGCCGAACGTCTTCAGCTTAGGACTATTCTGCGGGGCAAATGACGAATCACCTCGAACTCGATTGTTGGGACCAGCTCTCGTCCGCCGAGCGACTGGGCATTGCGCGCCAACTGGTGCGCGAGCTGCCTGACGGTTTTTCGTTCGACTCCGTCTGCGAATATCGTCTCGACAAGACAGTTCATGAGATTGCGTCCTACCGCTACGGGGAAGCGTCCTTCGCGCTCGTCCCCGGGGGCTCGGTCGAGCTTGGATTCGATTCAGCGACGTGGACGCCAACCGCAGATGAGAGTGCAAGCTGGAGCGACACTGCAGAAGAGTACGGGCTGAGCGGCCTCATCGGAGCGCACGTCGCGAGCGCAACGCTTCGGCCTCGTGTGGTGCGCGTACCGCCGCTTCTCGTCGAGCGTCTCGCGATGGAGTTGGGGTGGCGGTCAATCGCTCCAGGCGATCCGCGCGTTAAAAAAGCCGCCAAGAGCCTCGGGGATGCTGGGAGCATTCAGGTCCACGAGGGCGACTCGTGTGTTCGAGTTCAGCGGCAGGAGGATGGCGCCCTGCTTGCCCATGAAATGCTGCGCCTCACGCATGCAGACATCCTGAAGGACATGCTGTCATCGGGCGGATTTCGGCTGCCTACGAGCGACGAATGGGAGCACCTTTGTGGCGGAGGCGCCCGCACGCTTTTTCGCTGGGGAGATCACGCACCGAGTGATTGCTACCCAATCGACGAATCAGACTGGGACCTGCATCGGCGGCCAAACGCTTTCGGCCTCGAGATAGCAATGGATCCCTACAAATACGAGCTCACCAGTGAGCCCTCGATCTCGCGCGGCGGTGATGGCGGAAGCATGATTTGCGGCGGTGCCGGCTTTTTCGTGGGATGGCTGACACTTGCGACGGCGTACTTCGAGCCGGACGTGCTGCGGCGAGAGCCACTTGCCACGGTGGACGTCGGCTACACGATCGCGCGCCGAGTGCTGCCACTGCGCTAGGACGCGCGCGGCTCGGCGGTCTTCGGCTCAGCGAACGTAAGGCCCGCAGTGTGTTCGCTGCCAGCACGTGTAGCGGTCGCTGAACGGGCACTCTTCCGCGGCCGCACAGGCGCAAGATTCGATCGGCACGCAGGGCCCGTAGCAGGCGCCCTCGACGCTCGGCACTTGGTTTTCGGGACAGATCGGCTGCGCGATTTTGCACGCGACTTTGCGCAAATCACAAATGACGAGCCCTGGATCGCTCACTCCGCCGCCAGCCGGCGCTTGTCCGCCAGCACTCGTGACTCCACCGGAATCCAGGGTGCCACCGCTATTGGTCGCACCTCCGCCGCCGCTATTGCCTGCGTCTGTGCCACCACCCGCATCATGACCGCCGCCGCCCGGGGCGGAAACCGCGTCTTTGCCGCCACAAGCGATGAGCGCAAGCAGCGGGGCGAAGAAGAGGCTGGCGCGCATCATCGAAGTTGATTGTGAAGACAACGTAACCAAAAGCAACATCGGCCTGCGGCTCGAGTCCACGCTTTCGCTGCTGGAGCACGTGTTGGCTGCGCGCTCTGCACGACAGCTACGCACCCGAAGTGCCGCGCTTCGCCGAATATGGCATCGACGCCCGAATGGCAGCCGAAAGCTGAGCCAGGCTGTGCCACGCGCTGCTGCGTCTGGCGCGGACTCAGCGAAAAAAATGCCGGATCGCTGAAATCCGGAGCTGGCGCGCCTCTTGCTCTGTCGCGGGGATCATGATGGGTCGGGAGAAGCGCGCACAGCTGTTGGTTCCTTCGTTCGTGTTTGCGGCGGCGACCGCGGTTGCCGCGTGCGCAGGCACTGTGGTGGGAGAGGAGCCTGAGACCGCGGGAGCCGCGGGCAGCATGAATCCGCTGCCAGTCAGCGGGGGCGGCTACATCGCAACCAATCCGCCGCCAGTGAGTGCGGGCGGCTACATCGCAACCAATCCGCCGCCGATCGGCTGGAGTGGCGGTGGCAGCCGCGGATTCGACGACAGTGGCGGGTATGGGAGTGAGGCTGGCGACTTCTTCGTGACGGATCCACCAGCAGTGGTGCCCTGCCCAAAGAGGGTCCCTCAGAATGGCACTGCCTGTATCCCGCCGGCGGCGGGCGGACATGCACAGTGTGTGTACGAGCCGAACGATCCCTGCATCACGACCTTTGCGATGTGCACCGACGGCCTTTGGGAACTCGCGGGCTATGCGATCGATTGCAGTGGTTGGGGCGGGGCGGGCGGAGTCGGAGGCGGACCACCGATCGCCGAAGCCGGCGCCGCGGGCGAAGGGTGGAGCGAACCAGATCCTGCCGTGTATTGCCCGTCGACGTTGCCGAAGTCTGGCGCGTATTGTTACAAGCCGAGCTCAGTCACGAGTTATCGCTGTGATTATCCGATCGGGTGTGGCTCGTATGAGGCCACGTGCGTCGGGCAATGGAAGCTGGCCGTTCACGACTCGGCTTCGTGCGCAGCCGGCTCGCCGGGGATCTAAGCGCGCTTAGGTCCGGGTTCACGCGCCGTGGCACTTTTGGCACTTTTTGCCGCTGCCACACGGGCACGGGTCGTTTCGGCCAACCGCAGCAAGCGGTTTCGGGGCGAGGTGCGCGGCGCCGTCGGCCGACGGAGAGTCAAGTGCGTCGAGCGCGTCGATCTCCTCGAAGCGGCCCATGTCCTCCAGCAGACCGATCAGCAGGTTGCGGGCGGATTCTCGCTCGCTCCAATGTTCGGCCAACTTCATCGCCTTTCGATACGCGGTTTCGGCAGCGACCGGTTGATCGAGCGACTCGAGTGCTTCGCCAGTCTTGCGGGCGGTGAGGTATGACGCTGGAAACTGCTTCACATTGGCTTCGAGCTGAGTCATGGCCTCCTCGCGCTTACCGGACTCGGCGAAAATGATCGCGATGTCCCCGCTGAACCACTCCGCGTCGGCGAAAGCGAAGGCGCGGGCAACGGCGAGCGCGTAATCAAGCTCGCCCACGCTGGTCAGTTCGCGCGGTAACTCAATCAGATTGGAGAGCAAGGCGCGCCGTTGGGACCATTTGTCCAGCTCGTGCAGCGCTTCTTGGTTTTCGTTCAGCTCAGCTGCGAGTTCCAGCGCGGCCTTGGCCAGTTCACGAAAGAGCGAAACGATTGCTTCGCTCGGAGCGGCAGGCTCGTCCTCGTCCTCGTCCTCGTCCTCGTCCTCGTTCTGCTCCTCTTCCTCTTCGTAGAGCGCGTCGAGTCGTTCGTTGAGGGTGAGCAGAGAGTCTGTCAGTGGCACGAACTTGCTCAGAGACTCGGGTAACGAGTACGGCTCCGTTTCGCCTTCTTCGAAGTCAGGATACTGAGACGGCGCCTCGCCCACGGATTCGACGAGCATTGGAGCTTGCAGCGCCACATCAACGTCTGAGATGGCGTCGACCGTGACCGTGTGACGAAGCTCGTCACCGAAGTCGAATAGGTACGCGAACTGCTGCCCAGCGTTGAGCCCAAGTCGAAACAGCACGGATCGGGACGAGTCGTAGCGGCTATCTGGGCCCGTGCTGTACTCCGAGGAGCGGTCGAAGTACCTGCCGGACAGGTAGAAAGCGTAAAGATGGTCGTCGTCTAAGTTCATCACGCGCTGGATTGCGTTATGCACGTCGTGCAGCGTGCTGCGCCCGTCAAAGTCAACGACCCGACGCACCTCCGGCGCACGCTCTGGACGAATCGAAAGGCGAAAAACACGATGCCATGAGCGCCAACCTTGAGCGCAGCGCCGCTCGTGCGGCAAGCGCGAACCTGCGTTGGCTCTCGACGTCGGGCGTACGCGCCACTACCGTCCCCCCATGCGCGCCCGGCTGCAGGGACTGGACGAGATTGCGTGGCATCGGACCCATCCAAACAATGCCAGCGGCGCGGATTTACCGCGCCTGATCCGCAGTGTCGCGGCCGGGAACGTGCACAAATTCAAGCTGTGGGACGCGCTGCTTCACCAGGGAACACGCTTCGGGGGGGCAGCTGAAGCGCTCCCGTTCTTGATCGAACTTGCATCCGCGGACGAGACGCCAGAGCGCCCTGCTCTGGTGTGGCTCGCGGCGGGCGTCGGTGCACCGGTCGAAGAGGAGGCGCGTCTGCGTCGGTTGCTGTGCCGCGGAGGCGAGCTGGGCTGGCATGGGGCGCTCGCGCTCGGCTGCCTCGCGGAACACCGAGCGCTTTCGCAGGAGAGCGTGGACCAGCTCGCGGAGCTACTCGAGCACGCGGTCCTCGTGCAACGCGTGGCCGCCGCTTGCGCACTCGCGTTTGCGCGTTCGAGCGACGAGCGCGTATTCGACGTACTTGCATCGACCGATGAGCACTTCGCCGAGTTATCGCGGATGCGGTGCCGATTCGAGCAGCCGCTGATGGGGATGGTCGCGCGGGCCTGCGCGCTCATGGGCGAGTGAGGCTTGCTTCGGGCATTGGGCGGGGCATTGGCCGCATTGCCTCCTAGCAATCCCCAAGAATGTTCCGCGAGCCGCGACGCGTGGTAACGATGCGCCAACTCGAGGTGCGCTGCTGGATAGCGAGCGCCCACTCTCGATCTTCTGTCGCGTGTCCGTACTCATCGTGTTGAACATTGATGCGTGCGTACCAGCTCGCACGCGGACAGTTGCCATGACTCCTTGAACGGCAAGCGATTGTCGTAGGCATGGCGAATTGCCCAGAATCAGCTTCCTGCAGGTGCCTCACTCAAACCAATCAACCCATGTCTCCGCCAACCACTACGGAGCAACCAGGTCTTTGCAATGACCGTCCACGGTGGCCCGACGCCGCGAAATTCGCGCGGAATCGAGGTCGCGAAGCCGTCGAACGATGCGGCGGACGAGAGCGGATCTAGAGCCGCGCTGCGTGCGTGCTTCCTGCGATTTTGAATGACATAGACGAGGGCATTGCGGACTTGGCGTGGGCCTTCCAAATCACGCCCGTGCCAACGGTCTGCCCAGAAACGTCCGCAGCGGCGTAGCAAGCGGTTCACGCGGCGCGCGATGCGCACCATCAAGCCACGCACTCCGGAAGAGAGGGATTGGGTATCCTCAGTCTCTATGATCAAATGGACGTGATTCTCCTGAACGGAGAAATGAACGACTCGGAACCAATCGCGATTGCCATCACGCAATGCGCTGATCAAGGCGCGCGCGACGTGCGGAGCACGCAGTGAGCGCAGGCCCGCGCGCAGGGTGACGTGCACTGGATGCGCCTTGCGATGAACAGGCCGCGCGCGGTGCGGAGTTTGGCGTAAATGCGCCGCTCGCGGCTTGCGACCCGCGCCACGTCGCGCACCACCATGGCGTTTCGGCTCCGGGAACGAGAGCGCCAACTGCTTCGGATTCACCTGCGTTGCCCCTCTCGTATTGATAGCTCAATTGCTTGTGAGCGCAAGCGATGTGATGAAAGAAATTGAGCTGCAAGTGTGATCGGTATTTCAACAATTCAGCGCGTTCGATTCGCGAAGCTGGGCGCGCCGATGCAGACCTTCACGAGGGCTCGGCGTCTCCACCACACCGACTCGAAGGGCTAAGACGCGGAGCTCGGGTCGTCGCGTTCTGCAAGGAGCGACCGTGTCGTCAACGTGCTTCTGGCGCTTTGATTCACGCGGCACTCTGGTCGCGCGCAGCCCGTTTGGTTGAAAGTAGCGAATGTCGTCAACTACATCAGCGCCGTCGTATCTCTTTGCTCACTTCTCGAAAGCGACCGACTCAAGCGCTTCTGGGAATCTTTGTCCAACGCTACACAGCGCAATTCGAGCCGCGTGACCCGTGGGTGAGGCAGACCCCCGCGTTCGAGATATCAGCCCGATTCAAGTCGTTGCTCGACAAAACGCACCCATGGCGCTTTTCGAGAAGATTATTGGCCCTCGCTCTGCCAATCGAAACGTCGCGTTGCCACGTCCGAAGCGCTTGTTTCCGTGCAGGCTGCGGCTGGCACGGAGCTCTCTACCGTTGGCCTCGATGACACTCGTGGGGATCACTCAGATTGGCCCGAATAGCGAAAAACTTAGCCCGAATCAAAGCGTTCGCCGACTCGACCACCTGAGCGCGGCAGAGTCGCTTGGAAGCGCGTGCCGGAGGTGTGGCTGTCGGCAACGATCGAGCCGCCGTGTGCACGCACGAGCTGATCGCTGATATAGAGTCCTAGGCCGAGTCCGAGCGGGGCCACTTGTGATGACTTGCGCCGCGACGGAAGGGATCGAAGAGCGTCGCGAGTGCCCATGACTCCCGTGTCCCGGATGTCCCCGCTAACAGCGAAAGGTTTTTTGGTTAGCGGGCGCGGCGCGCGCTGTACGTCGCGTAGCTCTCAGCCCACGGTGTCTTGAAAGCCGTTCGCCCCAGATTCAATCGATTGGACGCCGGGCCGCGGGCCTGCAGCCGATTTTGCCTTCGGGCGTGCAATATCGCTGGTCGAGTGACCCATTTTCCGCCAGATGGTTACTGGACTGAACGGCCAAAAATGCCACCGGGAGCTCCGCGAAAATTTGCCGTTGTCCTTGGCGGAAAGCAGGAAGGGGCCACCCGTGAACTCTTTCACGACGATTGGGGGGCTCTGGCACGCGCGGCCGGGGCGGGCAACGCGCAGGCCATGCGCACGTTCCTGCTCACGGCTGGCCCCCATATCCTGCGCGTGGTGAGGCGCCTGCTCGGCAGTCACCATCCGGACGTGGAGGACGTAGCGCAAGAATGCGCGTTCGCGCTCGTGGACGCTTTGCCGTCGTTTCGTGGCGAATGCAGCGCGATCCATTTCGTGTGTCGGATCTCGCTGCTCACCGGCATCAACACGCGCCGCCGTCTGCGAGCCGCCAAGCGCGCACACGAGCGTGAGGGCGAGGGCGATGAAGCTCTCGATGCCGTGGCTTGTGCCCACCCAGGACCCGACGAGCGGTTTTCGTCGCGCGTGATCGAGGACGTCGTTCGAGAGCTGCTCAATACTTTGCCGATCGAGCAGGCCGAAGCGCTCGCGCTGCACTGCGTCCTTGGATACACGCTGGCAGAGATGGCGAGCAGCAGCGGGATTTCGGCCGACACCTGGAAGAGCCGTTTGCGTTTGGCCAAGCAGTCGCTGCGACGCCGCGTGCTCGCGGATCCGCGAGCGCTGGAGCTGCTCGCGCCATGGGAAGGGGAATCGCCATGAGCGGTTCGGACGTGGACGATCTGCTCGTTCGAGCGCGCCGCAACTTGCTTTCGCCCGCCGAAAAGCACGAGCTCGAACCCGCGCTCGACTCGCTGCCCGAAGCGCGGCTGCTGCTGCGCGCAGGGCTGGCCTTCGACGAGCAGGCGTCGGCTTTGGCTGGGGACGAAGAGCTGGTTTCTGCGTTGGCGCGGAGAGCGGAGGAGTATTCGAAGGCGCGTTCCAGGCAGAGCGCGCCCTCGCCGTACGCGAAGACGGGCGGGCGGCGCCGTGCACGCGGCTTCAGTCCCTGGCTCACGGCGGCAGCCTCGTTGATCATCGGCGGCATCGCGGGCGTGGCTGTCGCGGCCACGTTTTGGGGCATCCCGTTCACCAGCTCAGCAAAGGAGCCGAGCGCGAGTGCGCCGCGCAGCGCCGCGCGAACGAGGTCCGCGCAAGCGCGTGTTGCGACACCGGTAGCGCGCGATCCGCTTCCGGTCGCGAGCGCGCCCGAGCCCTCGATGAGCGCGCCCGCGCCTTCCGCGAGTCCCGCGGGACCTGTCGCGTACCGCGAGCCCACTGCCCGCTTCCGGGTCACACCGGCTGCGGAACATGAATCGCTCGCGGATGCGCCGAGCGCTGCGCAGCTCTATTCCGGCGCCAATCAGGCGCGCGTGCGAGGCGATTTGAACGCCGCGATTCGCGGCTATCAGGATCTCCAGCTGCGTTATCCGAGCTCCGCCGAGGCCACTGCCTCGCGGCTCACGCTCGGCAACGTGTATCTCGTGTCGAGGCAGCCCGAGCTGGCGCTGGCTCAGTTTCGCGCGCACCAGGCGACGGGAGGCGCCGGATTCGGGGTGGAGTCACTGTGGGGCATGGCGCTGGCATTGCGGCAGCTCGATCGCCGAGCCGAGGAGCGAGAGGCGCTGACGTTGCTCCTGTCACGTTATCCGGCGTCAACGTACGAAGCCGCCGCGCGTCGGAAGCTCGAGGAGCGAGACTGAGCGCAGTACAACGAAAGGGCGGGCCGGGCGCGGTGAAGCGAATGCAAAGTTTCGTCCGAGCGTGCTCCTGGCCGCTCCTGTTGGGGTGGACGGCCACGGCCGTAGCAGCCGAACCCTCGGCAGCGGTGGGCGAAAGTGTACCTGCACGCTTCGCGGTGGTCGTTCATCTCGTCGCTATGGAGCGCCCCGAGGAGCTCGACGCCAAAATCGCCGGCTGGTTTTTGTCTCAGGCGGGCGCCTATGCGAGCGTCCAACAGGAGCGTTTTCAAGCCTCCGAGCTGTTCGGCGCTCAGGCCCCCGGCGTACACGTATTCGTGACGCGACTGAACGCCGACGAGCTGCGGATCTTCTTCGTTTGCAGGGACGGATCGAAGCAACGGTATCTTGTTCGCGACCTGCCGCTGACACAGGGCCTCGACGAGATGGCGCTAGAAAACACGGCCCAGGTGGTGTTTTCCGGCTCGCTCGCGGTCTGGGAAGGGCGCGAGGAGACGACCGCCGATCGCGTTTCGGCCGCGCTCGCCCCGCTCCCGGATTCTGCGCCGACAACGATGGCGACGCCCGCGGCGACCGTTCCTCATGCCCCGAGCGTCGTTGCGCACGATGAGCAGGACTCATCTTCGCGAAAGGGCGCACCTTCTCCCGCACTCGAGTACTTGGTTGCGTCTGCGGGCTACTCGCTTCGCTATCGCGGTCCCGCCGGGGTCGCGCACGGTCCGCTATTGGGGCTTGGCATTGCGCAGCGAAAGCAGCGCGAGATCGGTGTGCGCTTATCGGGCACGCTGCTCTTGCCGATCACCGTCGAGCAGGAGGATCTTCGTCTAAGACTCAAGGGTTACTCGGTCGCGCTCGAGCCGTGGCTCGAGTTCGGACGCGAGCGCCCGATTCGTTTCCTCGGCTCTCTCGCGCTGGGCATGGACATCGTGAACGCGAGCGCGTCTGCTACCCACACGGGGATCGAGCCGACCTCTCCCTCTTGGGAGATCAATCCGTTCCTCGCGCCGCGCGTGGGCGTAGACTTCGCGCTCGAGCCGTTTCACGTCGGCGTCGCGCTCGATCTGGCGGTTCAATTCGTGCAGCGGCACTACGATGTCGCAGCCGCCGATGAACAGCAGGCGCTGATCACGGCCTGGCGTGTTCAGCCAGGTCTACTCGTGCAAGCGTTTTGGGGAAGCCGGTGACCCGCTTTGCGACGGTTCACGACTGACTAGGCAATGACGATGAGAATGCGATTCCCCGCTTACTTCACGCCTTCGTTGACCTTGCTCGGTCTGCTGTCGGGCGCGTGTGACAGTGGCACGCTGATCGCAACGCGCGCCGCGGTCGGCGGAGCAGCTGGCAGCACGACTTCGGGGTCGGGCGGGACGAACGCCGCCGGCGATCCGTTGCAATCGACGGCGGGAAGCTCGCAAGCGGGAAACGGCGCGGCCGGGATCCGCGAAAGTGTGGGCGGTCGCGGCGATCTGGGTTCGGGCGGGAGCTTTTCACAGGGCGGGCAAGGGGGCGATGAGACTGCGGCCGGCGGTATGAGCCAGGGGGGGATCGCGAACGGCGGAGCGGGCGGAAGTGGAGGCAGCCTCGAGCCCATTGGCGGCAGCGGCGGCAGCGCGCCGACCAGCTGCAGCGACGGCGCGCAAAACCAGGGTGAGGAAGCCGTGGATTGCGGCGGACCGTGCAAGAAGTGCGCGGGGGCTGTGTGCGAAGGCGACCCGCAATGTGCGAGTGCAATGTGCACGGTAGTTCCTTCTCTTGGAAGGCGCTGTCGTGATCGAAGCTGCATGGACGGCATCCAACAGAGCGGCGAGAGCGACGTGGACTGCGGTGGCGCGTGCGGCCTCTGTCCCGGCTCAGCGTGCGAAACGAACGACTATTGTGCAAGCCGCGTTTGCCACACGGTCTGTCAGGCTCCGACCTGCGACGACGCGGTGAAGAACGGCACTGAAGCTGGCGCCGACTGCGGCGGCCCTTGCAAACGTTGTCCTGACGAAGCCTGCACGACGAAGGAAGACTGCGCGAGCGCGGTCTGCCTGGACGGAAAGTGCCAAGCCGCCACCTGTCACGACGGTGTGCAAAACGGCCAGGAAACAGCCACGGACTGCGGTCGAGCTTGCGGAGGTTGCGGAGGGGACATCTGTCACAGCAATGCGCAATGCGCGAGCGGGCTATGCATGAACTACGTCTGTACCGATAGCGCCTGCAACGATGGACTACAGAACGGCGACGAAGAGGACGTGGACTGCGGCGGTCACTGCGGCAGGTGTGTGGGAGGCGCGTGCAGCACGAGCGCCCAGTGCGCGAGCGCGCGCTGCATCGAGAATCACTGCGTGGCAGCGCGCTGCGACGACGACGTCAAGAACGGCTTCGAGACTGCCGTCGACTGCGGAGGCGGCGCGCTCGTCGACGCCGTTGCGTGTCGTCGTTGCGACGACGGACGCGCGTGTCAGCGCGGCCAAGACTGCACGAGTGGCGTTTGCAGAGATAGTACGTGCCAGCCTTCGTC
Source organism: Polyangiaceae bacterium (assembly GCA_035634635.1). Lineage (GTDB taxonomy): Bacteria > Myxococcota_A > Polyangia > Polyangiales > Polyangiaceae > PMG-095. The sequence continues at coordinate 32,942 of DASQCO010000115.1, forward strand.
CTGCACGGATGGCGTCCGAAACGGCACCGAGCTTGCAACCGACTGCGGTGGGGGGTGCCCAACCTGTGAGAGTCAGACGCACTGTGGCGGCGACGCGGATTGCCCGAGCGGCGATTGCAATAGTGATGGTGTCTGTGTTGCTCTACCATCTTGCCGGGACGCAAACCCGCCGTTGTGCCAAGGGCGCGATTGTTGCGCTTCCCCGCTCGTCGAAGGCGGATCGTTCATCATGGGTGGCGATCCGGCAGACGCAGCTTACGGCTGCGTTTTCGACGCTACCCAGACTCATCTCGGCACCGTGTCGAGCTTTCGACTCGACATGTTCGAGGTCACCGTGGGCCGTTTTCGGAAGTTCGTCGAGGCCGGCGCATCGGCGTGGAAACCGAGCCCTGGCGCGGGCGCGCACGCTGGCCTTCCGGACACGGGCTGGCAGGTCGCATGGGACTCGCAGATCCCGACCAGCAGAGCGCTCTGGGATCAGCAGCTCAGCGCGGCCTTCGGTACTTGGACACCCGATCCCGGGAACCACGAGAATCGTCCGATCAACATCGTGAGCTGGTTCGAGGCGTTCGCCTTTTGCGTTTGGGATGGAGGCCGCTTGCCCTCGGAGTTGGAGTGGGAATACGCGGCAGCGGGCGGCGCAGACAACAGGCCTTACCCCTGGGGCTTCGGACGTCCCAACGAGACCCTTGCAGCGTTCGCCTGCAACGGTGATTGCCCCGGGACGCCCGATTCATCCGATACAATCCGGATCTTGGACGTGGGCTCCAAGTGGCTGGGCAAGTCGCGCTGGGGTCAGCAAGATCTCGCGGGAAATATCGGCGAGTGGGTGGTCGACTGGTACGATTATCGGCAGTTTGCGCACATGGGCCAGCCGTGCAGCGACTGCGCATTCATGGGTGACGCCTCTCCGCCCGGACAGCGCGTGAGCCGCGGCGGCTGGCCGACGGCCTCTAGCATCGAGATCTGTTCCACCTGGCGTAACGGATCGGTCGGGGACTACGCGGGACCGCTCTACGGTGGACTTCGCTGTGCCCGCGAGGTCGCGGTTCCGAAGAAATAGCAGATCACAGCTTCGTCTATGCCGTGCAGCTCACCCGAATTCGAAGCGAGCAACACGATGGGAGGAAAGGGCGCGTTTGCTAGCGCCGACGAACAAAGAGGATCTCGATGCACAATCCAAACCCATCGTGCCTGCAGGCCTCCCTAATTGCATGGCTCCCGCTACTCGGCGCCGCGTGCCTTTGGGGCTGCTCCGGCGAAGTATCTGAACAATCCAAGCAAGATCCGGCCTCGGTGGCGACCACGCTGCCGGGCGCGCAGGGGGGCTCGTCCGGTTCGGGGATGCCGACTCCTTCTGTTTCGAGCACGGCCAGCGCGGCGTCCGAGCTGCCTGTTGCTCCGGCAGTGTCCGGCACGGCTGCGCGTCCCGAACCGCCCACCGCGGACGTGAGTTTTTCGGCCAAGATACTGAGCGTGAACGGCTCGGGTTGTCCAAGCGGAAGCGCGACGATCACGGCGACGACGGCCGACTCGCTCACGCTGAACATCCCCGCCTACAGCGCCAGGCTTGGTGGCGAAGCGGATTCCACACACAAGCGCCAGAATTGCTTGCTCGTGTTCGATGTCGACGTACCCGTGGGCTTCACTTATGCAGTGACCAGCGCTTCGCTCAGCGGCACTGCGGCTCTGCCGGTTGGCGCCTCGGCTAGCGCAACCACGCAGTACTTCTTCGCGGGGGGAGCCGAGAGCGTGAGCAACACGCAGCCGATCAACGGAGATACCAGCGGGTGGACGTCGCCGGGCGTGTTTCCGCCTGCAAGCTTGGTCTATGCACCCTGTGATGCGCCGAGCTTCTTGTCGTTCAATACCTCACTGATGCTCACGGGCGAGAGCGACGTCGAGAGCACGATCTCGCTGGATCCAAGCGTGACTTTGAAGTTTGCGCTGAAGAAGTGCCTAGCGCCCTGATGGCCATCACGCGCTGGTGTTGAGCTCGGCTGTTGCCTCGCACGCGTGACGCCGGTTCTGGCTATTTGCGATCGAGGAGTGTGAGCAGGGCGCGCTGAAGCCGACGCCGGTGAGACTTGTCTTCTGGGGCTGGGTAGAGGTGTAGCGCGCCGATGAAGACGGCATACTCGAGCTCGGCTTCGCGCTCGCGGGTTTCGCTCGCTCGACGCAGACTAGCCAAATACGCTATCCGGCGGGCGTGCACGCGCGCGACGACACGGCTCGCGTTCTCTGCGCGCAAGGACCATGCGTGGATCGCGAGCTCGACACCGATATCTACCTGGCTGACAGCGCGAAAGAGCGTCTCGCGTCGCGCTGCGCTGTCAGGCTTGCCGTCCGCGGCTGCGTCGGCAAGGGCGATCAATTGTTCGGTGTGGCTTTGCTCCCAGTGGGCGAGCAGCGCCTCGTGGTAGGAGGAGATGTCACCGAAATGGTGATAGAACGCGCCCTTGGTGCGCCCGAGTGTCGTGCACAGTCGCTCGATCGTCAGCGCGTCCCCCCCGCCGCTTCGAAGCAGTTCGAGCCCGGCAGCGAGCCAATCCGAGCGGGCGGTGCGCGTCGCGCGATTGGGGCGAGTTTTGCCCGCGCTTCGAGGGCCGCGAGCGGTGTGCTCGTTGCGCCTGGTCTGTGCGGTGCCTGGCCGAGCTCGCGCGCTCAAACGGTGCTCGCGATGGCGACGCCGAGGGCGAGGGACAGCGGCGTGTACATGTAGCGACTGTATACCAGATACGGTGTTCCCCGGATCTCTCCGCGAAACGAGGGCTCGACGAAGCCGAGCGTGCCGCGCAATACGAATGCCCCTGCAATGCACGAGCGTACGGCGCGCGGTGCTGGCAGCACCAAGAGCGCACCCGCCGCGCACAGGCCGAACGCCGCGACCCAGCAGGCAAGCGCCGAGGGACCCTGTTTGCGACCAATCACGGCCATGGCCAAACTCTGTGCATCGCGTGACGGCCACGCGACACCGAGCGCCCAGAGGGCGTGAACGAAGCCGAGCACTCCCAGCACGCCCGCGAGTGTTCCCTTGCTGATTCCAGGGTTCGCGGTGCTGCCAGCGAGCGCGAATACGCCGACAGCACCGAGCAGAATCCACTGTGGCAAACGAATCGCCGAGCCAAACGAACGCTGACCCACCCACGCGAAGATCAGCGCGTAGCCCAAGCACAACAGCCCCACCCCGAAGGCATAGGCGGGAACCGTGAACGCGGCGAACAGGAGCGCAGCGCTCGCCGCCGCGAGAGTCCAAGTGATCATGTGCCAGACCGCGACGAGCGTCGCCCGCGCGAAGGGCTCGACGCCCCCACGCAGGAGCGGCGCGACCACGCGCTGCTGCCCGACCAGGCCATGCACCGCGAGCGTGAACAGACACAGCCCGGCCGCCACGTAGAGGAGGGTCATGAGCGGACCATACCTTATGGTACGGTTTGCGCCAAGCGACCTGCAATATGCAGCGCGCAACTCGACTTTGAAGCACTGTGAGCTACGCGACGGACGGCGTCGCGCAGTGTCCGCTAACCCAAAATCCAAGGAAGCGGACGACGCAGCCGCTGAGGTACCACTTCTGGCGCCGTACCCCCACGCCTGCTAGGAAGAACCGATGGCTGGCTTGGAACAGGGGCAAGTATTGGGGGCAGTCGAGGGGATGCGGTTTCGGCTTCTCGCCAAGTATGGAGTGATGTGCGCCGTCGGTGCGCTCGGTGCCTTGATGACGCCGAGCGCTTCTGCTTGTTCGACGATCGCGCCGCCGCCCGCGCTCAATGGTTACCCGAGCGACGGAGCTACAGACGTACCGACGGACGTCGTGCCGTTTTACAAATCGATCTACTCGACATCCCTCAACGACGCGACGTTCAGCCTCACTTCGGCGACGGGCGAAGCGATGGTGGCTCGAGCGACCACAGCGCAACTCGACACCTATGAACTGAGATTCGAGCAAGAGCTGCAACCCAATACGACCTACACACTCGTGACAGACGTGCCTGATCCGGTTGCCGAGGCTCAGGTTCGAAGTCTGAGCCTCACTTTCACGACAGGAGGCGGACCCGTATCGACCGCGCCTGCAAAGCCCGAGGGATCCTTGCAGCACTACCAATTTGCTTCACAGCCCAGGTCGAGCTGCAGTCCATCAGGGCAAGGAACCTGCGTTGCGGTCAGCGGATTGCCGGTCGAGTCGAGCGAAATCGATGAGTTTGGCCAGGATAATTCCGTGTCGTTGTACACCGAGCCGTGGTTCACGAACCTTTCAGGGATCAACCAAGGCACGAACTTTCGCTGCGTGAAGTTGCGAACTCGAGCACCCAACGCGACCTATAGCGAACCGCTCGTGCTGTGCGGTGAAGGGGCTCCCCTCATCACCATTCGCGGTAGTGAAAACATCGCCTGCACGTCGCAGGGCATCACTCAAGATGGTCTACCGATCATGAACGTTGGCGCCGGCGGCGGGTGCAGTCTCGCTTTGCATGACAAACGCTCGGCACACGAGGCATTCGGTGCCTTGTTAGCTCTAGCTATGCTAGCCAGGTTCAGGAAATCCCGCCGTGAGCGACCCACTAATCCTGAGTGACCGATTTCAGCCATGAGTCCGCGGCCTGTGCTTGGTGGTCCTGTGAATGGCTGGCAGCGTTGGCTACCTGGTGTGCAGATGCTGCGAACGTACCAAGCGGCGTGGCTGCTGAACGACGTCATCGCGGGCTTGGTTCTGACCACCATGCTGGTGCCGGTCGGTATCGCCTACGCGGTCGCGTCGGGAGTTCCAGGCATCTACGGCTTGTACGCGACGATCGCTCCGCTGATTGCTTATGCGGTGTTCGGTCCGAGTCGCATCCTCGTGTTGGGCCCCGACTCTTCCCTGGCCACGCTGATTCTCGCCGTTGTGTTGCCCATGGCGGCCGGCGATTCGGTGAAAGCGGTCTATGTCGCTAGCGCGATTGCCATCGTCTCGGGCCTGGCGTGCCTAGCAATCGGGATTGCGCGGCTTGGCTTCGTGACGGAGCTGCTCTCGAAGCCGATTCGCTACGGCTACATGAACGGCATCGCGTTCACGGTGCTGATCAGCCAAACACCAAAGCTGCTTGGTTTTTCGATCGACAGTACGGGGCCGGTGCGCGATGTGCGGAACATCGTGCGCGCCGTGCTCGCCGGACAAACGAACACTACATCGTTCGCCATCGGCGGCGGAACGCTGATCGCGATTCTAGGGCTCAAACCGTTCAAGCGTGTTCCGGGTCTTCTGCTCGCGGTGGTCGGCGCGACCGCCGTCGTCGGACTGCTTGCCCTCGACAAGACCGCCGGAGTCAAGGTGCTCGGACCGTTGCCGCAAGGGCTGCCCTCGTTCGCTTTGCCGAGGATCGATTGGGCGGAACTTAGCCAGATTGGTGTCGCAGGCTGCGCCATTGCGATGGTGGCGTTCGCTGACACCAGCGTCTTGTCACGTAGCTACGCTGCCAAGTTACGCACTCCCGTCGATCCCAATCAGGAAATGATCGGGCTCGGTCTGGCGAACCTCGCAGCCGGCCTATTTCAAGGGTTTCCCGTCAGTAGCAGCTCGTCTCGAACTCCGGTTGCCGAGGCAGCGGGAGCAAAAACTCAATTGACCGGCGTGGTCGGCGCGATAGCGGTGGCGCTGCTCTTGATCTTGGCCCCCAATCTCCTTCAGTCATTGCCGAGCAGTGCCTGGCGGCGGTCGTGATCGCTGCTGCCATTGGTTTGTTCGAAATACGCGACCTCGGTCGGATCTTTCGCATTCAACGCTGGGAGTTTTGGCTTTCGCTCGTGTGTTTTGCAGGTGTCGCGACATTCGGAGTGGTTCCGGGCATTGGGATCGCCATCGTCATGTCCGTGATCGAATTCCTTTGGGACGGCTGGCGACCCCACTTTGCGGTGCTGGGCCGCGTCGACGGAATTCGCGGGTATCACGACACCGAGCGCTACCCCGAGGCGCGACTCGTGCCGGGTCTGGTGCTATTTCGATGGGACGCGCCGCTGTTCTTCGCCAATGCCGAGATGTTCCAAGCATGCGTTCAGCGCGCGGTCGCGGCTTCGCCCACGGCCGTGCGGCGAGTCGTCGTGACCGCCGAACCCGTCACCAGCATTGACGTCACTTCGGCCGACATGCTCGCCGAACTCGAGCAGTCACTCCGTGAAAACGGCATCGAATTGCGCTTCGCAGAGATGAAGGACCCCGTGAAGGATAAGCTCAAGCGCTTCCAACTGTTCGATCGTTTCGGCGTCTTCTATTCCACGGTCGGCGCCGCCGTCGATGCGTATCTCGAAGAGCATCGGGTCGACTGGAAGCCTTGATTTCGGGCCGACGGTCCTCCGACGCGGGCACGCAAGCGGGGTGCCCAGCGCACGGTGTAGCAATTCGTCGACAGTCGAATTCGGCGCTTGGTTTCTCGTGTCGCCCATTCTTGGGCAAAACATGAGACGCGGAGAGCGGCAGTGCACGGCATGCTCTTTGCTGTTCAGGGGCTCCAGATGGGAAAGGCAGTCGAATACTTCGCCTCCGCGTGGGCCTGGAAGCAACTCGCCAGATGTAGCCTTGTGCTCTTCGCCCTCGCTTGCACCGCACTGACGTTCACAGGCTGCATTCCTGGCGTGGTCGACGGCGACGACTGCCCGTGGGACGAGGAGCGATGCCTAGGGGAGCACACGAAGCAGCACTGCTACGACAATCACCTCGGCACCAACGCTTGGGCGTCGACTGAGTGCGACGCGGAACACCCCTATTGCGTGCAGGTGCTGGACTCAGCAACCTCACCCAGCTCGGGGCGTTCGAGCGCCGAATGTCTCACTGAGCCGCACTGCAGCGCCAGTTCGGAATGCGCTTACCGCGGACTATGCGCCGACGGCCCAAACGGCTGCCTAATGACAGGCAAGGATTGCGCAAGCAGACCGCGATGCAAGTCCGTGGGCTTGTGCGCTGACGGAGAGCTGGAATGCAGTGCGACCGCCGAAGGCTGCGCCAGCAGTGATGCCTGCAAGTCGTACGGAGCGTGCGCGTTGATCGAAGGACATTGCGGGGCTACTGCAGAGGGCTGCGCCAGCAGTGATGTCTGCAAGTCGTCCGGGAAGTGCGCGCTGATTGAAGGACAATGCGGGGTTACTGCAGAGGGCTGCGCCAAGAGCACCGAATGCAAGACTTCCGGGGCTTGCTCTTTACCGGTGCCGACGACGCAATCCTCGCTTGGCCAGAGCTGTCGAGCCACTGACGAAGGCTGCGCCAATTCGACGGAATGCGCGGAGCGTGGCTTCTGTCGCTTGATAGGCGGGTATTGCATTCAATGAGTCTACTGGGCGCTGTGGCTATTGGGGCGGCAACAACTCGCAGTTCAGCGTTTGGCGCAGGTCGTCGCCGTTGACGGTGGCCAGACGCATGGCGCGCGGTTCCGGTGAAAAGCGCGCAACGACGCGCTGGCCTATCGGTGGGCCCTGCATGCCGTCCCTCTCGCCGATCTCCACGGCTTCGACGCACACCCGGTCGGTAGACCAGCGCACGGCTGCAGTCATTCCGTTATCGTTGGGCTCAGCTTCGCTGCTGAGCTCGAGCCAACTTTCATCGATGGTGACGATGGCGCGGTAGCCGGCGCCGTCAGCGCAGGCAGGAGCCGAAGCGGGGATGGCGCTGCTCCAGGGAGCGAGGGGCAGGGGAACCTTACCTGGGCGGTACGCCAAGGCCGGCTGCGCGGCAGTTGGGACTCTGGAATCGAAGCGTAAAACGGCTACTTCACCGTCCGACCCGCGCCCTAGCGCGTCGTTCACGAGACCGGCGCTTTCGCCCGGAACTCTGAATAGTGGGACGATGCTGTCCTTGTTGGTTCTGAACACTGAGCCATCACCGACGAGCACGAGCACGCTTTCTCGAGACTCGGACACCGCGCTTACCGCAATCTGAATCGATCGACCGAGTGGCAGCGCCTGAGCCCGTCCCTCTTGGACCCAGGCCAGCGTGTTCGCAAATTGGGCCAAAAAGCCGCTGGCCGACCCAGGCTCGGATCCCAAGACGGGCACGACTTCCAAGACCGTTGTGGCGTCCGCGCTCGGCGGCGAAGCGCCGGACGAACGCGCTGCTCGCATCATTTCGGTTGGAGCGAGCGTGGCGCGCCTCAGCTTCGCGGTGGGTTCGAAGAAGTCGAAGTATTGGAAGCCGAACGGATGCGCCGACGGGAAGGGAGCGCCGCCATCGCCCGCAAACAGGACGCCGCGCCTGCTGTCGCTCATCGAATGCAGCCCGACGGGCTGCGCGTCGACACCGACGACGATCCGCGGCACACCGCGATTCGGAGCATCACTCAGCAGCTGGCCGAACGCGCTCCGCGTATGCTGGGCGTCTCGCTTGGACGCACAAACGACGCGCGGCCTCGCCTCCTCACGGCGTCTGGCTCGATGTTCCCGCGCTGCCATTGACGCAAGCGAGCAACCCAAACCCGCCAGCCACCAACCAAACCGACCGCATGAGCAGACGCTAGCATCGCTCTCATCGCTGCTGTCGAGGGTTGCGGTGTGGCTCACCCGAGCAGCTCAGCGGATCTCGACTTCGACGCGCTGTCCGAGCCGCAGCGGCACCGGCTCGTCCAGGCGGATTTTCACGAGCAGGACTCGCGTATCGACTGGACGAGACGGATCGAGCGGCTTCATTTGCCGCGCCACGACCTCGTCCGGGATCTCCTCGACCGTGCCGTGAAAGCTCGCGCTGTAGCCTTCGGCGCGGAGCGTGACCTTCGCGCCGAGTGCGACGCGCGCGGTGTCGAACTCTCCAATCTCGGCTTGCACCCGCTGCCGGGTCAGATCGACGAGCGTGACGATCGGTGTGCCGGGTGACACGTAGGCGCCTGCTTCGACGAAGCGCGCAGTCACCGCACCGGCGATCGGCGCGCGCACCGTCGCCTTGTCGATCTGCGCTTTCAGGCGCGCAGAAGTAGCGAGCAGAGACGCGCGATGTCGCGTCGCGCTCTCGGCGTCGTGGGCGCTCTTGTCGTAGGCGGCGCGAGCGAGCACATTTTGCGCCAATAGGTGTTCGCTGCGGATCCGCTCCTGTTCGAGGAAACTGATGTCCGGCTCTGATTCCTTCACGCGCGCCCAGGCTTCGCTCAGCGCTGCGCGTTGCTCGGTCACGTCGATTTCGGCGATTATCTGGCCCGGCTCCACGTGGTCGCGTTCGTGCACGAGCAGCTTCAGCAGCTTTCCGCCCGTCTCGGCACCGAGCGTGACTTCGGCGTCCGGGTACGGGACCAGCCGTCCTTCCGCGAGCACGCCCCGCGCGTTGGCCGCCTTGGGCTTCGACTCAGCGGCGGGGAGCGTTGCGCTCTTTGCCTGGTGCCATTCGTAGGTGGCTACGCCGAGAGCGACGCTCACGAAAACCAAAACGCTTGCGCGTGCCTTCAGGGTTTCGACGATGCTCATGTTGCCTCCGTGAAATGAGAGCTCGACGCCGCTCAGGCGGCGATCCGTCCGTCCGCGATTCCGACTACACGATCTGCTACGTGCCGCACGCGCGGATCGTGCGTGACGATCAAGAGTGAACGCTGCTCGCGCCGCGCGAGCTCGCTGAACAGCTCGAGCACCTGCGTGGCGACGCTAGCGTCGAGGTTGGCCGTCGGCTCGTCCGCCAAAATCAGCGAGGGCGACGCCACCAACGCGCGCGCGATGGCGACCCGTTGCTTCTGCCCACCCGAGAGATCGCGCGGTAAAAAGCGCATCCGGTCGGCCATGCCCACGCGTTCGAGCAAGCTTCGGGCTTGTTCTTTGGCGGCCGCGCCGTCCACGCCCTTCAGATTGAGGGCGTATTCCACGTTTTCCGCCGCGGTGAGGGCGGGGAACAGATTGAACTGCTGAAAGACGAAACCGATGTGCCGCCGCCGTACGGCTTGGCACGCGGAAGGTCGCGCTTGATCGACTTTTTCGCCCGCGATCACGACATTGCCGCTGGTCGCCGACAGCAAACAGCCGAGGATCGACAAGAACGTCGTTTTGCCCGACCCGGACGGGCCTTCGAGCGCGACGACCTCGCCCGGCTCGACGTGTAAGCTTGCGCCCTTGAGCACGGTCACGGTCTCGCGCCCCTCACGAAAAGTTTTGGTCACATCTTCGGCAACGACGGTGAACATGTTCACTCCTCGGGCTTTTGACTCAGCTGCGAAACACCAGGGCTGGGTCGATGTTCTTCACTTTGCGGAACGACACGATTGCCGACAGTAGGCAGAGCACGACCGTGCCAACGAACACGCTCGCGGTGAGCTGCGGGCGAATGATGAGCTTGAGCCCCGCGCTGGCGATGACCGGCTTCAAGAGCTGTGCCGGTACGTAGCCGAGCAAGAAGCCAACGACCGCCGCAACCGAGGCTTGTTGGCCCAGCATACGGTAGATGTCGAGGTTCGATCCGCCGATCGCTTTGACGGTACCGAACTCCTTCAGGTGTTCCATCGTCGAGGTGTAGAGGGTCTGCGCCACGACCACGACGCCGACGAGACAGCCGAGAAACACCGTGAGAAAGGCATTGAAGCCGATGCCGGTATTGGCGACCCAATAGTCGCGCGAGCGGTCGGCCCAGGCTTTGGCGGTGTACACGTCATTGTAGGGCAAGCGCCGTTCGAGCTCGGTCTTCGCCGCGGCCACGTCGGCGCCGGGCGCGAGCTTGACGACGATGTACGACGTCTTGCCCGCGAGCAGATCGGGCTGCAGCTCCTGGGCGCGGTGGAAATCCATGAACGCAAGGGGCGTCGTGGTGAAGCTCTTGGCGCCGCGAGTCTTGCCGACCACGCGAAAGCGCTGGCCGTTCACCTCGCGATAGTCGCCGACCCCGAACGCCCCGAAGCGCTTGCTCGCCGATTCATCGAACGCTACGAACGAGCCGCTTTCGAGCCCAGCGAGCGAACCCTCTGCCAGCTCCCAGGGCACGCCCCAACGACTGAAGTCGGTCATGGCATACACGATCGTCGTCTCTTCAGCGCCCGTCGGGAGAGCGACTTGCATGAACGACAGGATCAAATTGTCGGCGCGCGCTACACCCGGCACCGAACGCGCGCGGTACAAGTTCGCTTCCGGAAACTGATGGACGAAGTCGAGGTTCGGCGAGTTCTTGGACGTGATCCAGAGGTCGGCACCCAGCTTTTCGATCGTGATCGTGGAGTTGTCGAGCAAGCCCACGAACAGCCCGCCCTGCACGAGCACGAGCGTTACAGCGAAGGCGACGCCGGAGACCGTGATCAGGAAGCGCACCTTGTCGAAAAGCAGCGTTTTCAGCCCGAGATCCACCATCGCTAACCTCCCTTGTCCTGAGCCGCTGAAACTGGTCCGAGCCCCCACGGTTTGTCGGCGTCATCGGCAAGCACGCGACGCAAACGCGCGAGCGCATCTTCTGGGTCGCGTGCGATCGAACGAGCGACGGCTTCCAGCGCGGCCGTGAAGCGCTCGCGGCGAGGTCGGAAATCGAGCCAAAGCCCGTTTTTCGAGAGCGTGAGCTCGAGCGCAGCGGCGCCGTGTACGATGGCCCAGACCGTCTGCACCGCGAGATCGACGTCCGCGAGCTCCGCGCGCACGAGTCCGGCGCGCACGAGGTCGGCAGTGAGCGCGCGCAAGGAGACGTAAGCGTTCTGAGTGGGATCGTCGCGCTCTTGGTCGTTCGGGGGGACGGGCGGCAGACCACCCATGAACATCATCTGATAGTGCTGCGGATGACGCACGGCGAAGTCGAGGTAGACGAGGCCGACACGGATGAAGCGTTCGTATGGCCCGCTACTGTTACTGACCGCCTGGATGAACAGCCCAGCAAGCGCCTTGAAGTCATGGTGGCAGAGCTCGCGCACCAGCGCTTCCTTGTCGACGAAGTGCTTGTAGAGAGCGGTCGCGGAATACTCGATGCGATTGGCAATCTCGCGCATCGTCACTGCTTGATAGCCGCGCTCGGCAAATAGCTCGCGCGCCGCATCGAGGATCTTCAGACGCAGCTCCTGCCGCTCGCGCTCTCGTCGCTCCGCTATGCCCATGAAACCCGACCCGCGTTGGAACGGTGTGAACCTAGGGAACGTTGTTAACTACGTCAACCGTGTTCTGTTGGTTGAAAATAGATTAATAAAATTAGCTACTTAATAGAATTGGCTCTAAGCCACGTTGCAAATCCCGTCTGAGGGGGCTCCGGTTCGAACGTGATGGATGCGCGGTTGAGCTGCTGGCTAGAGAGTGCGCTGATTGCCTCTGCGCTCGCGCTAGGTTGCGGATCGGTTTGCGAGCCCGCAACGCCGCACCCTGGCGCGGTCTACTCGTGTTGTGGGGGCGACACCAAGCGCTACTACTGGGATGGCAGCGCCTGCTTGGTTGACCCCGCATGCCAATGCGATGGTCGACCGGCCTCACCTTCATGGCCCACTCATGAGGCCTGCAGCGCCGCTCATCGCAGCTGTCCGGGGTTACACGCGCCTACCGCCAAGTAGCGACTAGCAGTGCGGCGTAGGCGTGGGCCTTCGTTGGGAGGTGTCTCGGGGCCATCACCTCGGAGATCTCGCCGTCGAGATAGAGCGCATCGGGGCAACCGATCACGTCGCGGAACAGGGTTGCTGCGTTGTAGAACGAGACCTGGCCGAGGGAGATCGCCAAGTGAGCGTGTCCCCGCGCGTCGACCCCAACGGCGCTGCGCAGCCGCAAGCTTCGGCTCTCGGGTGAGAAACCGGGATGAATCTGTCCGTGCTCGAGGAGGAGCGGCCCCGATTGGGTAGCGAGTCGCAAGCGCCCTTGCGGCGCGTAGTGCTCGCTGCTCGCTACGTGCACACCGGCGTCATCGAGCCAGAACACCCCATTGGGCTTGAGGAAGAAGTTCCCGTCGCCGTCCGCCGTCGACAGCGGCGTCAGGATCTCTCCGTCCTGCACATGAAGGCCCATGGGCTGACGTGCTGGACCGAAGATGCCCGCGTTGGTCGCCACCGCGAGGGTCAGTCCGCGCTCCTTGAGATACGGCGCGAGCGCCTCGAACGTTTGGGGTTCATCCGCCCGTTGTCCCACGAGCATGAGTGTTACCCGCGCTGGATCCAGATCGAACAACAACCACTTGGCCTCGCCATGCTGCAGTTGGCGCTCGAAGTGGTTCGCCGGAAGAGCAGTGTTGGTCTTGGTCGGCTCACGGGGAGCCGCCTGCTTCGGGGACGTGTCACAGCCCGGGAGCGGCAACACCACGAGACAAGCGAGCGAGCACAGCTTGTACTTGAGCCTGATCATTGGAGTCCCTGGGCCGGCATGACCCAGCCCTGACCGCCATGCACGTCCGACATCGGTTCGCTATAGCCGCCTTTGATCGAGTCGACCTAGACTCGTTCATCCCTGGGACGCGGCTGCGTGTCCGATGTTCGAAGGTGGACCCATGAAACCCGCTCGAGTCTTCACCGTTAAGGGCACTTTGGTCGTTGTACTCGCCCTGGTAGCTGTGGATGGGTGCAACGTCATCCTGGGCAACGAATCGCATGAGCTCGACCTAGGTTCGGGCGGACGGGCAGGAACTGCCATGGGGGGCAGGTCCGGGGAATCAACCACTGCGGAGGCCGGGCAAGCGGAGGCCGGGCAAGCGGGCGTTGGGCAAGCGGGCGCCTCGAACAGCGGTAGTGACGGTGCCGCTCTGGGGGGCGCGCCTGACGGCACCGCCGGGGAAAACTCCGGTACGGGCGGGCAAACCGAGACGCCGACCACTCCGCTGCTGGCGCCAACCGGTGTCGCATTCACGCCGACGAGCGAGACTGAGGGGACGATCACGTGGCAGTTGGTTGACCAGGCGACCTCGTACACAGTCGAGATCGCGACCGACACGGGCTTCATGGACAACCGAAGGTCGGTATCAGAGACCGGGACGAGTACGAAAGTCAGCGGCTTGAAAGCCGACACGCTCTACCAGGTGCGGGTTCGCGCGAACGGCTCGCACGACCGCATGAGCGCGTGGTCAACGGCCTCAGGAACCACGCTGCTGAACCCCCCCACGGAGCTGAAGCTCGATCTATACGTATCGCCGCAAGGTACTGCCGTCGGCTATTCGGGCTTATTGTGGATCGAGAATCCGGATGATCTAAAGAATGGCGGCGCCGGCCAGAAATGGCACTACGCGCGAGGGACCGCGAGCGCGAAGTGCGCCGCTGGAACCACAGTGCAGTACCAGTTCGACGCGAACTACGACAGCGACGCGCGCAAGGGCTACACGGGCTTTGGCACAACCAACGAAGCGTACATCGTTAGGCCCACCGGGCGGGTCACCTTCTACGTGAAGGCGCGCTGCGTCGGGCCCAACAACCCGTCCAAAGCGACGTCCGAGATCTCGGCGTGCCGCCGGTCCGACGACTCCGGATGCTGAGTGGTTTTCAGAGGGGCGCCATAGTCATTATTTCTTCCGTGGACACCTGAGCACCGTCGGTGCCAGAGGCGCGGCATCCCCATTTCGCTTCGTCTTACGGTAGACAATGATTCGATGTTGGCTGCTGCGCCCCCGGCGGTGGCTTCGGCTTGGGCGTGAGTGAGGGATGTTCTGGTGGCAAAGTACATCGTAGGTAGTGCACAGGCTCCGTCCGTCCAGGCAATCTTGCGTCGGCTCCAGCGAGGCGATGTATTGGAGTTTTTGCCAGGTAGCCACGTCGTAGGTGACGTTCAACTGAACTCGGTGAGCGTGATCGGCGCGGGCGTTGAGCAGACTTTTCTGCGCGGTCTCATCAAGTTCTCGGGACAGGCACTCGTACGGAGTATCGCTTTTCAAGGGCGCATTTCCGCGCGAGAGCACGCTCGGCTCGAGCTCGAAGCGTGCCGCCTCGTCAACCCACAAGACAACGTCGTCAATGTCCAGGAGTATTCGACCGTCAGCATCACGCGCTGTGACGTTAGCGAGTCAGGTAGCAAGCATCCGGCGCTGTGGATCAGTACGGGTGGTAGTGTCACGGCGCAAGGCTGTAAGTTTCACAGTTGCACGGCGGAGCTCGTTTATGTGACTGAGGGCGGATTGTTGCGCGTAAGCAACAGCGAATTTGGGCCCAGCCGCGGGCACTCGCTTTCGGTCCTGCGAGGCAGCGAGGCCGTCGTGGAGCGTTGCCGTTTCACGGATACGGGGGAAGGTCTGTCCGTTTTCAAGAACGGGCGTCTGGAGCTTCTCGACTCGGAGATTCAACGCGTCAATGGGGTCGCCCTGCGCATCGACGAAGGCGGCAAAGTGAACGTCGCGCGTTGCCGGATACAGGACGTCGAGAAAAATGCCGTTCTGGCGACGCAGGAAGCGCAGCTGACGGTGGCGCAGAGCGAGTTCGTGCGCATCAAGTGCCCTGCGATCCGCCTCAACTCCAAGTGCCGTGCCACGATCACCACCAGCCGGTTCGCGCACGTTACGGATGCCGCGCTCGCTGCGACGGAGGACAGTTCGCTGCTGGTGGAGCACGCTGTCATCGAGGCGTGCCTCGCAGGTATCTACGCGACGAAGGCAAAAGTCGCGGCCAGTGGTATTCGTTTCACGACACAGGGGAAAGAACAGGCGGTCATCGTCCGCGAAGGCGGCGAGGTCGAGCTGAAAGACTGCGTCGAGAACGAGCGCCCGCTGCCCGACGGCGTCAGGAGGGCAAGCCCCAGCACGCCCGCCACGAGTCAGCCCGCCAAGGCTCAGCCCGCCACGAGTCAGCCCGCCAAGGTTCACGCAGCGGAGCCCGCCGCACATGGCGGACGGAGCGGTCTCGAGGAACTAGACGGCCTAATCGGGCTCTCGGGCGTCAAGCAAGAGATTCGCAAGCTCATGACCTTTGCCCAGCTCCAGCAGCAGCGGCAGCAGCATGGGCTATCCAAACTCGGCACTTCGCTCCATCTGACCTTCACGGGCAATCCCGGCACGGGCAAGACAACCGTTGCCCGCATCGTTGGTCGCATCTACAAGGAGCTCGGCCTGCTGGGCAAAGGGCATGTCGTGGAGGTGGACCGAGCGGGGCTGGTCGCCGAGCACATCGGTGGCACCGCGGCAAAGACGCTGGCACGCATCGCGGAGGCCCAAGGCGGCGTGCTGTTCATCGACGAGGCATATGCTCTGAAGCAGGATTCGGAGCGGGATTTCGGGCAAGAGGCCATCGACACGCTGCTCAAGGCCATGGAAGACCGGCGCGACAGTTTCGCCGTCATCGTCGCTGGCTACACGTCGCCGATGCGTAAGTTCATCGAGTCGAACCCGGGCCTGCAGTCGCGCTTCACGCGTAATATCGAATTCGAGGACTACGAGCCGCCGGAGTTGATGCGCATTCTCGAGGACATGGCGCAGAATGGGCAATTCGTCCTGGACGGGGCTGCCAGGGAGAAGCTCGGCAAGACGATCTCAGAGTTGCACAAGAATCGA
Source organism: Polyangiaceae bacterium (assembly GCA_035634635.1). Taxonomy (GTDB): domain Bacteria; phylum Myxococcota_A; class Polyangia; order Polyangiales; family Polyangiaceae; genus PMG-095. Next base: position 49,275 of record DASQCO010000115.1, read on the forward strand.
AGTCAGCACTTCGGCAACGGGCGCTCAGTCCGTGAGCTGTTCGAGAGGGTGGTCGAGCAGCAGGCGGCACGGCTCGCGCAGCTCGCAAGCCGCGATCGGGACACGCTACGGACCATTCTCGAAACCGATGTGCCCGAACAGCGCATCACCGTCGTGTCAGATGTCGATGCCTTGCTCGCCGAGCTCGATGCCTTGGTCGGACTCGACGCCGCCAAGCAAGAGATCCGTAAGCTCGTCTCGCTAGCGCGCCTGAACGAACGCCGTTCGCTCGCTGGTCAGCCCACGACGCCGTCTAGTCTGCACCTAGTTTTCACGGGTAACCCGGGCACTGGCAAGACCACCACGGCCCGACTGGTCGGACGCATTCTCGCCGGCCTCGGGCTGCTGAAACGGGGGCACGTAGTCGAGACAGATCGGTCGGGACTCGTGGCAGGGTACGTCGGTCAGACAGCGCTCAAAACGATCGAGGTGATCAAGGATGCCCTCGACGGCGTGCTTTTCGTAGACGAAGCGTACTCCCTACTGAGCGGCAAAGATCAGGGCTACGACTTCGGCCGCGAAGCAATCGACACGCTGCTCAAGGCCATGGAGGATAGCCGAGATCGCCTTGCGGTGATCGTCGCTGGCTATACCGATCCAATGGAGCGCTTCATCGCGTCGAACCCCGGACTCAAATCGCGCTTCACCCGCACCGTCCATTTCGAGGACTACAGCCCGGAAGATCTATTCGCGATCTATCGTAAGGGGTGCACGAGCCGCGGTCTCCAAGTGACGGAAGACGCGGAGACCCTGCTCAAAGCCTGCTTTGGAATGCTCCACCGTGACCGCGGAACGGACTTCGGCAACGGGCGGTTGGCGCGAAACTGGCTCGAGGCCACCATCGAGCAGCAGGCCGAACGCTTGATGAACGACCAGCAGGGGGAGACGCAAGTGATCCTGTCGTCCGATATCCCCCTCCAGCTTTTGGGCGACGCTTGGCAGGTAGTGCGCGACAAGACACTGTTCTACGCCAACCTCGGGGGCGCGGCTGAAGGGCCGACGCGCCTCCTCGAAATCCAACGCCTGATGCGCAGCGCAAAGCTGTCGCCTGCTGTGCAGGTTGCCACGCCTGGATCTGGCGCCTGGATGACCTTCTCGCAGTGCGCGATGCAGCTCATCGCTGATGTGCCTCCGCAAGCAGCCCGACGCGCTCCACCGACACCGTTGCCGGTGAGCATGCCGGGCGCGCTACCGGCCGCTCTCGCAGGGCCGAGTCGGGCGCCGCAAGTGTCTGCCGCACGCGGCGGCACGGAGGTGTTCTCGGGGGCACCGAGCCTTTCCGTGCGGTTTCTCTCGGGGCCGCTCCAAGGCCAAATCATTCCAATCGGTTCGGGCGCGATCGTTGGCAGGGAGCCGAGCGTCTCACAGCTGGTCGTTCCCGAGGCGCAAGTGTCGAGTGCCCATGCTTGGGTCGGCTTCAACGGCTTGCTGCTGATTTTCGTAGATCAAGCTTCGACGAATGGCTCACTCGTGAACGGCAAGCCCGCAGAGCCTCACGTCGAAGTACCGATCAGTTCTGGAGACGTGATCACGCTCGGTCGAAACGGCAAAGTTCGCTTCAGTGTGGAAGTCAGTTAGCTGACCGACACAGACGTTTCCAACGATGCAATGAGCTACGCGACGAGCAACGCGCGCCGCGCCCGCTAACCCCAAGGCTCGGGGGCCGCCTCGTTCGCTCAGGATCGTCGCGTGCCGCTAGGTCGTGGCGTTCGCCGCCAGGCCGTGCAGGTAGCGGGCCACGCGATCCTGCATCGAGAACAGCTCGCTCTTTAGCTCGTCATAGCGTGCGCCCGCGCGAACGAGCTCGGGAATTCGCCGCCACGTTTCCGATGGCAGTGCTGCCGCACGCGCCGAGCGCTCTACGGCGGCGATCAATATCTCGGTTGTGTGATCGTGAGGCTCATCCTGAGAGTACAACAAGAACAGCAGGGAACTCTTGAGCGAGCATTCCAGTAGGCTAGAAAAGCGCTTCCCATAGAGGTCGTCCACCTCGGGACCGACGCTCTTGCCGATATCGTGCATCACATAATGCACCGCACGGGCCCTGGCGGTGGCAGCATCTGGGTCGCGTGGGGCCATGGGCGGCACTTCGAACTTCAATGCCGAGGCTAGCACACGCACTTGGTCGCGCGTTCGACGCAAGACTTGCTCTGAGGCGCCTTCAGCATACGCCAAGGCGAGCAATGCCACCTTGCGCCCGAACTCCCAAAGGTTCGCGCGCTGCAGGGCGATTGCGCGACGGTAGAGCGCATAATCCTCGAGAGTCGTCTGCAGTTCATCGATCGCCTCAAGCGCGCTGTCATCGACCGACTTTGCGTCTTGCAGGGCTGTGGCAAACCGCTCGAGCGGGGCCTGGGGCAGCCCCGCTGCCTCCGCGAGCCGAGTCAACTCATCGAGCACCTTCTCTTGCTCGCTCGGCGGCAAGCCCTTCAGGTACAGGCCAATCATCAGCAGACGAAAGCTCAGCGTGAACGCCGAGGAGATGCGTAGGCCATGGCGCACGAGAATTCGCAACGCATTGAGCTCGGCTTCTTCCCGCGCAGCGCTCACAATCGAAGCGATGTCGTCGGTGCCGGCCGCCGCATCTCGGACGCCCTGCGGCATCGCGTTCAACGCTTCTTCGGCAGCCTCATCGAGCCCGATTCGTTGCGCGACGCGCACGGATTCTTGCTCGAAGCTGCGCAACTGCCCTTCACGTTCGGAAGAGTCGCCACCCGAGCTCCGCAGACGAGTGACGAGAGCATGGTTACGGCCAAAGCGAATCGCGTCGCGCATCGGGCCGGTGTCCGCAGGGGGCAGGGATTCGAGCACGCCCTGCAACGAAGAAAATGCGGAAGCGTCCGTTCCATCCAAAAGCTCACGAGCTTTCGCGGAAATCTGCGGCAGATGCTGCTCCCATGGCTGAGCGACGGCGTCTAACCACTGCGAAGCCCCGAGAAAATATTGCAACGTCGTCGAAAGCTCGAAGGCTTGGAACCTCACCGGAAGAATCGGCAAGCGGCGCGTCTTGGCAACATTCAATTCGAGCGGCACCTGGGCAGATGCATTGACTTGCGGTGTTAGCACCAAGAGCAAAAGCTCGCTTTCGGCCAGCGCCGCCACGATCTGGTGCGCGTACGCTTGGCCAGCCGGGATATCGCGTGAAGCCAGCCACGGACGCATGCCTTGCGATCTCAAGTGATCGTAGATCGAGTCCGCGATCAGTTGGTCGCGCGACGAGTAGCTCACGAACAATCTTCCCGGCATGATTTTGCTCGATCGTTCACGCAGTGTGTCGGAGAATTTTCGCTCCGGCACTCTGCCGAACAGCGACTGTACTGCCCATGGTCATTTACGCCAGCGCGGGCGTGGCTCGGCTTCGCGTTTGCGGCGATAACGAGACCAAGTGGGGCGGCGGTCCCAGCCGAACAACGTGAATCAATCGCCCTTCGAGCTGTCCTCGCAGACGGAAGTTGCCGTCGTAGAAGGTTCTCCTAGCCAACGGCTGCCGGTGCCTGCCCAACGGGCACGTCGCGCGTGCTGCGCGGGGAGCGTCAGGTACGCGGCCACCGAGCGAACCACGCCTGTGTCGGCGCGGGGTCGAGACGGACGTGAGATAGCCCCGGGATCACGACGTTCCCAAGCGCGTCTTCCACGAGCGTGTGGAGTTCTGTTTGGCACAGGGAACCCTGGCCAGGTACTATCGCGTGTTCCACGTCGTACGCGGTCTCTGCCAACCACGCGCTCACGCAAATCTCCATCAGGCTCGGCAGTGTATTGGAGATCACTCGACGGTCTGCATCGGACAACTTGTCCGACGCGAGCACGGCCCAACCAATGCGCGCATGCCGAACTTCGTCCTCGATAATGTGGCGCAGCGCCGTGCTGACGGTCTCGGTCCTTGCCTGCTCGAGACACGCCGCGAGGTAGCTGGTGGCCAGCGTTTCGTTGATCGCCGAGTGAAGTGCGGCGAACAGCGCTCGGCTGACTTGCGCCGAGCAGACTGAAAAACTCGGAGCCTCCGCGGGGGCGACGGCTTGGAGCGGTGCGCGCGGACCCCCGTAGCGCGCGGCGACATCCGCGCACAAGATCGCGTGCCGGACCTCGTCCGAGACGGCCTGCGCACACATTTCGAGGACCGCTAGGGGCGCGCCGAACGCCATCAGTTCACGATACAAACTCGCGAATACCGAGCTCGTTTTTAGCTCATTCTGAGCCCGCACCGACCAAAGCAGACCAACCGTGTTGCGCGAAGCCTCGTCGAGCGCATCGATCGCAGCATCGACCACGGGAAGAATGACCTGGCGGCGCATTTACTTGATCGTACAGCATTCGCAGTGGCAGCCGAAGCGCGGGCTGTCCGATTGACACGAGAGCCACTCACCCGGCCGGCACTCCGCTGCTGACTGTGGAAGATTGGGGTCACATCGACAGCCCGAATACCCGTACTCCACGGATTCACAGATGAACTGCGTGGGCAATTCACAATCGCTCGGGGTGAGGTAGTTCGGTTGGCAGTGACAACCCACGGTGTGTGTCGTCGTCAGCCCAAGACCCGCGTCCGGCAGCGAGTCGATGACGTTCAGCGCGCGACAAGAATAGGCAAATGGACTGCTGCAATCGAGCGGAGCGCGAGGTGCGTTCGCTTCGCAATGACAGTCGGTCAACGACTCATAGTCGGCACAGGTGAACGCGCCATCGAACGTGCATTGCTTCGGGTTCGTGACGCTGTATCCTGTGGCAGCCCCGGTGGCCGCGTCCCCCGTTGCACCGCCAACACTGCCAGCACTGCCAGCGTTTGCGTCGTTCGGAACCGAGCTCCGCTCGACCTTCGCGGCGCAGCCAGAGAGCGACGCTCCCACCACCACCAACGTATGGTACCAGCGAGCGCTACCACCTACGAACATCTGCTCATTCTACGGAACGGAGCTTCTACTGCAAGGTGCGACGGATTGCTCACCTGAACCTACGCGCACATCGAGAGCCTTGGAAGCACTCCCGATTCGGCTCCCCAGCGGCGCTTCGGCTCTGATCAGCGAAGCCACAGTTCGACCCGGCGGTTTCTATCTCGACCGTCCTCGGAGTCGTTCGAGGCCGCTGGCAGCTCGGGCCCCACCGCTTCGATACTCGCGACTTGCACACCACGCGACGCGAACTCCGTTGCGACGACCTGGGCTCGCTCACGAGCAAGCGCTAGGCTCTCGTTCGGTCGGCCGCGCGCATCAGAGAAGGCCAACAACAGCACGCGGGCGTTGCGGCGTTCGCTCAAAAAAGAGACCACTCGGTCCACGTCGCGCTGGGCTCGACTATCGAGCTGCGCGCTTGCGCCGTGAAACCGGAAGTCGACCGAAACGCGCTTGGCACCCTTGATCAGGGCCGCGTAGCGTTCCGGGCACAGCGGTTCGCACGGTTCGGCGTCGGTGGCGCGCGGGGTGAGATCGATGAAGCCGCTCGCCCTCACCAGCTCTTGGCCCTCGGGGGAAAGCGCGAAATTGACGAAGTCGACCGCGAGCGGGCGCACGTTGCGGACCGGCAGGTACAAATGCAGCCGTCGCGAAAGCGGATAGCCTTCGGTCGCGACCGTGAAAGGGGTTGGGTAGAAGGATCTTGCCGAGCCGTCGCTAATCGCCAGCGGCTTGGCGCCGTGCACGTAGGCGACGCCAATGAAGCCAATCCCCTGCGGATCGACCGAGACGCGGCGCGAGAGCTCGTTGCTATTGGTGATCCGTTCCGCGGACACACTCACGGCCAGATCCCCGAGCACCAGGTGTTTGAACAAGTCATAGGTACCCGAGTTGTCGTCGCGCGCGTACGGGTGCACTTTTCCGGGTGTACCGCCCACGGCGGCAAAGTCGTCGATCTCACCGGTGAAGATCTTACCGAGCGTGGAAATGTCGAGGTGAGTGAGCGCGTTGTTCGGGTGGGTAATGATGGCGATGCCGTCGAGTGCGAGAACATGCTCGCCAGCCGGAGAGCGCAAGTCGCCGAGACCTGCGTCCTCGATCAGTCGCGCCTCCTCCGGCTTGATGCGGCGCGAGGCCATGCCGATATCACACCGATGCGCCGCCAGGTCCTCGAATGCCGTCGCGGAGCCAAGCGCCTGCAGTTCGATCGCCTCCGCGCGATCACTGGCTGTGAGTTTCCCCGAGACGAGCACGCTTTCGCGGTCTTCGCTGCGACGACGTGTGACGCCTTCCAAGCCTCGCTTGCGCAGGAAAGCTTCGACCAAGCGCGGAGCTAGCTCGTCACCGATGGTATTGGATCCATGGATGCGCAACACGATCTCGGGTGTCGCAAGCATGGTCTGGACGACGGACGCTGCCGCAGTGCGGGGCATCGCTGGAGGCGCGGGCCCCTGCCGAAGCGCGAATGCCGCCGCGAGCGCTCCCGTCAGCCCGAACAATACGGCCCAGGACCAGGCAGGCGGGCGTCTGGGTGGCGTGACGGCGGGCACCCTTTCACTAGCGCCGTCGGCGCGGATCGAAACGGCTACAGAACCGGTCCTCACGTTGCGCGTGATGGCGTCGGGACCCGCCGAGTGCGTGCCCTCCAGCAATGGCATGTCTGCGGCCATCCCCGGCGTTGCCTTACTGCCGTCCGACGCAGCTGCCAGCGCCTCGATGGAAACCAATTCCTCACTTTGCTCTGCCTTGCGCAGGCACTCGCCGATCTGGCGTTGCATGGCGGCGCGCGCACCCCGGAAGCGCTGTTCCATCATGGCCGCCAGTGCTTCGGTCGAGCAAGGGTGGTCGGCCAGGTACTCGAGCAGCGCCTCGCGCATCTCGAGTGCCGTCTGAAAGCGTTCCTTCGGGTCGCGAGCGAGTGCCTTCGACACGATCGCGGACAACGACGGGCCGAGCCCCAGGCGAGCCAATGCGAGTCGAGGAACGCTGCCGTTGAGCGCCTCGGCCATGATCTCGGCTTGTGAGCTGCCTTGGCGCAGCCGGCGTAGGGTCAATAGTTCCCAAAGCATCAGACCCGCCGCGTACACGTCCGCACGGAGATCGACCTCTTCCCCTGCGGCCTGCTCGGGCGCCATGTATGCCAGCTTGCCGCGCACGATTCCGACCGCGGTTTCGTCGCTGCGCGCGTTCGATTTGGCAATGCCGAAGTCGAGGATCTTGACGGTACCGTCAAATGTCAGAAACACGTTGTGTGGACTCACGTCGCGGTGCACGACGTTCAACGGCTGCCCGGAGTAGTCGCAGACCTCGTGCATGTAGTGCAAGCCAGCGAGCGCGTCGGCGACGATCCTGGCGCAGACCGCTGGCTCGAACTCGCAGCGATGTAGTCGCAAGTCGGCAATGATGCAATCGAGCGGCTGCCCGTCGAGGAACTCCATCGCGATGTAGTACGAGGCGGACTCTTCGGCGATTTCGTAGGTATCGACTACGTTCGGGTGTTGGAGCAACGCCGCCAGCCTCGCCTCATCCAAGAACAGCCGCTTCGCGGTGTCATCGTCGGTGGCTAGCCGCTTGAGCACGACGAGCTTGTTGAAGCCCCCAGGCCCGCGCGACACGGCAAGATGCACGTTGGCCATACCTCCGCGGCCCAAGCGCGCGACGATGTTGTACTTGCCGCAGAACAAGCCAACCGATTGCGCCTTGGGCGGGACGGGTGAGTCGGAGCCGGAAGTATTGCGCACCGCGATCTTCAAAACTAACACGTTTGGGTTATTCACGTCGACGGCGCTCTCGGTCGAGCGGCGACGCACCCCGCTCCGAGCCACCGCCTCCGATACGAACGAAAAGATTCAGGGAGTCACGCTAGCGTCGCGCGCTGAGAGCCTTCGTCACCAGAACGTCATGGTCTCGCGAAGTGTTTCGGGACGCGCACAATCACGCTGCAGTCTCGCTATCGACCGACGCGCGCTGTTCGGCAAGATACCGTCAGCAGCTTCGTGCACGAATACCAATCGGCCCTGGCCAATCCGATCAACGCTCGGTGCGTGGAGCACTTGGGGTAGATGATTCTCGGAGCCGTGATCGAGTCCGTCAGCTCAGAGAGCTACGAAGACTATGTGACGACGCGCATCCTGGTTCCCCTGGACGCGGGGCGCCGCTGAGGTTTGGACGTTGCATGGCGCTCGGTCCCGGCTCCCGCGAATAATTCAATCGTTACAGTTGTTTATAAAATAACGCGCAATCGATGTCGATCGGCGCTTGGGAGGATCGTCGTGAGTACATGGGCGCCGGCAAGCGGTCGGTCCCGACCCCCCGACTTGGAGAACACATGGAAAACGTCATTGCTTCCAGCGCCGCTCTTGAATCCCCCGTTCGCCCCGTGCGGTGGCTGGTTTGGACTGGCCGCATCTTGACTGGGCTGATCACCTCTTTCTTGCTCGTCGACGCCGTCGGCAAGCTGATCCCGCTTGCGCCGTATGTCGAAGGCACGAAGCAGGTTGGCTACGCGGTCGAGCTCCTGCGCCCGCTTGGCTTGCTGCTCGCAATTCCAACGCTCTTACACCTGATCCCACGCACGCAGTTTCTCGGCGCATTGCTGCTTACTGCGTACTTCGGCGGGGCCGTCGCCACGCATCTGCGCGTCGGCACCTCGGCCTGGTTCCCGGTCGTGTTCTGCGTCATCCTCTGGGCCGCCTATGTGATGCGCTCCGCCCGCCTGCGCGCGTTCCTTCGTACCACCCTTCAGTGATTGTCGATTAGGAGCACCCGTCATGCATTTCATGATCATGCACAAGAACGACGCGCAGACCGAGGCTGGTCAACCGCCGCCGCCCGAGCTGGTGAGTAAGATGGGCGCATTCATCGGTGAATACGCGCAAAGCGGCCGCTTCATCGACGGCGCTGGCCTGAGTGGCAGCAAGCACCGCACACGTCTGGTGTTCCGCGGCGGTCGCTGCGCGATCAAGCACGGTCCCTACGCCGGCGAACACGAGCTGCCCTCGACCGTGCTCCAACTCAAAGTCACGACGCGCGAACAAGCGATTGGCTGGGGCGAGCGCTATGGCAAAGTCCTCGGCGACTGTGAGCTCGAGCTCGGAAAAGTCAACGAGCCCTGGGATATTGGCCTGATGCCCGCGCCGGAGAACCCTCCACTGCAGTTCCTGCTGATCGAGAAGGCGGACGCCGAAACCGAAGCTGGCGAACGCAGCGCGCAGAAGAAAGCCGAGCTTGCCCGACTCAAGAATGAGATGACGAAAGCGGGCGTGCTCGTCAAATCGGTCTCGCTGAAACCCAGCAAAAGCGCCAAACGCCTTACCTTCACCAACAACGCCTTGCACACGATGGACGGCCCCTTCGCAGAGTCCAAAGAGCTGGTTGGCGGTTTCGCCATCCTCGATTTGTCGGGTTTCGACGAAGCGCTCGAGCTCTGCAAGAGCTACGCTGCAATCCTAGGCGGCACCCTAGAGATTGATGTGCGCCTCGTCGACCAGACCGATGCTGCGGGCAAAGCGGCTGAGCAGACCTAGACTTCGCCTGGCCGCGGGCGGCTTTGCGAGCATTCGGGTAGGCTCGAAAACTCGTGGCCAAGACTCCCAGCGCGCTCGAGCAACAAAAGTAAAAAGGCCCTGAGTTCTTCAGGGCCGCAACCGGAGTAAAGATTACGAATCACGCGACATATCGTGAGAGATGGCCGCGCGTGCCCGCGCGGAATTGACAGCCTGCAATCCGCACGTGATAGTTCGCGGCTTCACGGAGGAAGCATGCGAAAGTTGGGTGTCGCTGGATTGGTGTTGGGGTTGAGCTTGGGTTGCAGCAGTAGCTCGGACAAGGGCGGCGCGGTGGACCCAGCTGCCCAAGACTTCTGCCTCCACTGGGCCAATGAAGTTTGTCGGCTGGCTTACCTGTGTACGGACGCTGCTGCCCAAGACGCCGCATTTCATGCGCGCTACGGCGCGAGCAGCGACACATGCTGGGACGGCCTCGACAAGCGCTGCGAAAGCAACCAAAGCGGCAGCAGCGCGTTTGGTCCGAGCTGCGGCCCTGGCAAAAAGGTGAACGCCGACTTCGAGAGCATCTGTGCGAGTACGCTCGAGAGCGAAGCGTGCGAGGTGTGGAAGCTCGCACCCTCTCCCACCGTTTGTGAGCTCGTTTGCTCCACGAGCGGAGTCGGTCCCGGGACGGGCGGGTTTGGCAACGCCGGTGGTTTGGGCAACGGTACGGGCAATGCTCCCAATGGCGGCGGCGGTGGTGCAGGCAATGCGCCCGGTGCAGGCGGCAGCGGAACGACTACAGGCTCCTTGACGACGGCCGAAGGGTTCTGCGAAGCGTTCAACAGCGTGATGTGCGACCGCACGTTCGAATGCAAGCCGACGGAAGCAGCCAAGACTGGAACTCTTGCCGACTGCAGAGCATCGGTTGCCCCGTTCTGCATGAGTCTCGACAACTTCTGCCCGGCTTACGACTCTGCCAGCGCGGCAGGCTGCGTTGCCGCAGCAAAAAGCGCGACTTGCACGGAGCTCGAGGGTGATGCTCCGGCGGTTTGCAACATGACCTGCCCTCAGTAAAGCGCGTACGCTGGCTTCGATAGCCAGATGGCACGAGCGCGAAGCAGCTCCTGGTGGACCAAGCGGTGCAGCGCGGCACCAAGACGAGGGCGACTCGTCTGGCGACGCGCAAGAACGACGAGGCCTTACAGCTTGGACATCACCTCAGACATCCTGGCCCTCTTCTCGAAGTCCAGGCTCCGGCGCGCAGCGCCGGATGGAAGGCGTCAACGGACTCCCAACCCCGACACGCCGCCGAATAACAAAAAGTAAAAAGGCCCCGATTTCTCAGGGCCTTTTCGTCTTGTTGCGCGGGGAGGATTTGAACCTCCGACCTTCGGGTTATGAGCCCGACGAGCTACCAGGCTGCTCCACCGCGCGTCAGGGAGGCGTAAAGTACTCACGGCGAACGAACTGTCAAGCGTTCCGAAATCTTTTGTGATTTTGCTGAGTTGAGGCTGAAAAACGGCTTGTTTTTGGGGTTCCTCGGCTCGGCTCAGCGACCGGCGTTTTGGCGATTTCCGCCTCGGGCCCGCGCGAGGGTCCACGCCAGCCTTTCCTAGCGTTTCTCTAGGCGTCATGTCGCTTCATCCATTCCGCGTGCTCGGCCCCCGCCCATCGGGTAAGTAGATTGTTCGGCCATGCTCACGATGAAGACGAAGTACGCGCTCAAGGCTCTCGCCTTGCTGGCCTCTGTCGATCAGGCAGAGCCGATGCTGATCGCGGACATCGCCGAGCGTGAGGGCATTCCAAAGAAGTTTCTGGAGTTGATTCTGCGTGAGCTGAAGCAGCACGGCATTCTCGATAGTCGCAAGGGCCGTGGCGGCGGTTACCTGCTGCGTCGGCGACCTGAGGATATCAATCTCGCGAGCATCATTCGTATCTTGGATGGTCCGCTTGCCCCCGTGCCTTGTCTGAGCCAAACCGCCTATCGTCGCTGTGAGGGCTGCGAAGACGAGCGCACGTGTGGCATCCGCCTGGTCCTCAAAGAGATGCACCAATCCACGTTGCGTGTGCTCGAAGGCACGACGCTCGCCGACGTCGCCGCCAAGGTTCGCGAAGCAGCGGCGGGCACGAAGCCCGTAGTCCGCTACTCCATCTAGCCGCCGCTCGGTGGTCGAGCCCCGCGCCCTCGCAACGAACCAGCGAGCTGCCTAGATCGGCCTCCACCCGGAAAGAGGAAGAGTGGGGGGCGCTCCCGATCCGGCATCGCACCTCCCAGTTCGGCCGAGTTCCCGTCGCAGATCCGTCATCGCGGACCGTCGAATCTCGCCGGTATCAACGCGCGCGCCGAGCCAATCGCCGCGGTCACGTGGTGCTCGTCGTCCATTAACGTGGACAATGTGCTTTTTTGGTGTAATGTCCTGCCCGGTCTGGAGCTGGAAGATCGACGGATGACTGTCTTAACGTTGCCTGGCGCGGGTGCTTTGGCGCTCTCGGTTCGGGCCAAGGCGCTGGTTTTCGAGGATCCGAAGTCGGTAGCGCTGCTCGCGCGCGTGCGGGAACTTGCGCCGAAGCAGGTCGGCTTGCTGATCTCGGGCGAGACGGGCACTGGGCGTGAGCTCGTAGCGCGGCACCTGCATGAGCTGAGTCCGCGGGCGGCGCGCCCGTTCTTGGCGGTGAATTGCAGTGGGTTTTCGCCGGATGCGGCGGAGAGCGAGCTGTTCGGGCATGCCAAGGGCGCGTGGCAGGGCGCGACGAGTGCCAAGGCGGGCTGGCTCGAGGCCGCGCACGGCGGCACGTTGTTCCTGGACGAGATTGGCGATCTGTCGCCGAAGGTTCAACAAGCATTGCTGCGCGTGTTGTCCGTCGGTGAGGTGCTGCGGCTCGGCGCATCCGAGCCAACGCCGGTCGACGTGCGCGTAATCGCCGCGACCAACGTCGATCTCAGTCAAGCGGTGCTCGCGGGGCGCTTCAGTCAGGAGCTGCTCACGGTACTCAGCGCGGCCACGCTGGAGCTTGCGCCGCTGCGCGAGCGCGCGGGCGACATCTTGCCGTTGGCCCGACACTTCTTGGAGTTTTATCGGCAGCGTTTAGAGCTCGGCCCGACTGAACTCGGTTCGGAAGCGGCTGCGCGGCTGCTCGAGCACTCTTGGCCGGGCAACATTCGTGAGCTGGAGAACGCCATGCATCACGCGCTGCTGCTCTGCCACGGCTCTCAAATCACTCCCGAAGATTTGCGCTTGAGCGTGCTCGATTCGCCTCCAGTGAGTCGCTCGCGCAGCACCCATCGCAAAAATGGCGCTCATCGCGACAGCGAGAATCGTGGGGCTCATCCCGTCCCGGCCGAAGAGCAGCACTCGGCGCTCGAGCTCGCCTTGTTGGAGCTGTTCGAGCAAGAGCTGCCGGACTTGTTCGAACACATCGAGGACGTCGTCCTGAAGACCGCGTATCATTATTGCTCGCAGAACCAGCTGCAGACCGCGCGCTTGCTCGGCATCAGTCGCAACGTGGTGCGCGCGCGTTTGATTCGCTCTGGCGAAATTGCAGGATCGCTCCGCGGCTCTCATCACTCACAACCGGATCGAGCGCCCGAGGCTCGGGAAATTGCAGGATGAATATGGCATTCGATAGCGTCGAGGCAGCCATCTCTGCCATCGGCAGAGGCGAAATCGTGGTCGTCGTGGATGACGCCGATCGTGAAAACGAAGGCGACCTCATCTTGGCCGCGGAGCACGCGACTCCCGACAAGATCGCGTTCATGATCCGTCACACGAGCGGCGTGATCTGCGCCACGGTGCCGCACGAGCGCGCCCGCGATCTGGGTTTGCCGCTGATGGTCGCGGACAACACAGAATCGATGCGCACCGCGTTCACTGTCTCGGTGGACTACACGGTGGGCACGACCACCGGGATCTCCGCTGCGGATCGCAGCGCTACTTTGCGCGCGCTCGCGGATCCGCGGAGGAAAGCGGGCGACTTCGCGCGACCCGGACACATCTTTCCGTTGCGCGTGCGCGACGGCGGCGTGCTGCGACGCGAAGGACACACCGAGGCGGCGTCGGATCTCGCGCGCCTGGCGGGGCTCGCCCCAATCGGTGTCTTGGCTGAGCTCGTCAACGACGACGGGACCATGCAAAGCCCCGAGCAAGTTGCCCGTTTCGCGCAAGAACACCGCTTGATTCGCATCAGCATTGCCGATCTGATCGCCTATCGTCGCCGCACCGAGGTGTTGGTCGAAGCAGTCGCGGATGCGCGTTTGCCCACTCGGCATGGCGCGTTCAGTGCGCGCATCTATCGCGGAGTGCTCGACGGCATCGAGCACATTGCGCTCGTGCGCGGTGAGGTGCGCGGCGCGCAGAACGTACTCGTGCGCGTCCACTCGGAGTGCCTCACCGGCGATATTTTCGGCAGTACGCGCTGCGATTGTGGCACTCAGCTCGACTCCGCGTTGGAGAAGATCGCGGACGCAGGGCAGGGCGTGGTCGTCTATCTGCGCGGCCACGAGGGCCGCGGCATCGGCCTGACGCGCAAGATGCACGCTTACAAATTGCAGGACCAAGGGCGTGATACCGTGCAGGCCAACCTCGATCTCGGCTTGCCCGTCGATTCCCGCACGTACGACGTCGGCGCACAAATTCTGACCGACTTGGGCGTGACCACGATTCGCTTGATGAGCAACAATCCAGCCAAATTCAAGGAGCTGGATGGTTACAAATTGCGTATCGTGGAGCGCGTGCCGCTGATCACTCGGCCAACGCAGGACAACATCGCCTACCTCAGCACCAAGCAATTGAAGCTCGGCCATACCCTAGGCGTTTTGCCCTGTGCCGTCGCTCCGGCGAGCTGAAATCAGCGATTAACGGTTCTCGCGTTCGGATTGACGATCGCTGATTCCTGTCCAATAGTTTCAGGCACGAGTTTGTCCGAATCAGCCGTCGCGAGTCCGAGCGCACCAGCACTCCCGGAGCCCAACATCTGGGCCGTGCCCGGCTTTCGTGAGTTCATGGCCAGCATGGTCTTGGTCACGCTGGCCAATCAGATCCAGGGCACGGTCGTCGCGTATCAGATCTACGAGCTCACTCGTGATCCGCTGTCACTCGGTGCGGTCGGTCTGGCTGAGGCGTTGCCGTTCATCGCGTTTGCCCTCTTCGGTGGTCATGTGGCTGACGCGCGCGATCGCCGCCGCGTATCGCTCACCGTGCTGTACGTGATGGTCGCTGTCTCGGCCGGTTTGTTGCTGCTTTCGCTTTCGCACGCCGCACTCGGGGTCGCGCGCCACAAGTTTGCGATCTACACCGCAATCGTGATCTTGGGCATGTGTCGCAGCTTCCTTCAGCCTGCGCGCGCCGCGTTGAATGCCGAGCTCTTGCCGCCTTCGCTGTACGCAAAAGGGATCGCGATTCGCACCAGCTTCTTTCAGCTGGCCATGTTCGCGGGGCCCGCAGGGGGCGGGCTCCTGTATGCGGCAATTGGCCCGCACGGCGCGTACTTCACCGCGGGCCTGCTATTGGCGGTGGCGTGGGTAGCCATGTATCGCGTGCCCAAGGTCCGTCTGACGCAAGCCGCGAAGAGCAGCTTGTCCGTGCTGCACAGCATTCGTGAGGGCTTCAGCTACCTGGCGAGTGATCGCCTGCTCCTGTCCGCGTTGCTGTTGGATCTGTTCGGCGTGTTGTTTGGTGGAGCAACCGCGCTCCTGCCTGTATTCGCAAACGAGATTCTAGCAGTCGGTTCGCGCGGCTTCGGGATGTTGCGGGCAGCGCCTGCGGTGGGTGCGTTGGCGGCGTCCATTTTTCTAGCGTCGCGTCCGCCACTGCGTCGCGCTGGGCGCACCCTCTTGCTTTCGACTGCAGGGTTCGGGTTGTCGATCGTCGCCTTTGCGCTGTCCAAGAGCTTTGCGCTCTCGCTCGGGTTGCTCGCGGCCAGCGGCGCGCTCGACATGGTGAGCGTCGTCGTGCGCAGTACGCTGTTGCAACTACGTGTGCCCGGTCAGCTCCTCGGTCGCGTCGCTTCGATTAACCAAATCTTCATCGGCTCGTCCAACGAGATCGGCGCGTTCGAGTCGGGCGTCGCTGCGCGCCTCATGGGCGTGATCCCATCCGTGGTCTTCGGTGGCGGAATGACGCTGCTCGTCACGGGCGCCACGACTTGGTTGGGCCCAGAGCTTCGAAAGCTCGGACGCCTCGATCAAGTCGCCAAGTAAACGAGTCGCCAAGTCGGCACACCACGCTGAGTCGAACCTGCGAGGCACCTGGTTTGCGCCCGCCGATAATGGCGCTGCGCCCGCCGATGTGAGAAGATACGCGCCGATGTCATTCTCTGGGCTTGTCGAGCGCGATTTGGCTGCATTGCCGCTCTTCCCCCTGCCCAATGTCGTGCTTTTTCCCGGTGCTCTTTTGCCTCTGCACGTATTCGAACCGCGTTATCGCGAGCTCGTCCGTGAAGTGCTCGCTGGGCGCAAGCTGATGGGAATCGTTCGCCTCAAGCCCGGCTTCGAGGAAGACTACGAGGGGCGTCCGCCCGTGTTCGACATCTGTGGCATCGGTGCCGTGATTGACTCGGCCGAGCACGCGGACGGTCGCTTCGACATCACCCTGCGCGGCCTCGCTCGCGCCCGCATCCTCGAAGAATTGCCGCCAAACCGCGCCTTCCGCGAATTTCGTCTGGAAGAACTAAATGACGGCTTCTCTGATGCCGGTGTCACCAGTGCCTGGCAACGCAAACTGATCTCGCTCTGGTCCAACCTGTCCCCGCATCTCCCAGAACCCGTCCGTGATCTGCGCGCCCTCACGCGCGGCGCAGAAGGCGCAGGCGCCTTCGCCGATCGCATAGCCGCCGCCCTAGTCGGCGATCCCGACTCCAGCCAACGCCTGCTCGCCGAAACCGACCCCACGGAACGCCTCCGCCTCCTCGCCGAAAAGCTCCAACAAGTCCACGACAGCGTAGCTCCCCCGAGCGCCGCGCGGCGGAGTGAGTTGAACTGAGGGAGTTGCGGGGTTAACGCCAATGCCGTTCACTTAAGCGATTCCGCCGTGGGTCGCTTTCGATTGTAGCCGCTCATCTTTATTTTGACGACGCGAGGGTATGAGCGTTTCGGGCGGCGGGGCGGCAAAATGTAGCGCTTGATGTTGGTACGCAATGCGGC